>DATMXS010000152.1:0-25373 GCA_035561355.1 Bryobacteraceae bacterium | reverse complement strand
CAGAACGTAACACCCTGCGCGTCGATGCGCTTCAAGAGGCGGCCTGCACCCGTGTAGTCGTAGGTGATGGTTCCGCTTTCCGGGTTTGTTGCCGAAAGGACGATGGCCGATCAAATTCCTGAAACCCGCAGGTGCAACTCTCGTATCTAAGCCCCAGGAGGCCATGCATGTTCAGGCTGATTGCAAGCTGTTTACTCGCCCTGTCCATTGCCGTTCCGGCGCTGGCGGGCGAACAAGAAAAGGTTTATAAGGTCGGGGACGGTGTTTCGGCGCCACAGCCGATCGAGAAGCACAACCCCGAGTACACCAAAGAGGCGAAAGACGCGAAGATCGAGGGAACGGTTGTGCTGAAGGTGGAGATCACGTCCGAGGGCCGCGTAGAGAACGTGAAAGTGGAGAAGAGCCTTCGACCTGACTTGGACGAGCAGGCGATAAAGGCTGCCGAGACGTGGAAATTCAAGCCTGCTATGAAGGACGGCAAGCCGGTCCGGGTGCAGGCGACCATCGAAATCAACTTCCGCTTGAGTTAGGCGCGCTTTCTGAGTTGAAGGCCTGTTTCGGGGGCGGTTGGGCCTCCCGCCTGCCGGTGCGACCCGCCCCCGAACGGCCGCCACATATCCCCGCACCGCTGCTCCGCCGCCGGCCCGTGCCCCGCCGTCCGTTTCGTACACTGTATCCACGGAGAGTCCAATGAAGATCGCGATGATCGGTGCGGGCAGCATTGTTTTCTGCAAGACCCTGATGAGCGACATCATGGCGACGCCTGCGCTGGCTGGCGCCGAATTCGCGCTGATGAGCCGGACGGAACCCAAACTGCGCCGGATCGAGGAATTCGGGCGCCGCATGTTGCGCGACAACGGAGTGGCGGGGACGGTTTGGGGCACGCTGGACCGGCGGGAGGCGATCCGGGGCGCGGACTTCGTCGTAGTCATGATTCAGGTGGGAGGCGTCAAGGCGTTCGAATCGGATTACCGCATTCCGATGAAGTACGGTGTGGACCAGTGTGTCGGCGATTCACTCGGACCCGGCGGTTTGTTTCGCGGCCTTCGCACCATCCCGGTGCTGGTCGATATTGCGCGCGACATGGCGGCCGTGGCCAAGCCCAATGCGATCCTGCTGCAGTACGCGAATCCGATGGCGGCCAACTGCCTTGCGCTCGGGAAAGCCACAAACATATCGTTTGCCGGGCTGTGCCACGGCGTTCAGACTACTCTCGACCTGATCTCGCGCTACTGCGGCGTGCCGAAGGACGACATCACCTGGACCTGCGGCGGCATCAATCACATGGATTGGTTTCTGCGCCTGGAACACAAGGGCCGCGACCTCTACCCCGCCCTCCGCGAGCGCTTCGAGAATCCTGAGTATTACAAGAACGAGAAGGTGCGGGGCGAGGTGTTCCGCCATTTCGGTTACTTCATGACCGAGAGCACGGGTCACCTCAGCGAATACGTGCCGTGGTTCCGGAAGAACGCCAGGGCGCTTGCGACGTACTGCGACGAGCCGAGCTTCGGCGGTGAGACCGGAGCCTATTACTCGTGGTGTAAGACGGTGGCGGATTTCTACGCCGCGCACGACCCGCTCGCGACCGAGAGCACCCTCATCGAGAAGCGCAGCGTGGAGTACTGCTCCTACATCATCGAAGCGGTGGCGACGGGCAAGCCGTTCCGGTTCATGGGCAACGTGCGGAATGACGGCTATATCACGAACCTGCCCGCGGGGTGCTGCGTGGAGGTGCCCACGTTTGCCGATGACACAGGGCTGCGTCCAACGGTGGTGGGCGAACTGCCGCCGCAGTGCGCGGCGTTGTGCATGACGAACGTCGGAGTGCAGACGCTTACGGCGGATGCGGCCCTCGAATCAGACACGGAACGCATCGTACAGGCGGCGGCAATGGACCCACTCACGGGCGCGGTGTGCACGCTCGCCGAGGTGCGGGAAATGTGCTCCGAGATGCTGGAAGCACAACGCCGCTGGCTGCCCCATTTCGAGGGCAAGCGAATCGCCCCGAAGCCGGTCATCTCAATCCCGCACGACTGCCAGGCTGTGGACGTTCCGCTCGACCCCGCGCTCGCGATCGGCAAGCGCTTCGGCACCCTGATTCAGAAGGCTAAAGCGTAATTACAGTTTCAGCCGCCGCAGCCTGAGCGCATTCGCGATGACGCTCACGCTGCTGAACGTCATTGCGGCGCTTGCGATCATCGGGCTGAGGAGCAGCCCGAAGAACGGGTAGAGCACGCCCGCAGCAATGGGTACGCCCAGGATGTTGTAGATAAATGCGAAGAAGAGGTTCTGACGAATGTTGCGCATCGTGCCGCGGCTCAGGCGGCGTGCGCGCACGATGCCGCGCAAATCACCCTGAACCAGCGTGACGGCCGCGCTCTCCATGGCGACGTCGGTCCCGGTTCCCATCGCGATACCTACGTGGGCAGCGGCAAGCGCGGGAGCGTCGTTCACGCCGTCCCCCGCCATCGCGACAACGCGGCCTTCAGACTGAAGCTGTTTGACAACGGCGATCTTCTGCTCGGGGAGCACCTCGGCGTGGACTTCGTCGATGCCGAGGCGGCGCGCGACGGCTTCGGCGGTGGTCCGGCTATCGCCGGTGAGCATCACGATGCGTACGCCTTCGCCGTGAAGCAACCTGATCGCCTCTGGCGTGGACTTCTTCACAGGATCGGCGACGCCGAGCAGACCGGCGGCGCGGCCATCAAGGGCGGCGAACATGACGGTTTGCCCTTCGGCGCGCATGGCCTCGGCGCGCTGCTGCAGCGCACCCGCATCGATGCCGAGTTCGCGCATAAGCGCAGCGTTCCCGAGAGCGACACGCCTGCCCTGCACGATCCCTGTGACGCCCTTACCGGTGATCGACTGGAACTCCGTCGTGTCGGTGAGCGTCGCGCCACGTTCCAGCGCGCCGCGAACGATCGCATCTGCGAGCGGGTGTTCGCTACTGCGCTCCAGGCTGGCGCCGAGCGCCAGAACCGCCGGATCGCCCTCTACGGCCACCAGGCGCGGCCGGCCCTCCGTGAGCGTGCCGGTCTTATCGACGACCACCGTGTTCACCTTCTCCAGCACTTCGAGGGCTTCGGCATTCTTGATGAGCACGCCGGCGACGGCGCCGCGACCCGTGCCGACCATCACCGCCATCGGGGTCGCCAGGCCGAGCGCGCAGGGGCAGGCGATGATGAGCACCGCAACGGCGTTCACCAGGCCATGAGCCAGGCGCGGCTGCGGACCCCAGATCCCCCAGACGATGAACGTCACAACCGCAGTCAGTACCACCGCGGGAACGAAATAACCGGCGACCACATCGGCGATGCGCTGGATAGGCGCACGGCTGCGCTGCGCTTCGCTCACCATGCGCACGATGCGGGCGAGCAGCGTCTCCGAGCCGACGTGCTCGGCGCGCATGACGAACGAGCCCGTGCCGTTGACGGTTCCGCCTGTCACACGGGCGCCGTCAGTCTTCGCGACCGGCATCGGCTCACCGGTGATCATCGACTCGTCCACGGCGGAGGAGCCTTCGAGCACGACGCCATCTACCGGAACTTTGCCGCCGGGCCGCACGCGAAGACGGTCGCCGGGATGAACCTCAGCGAGAGGCACGTCGTGCTCGCTGCCGTCTTCCCGCACGATGCGAGCCTCGGGAGGCGCGAGTTGAAGCAGGGCGCGGATCGCGCTTGATGTCTGGCCGCGGGCGCGCAGCTCAAGCACCTGGCCGAGGAGCACGAGGGTCGTGATCGTCGCAGCGGCCTCGAAGTAGACCGCGGGGCGGCCGTGCATGTAGAACGACTCGGGGAAGATGTCGGGGAACAACGTCGCGATGACACTGTAGAAGTAGGCGGTGCCGGTGCCGATCGCGATCAACGTGAACATGTTCAAGTTGCGTGTGACGATGGAGCTCCAGCCCCGCTCGAAAAACGGCTTACCGCCCCAAAGCACGACAGGGGTCGAGAGAACCAGTTGAAACCAGACCACCCAGGGAGCGCGCAGCGCATCAACAAAATCGCCGAGCATCGCAACCGCGAGCACGGGGATCGTGAGCGCCAGGCACACCCAGAACCGCCTGCTCATATCCAGAAGTTCAGGGTTGACCTCCTCACCGCCCGCCGTCGCGACGAGCGGCTCCAGGGCCATACCGCAAATGGGGCAGGACCCGGGGCCGACCTGGCGCACTTCGGGGTGCATCGGACAGGTGTATATGGCGCCTTCGGGGACGTGTTCGGGCTCGGGCGCCGGGGTACCGCTCACGTAACGTTCGGGATCCGCTGTGAACTTATCCAGGCAGGATTGGGAGCAGAAGTAATACGTCTTGCCGTTGTGCTCGTGCATCCCGGCGGCGGAAGCAGGCGCAACCTGCATGTGGCATACGGGATCCTCGACTGTTTGCGGTCCTGCCTCCTGGCTTCTGCTTTCTGGCTTCTCTCCCAGATACTTCTCGGGATCGGCCTTAAACCGTTCCATGCAGGGCAGCGAGCAGAAGTAGTAGGTGGCGCCGTTGTACTCGTACTTACCGGCGGCCGAAGCCGGGACGATCTGCATATGGCAAACGGGATCTTCTACCGTCTGCGGCTTCGGCGCCCCGATCTGGGTCAGTCCCATACCTTCCATGATCCCAAGTCGGGGCGCGGGGTGACAGGAACCGAGTACCGGGTCCTATTGCGGCCTTTCCGTCACGGGCGTTGCGGCGGCGCCGCACGTGAAGGCGGTGCGCTGTGAAGGTGCGCCAGCAGCGCCGCAGGGTCGTCGGTGATAATACCGTCCACGCCGGCGGCGATCAGGCGATCCCATTCGGCCGCATCGTTCACCGTCCAGGGCACTACGGTAAGGCCGATTGCGTGTGCCTTCCGGACGCGCTCCGGGGTGACCAAAACGTACTCAGGAGCGATGCATCCGGCACCCGACTCCTGGGCGACGACTGCCCAATCCCGCGTGTCCTCACGCCCGATCAGCGCGTTCAGCCGGATCGCGGGCGCGATGCGCTTCATCGCGTGCAGCGTCCGGAAATCGAACGACTGCACAAGCACCCGGTTCTCGAGGCCGCGCTTGTGAACGGCGTCGTAGATCAGGCGCGCAAATTCATCTGGTGACGGCGTCAATTCGGGCCGCTTCGCGGAAATCTTGGTTTCGATATTGAAACCGAAGCTGCCGCGGTCCGCGAGCGCGAGCACCTCGTCAAATGTGGGGACGCGAGTGCCGGGCACGGTCTTCTGGCGCGGGAAGGCAGGGTTGGCGCGGGAGCCGCAATCCCACTGCTTGAGTTGCGCGAGGGTCATTTCACGGATGACGCGCGTCCCCGCGCCGCCTGTGCAGATGGACTCAGGCAGGACCGCATCGTGCGAGACAACCAGCACGTTGTCTCGAGTAACCGCGAGGTCAAGCTCCAGATAATTCGCGCCCGCGTCTATGGCGTGCTCGAACGCTGGAATCGTGTTTTCGGGCAGAACACCCCTGGCGCCGCGGTGGCCATGTACGACGATGGAAGCGGCCATGAGAACGAAAGCAGTGGTCGTCATAATCCCTTTAGCAAGTTATACGTCGAGACCGACGCTCCGCATTAACTCCAGCGCGTTGCTCTTGGTAACGACACCAGGACGCAAGCGGTAATCGAACTTCATGTTGCCGTCCTCGAGGAAGTCCTGGAAGTGGACGTTGATGGCTCGCGGGTAGAGCTCGTCGGCGATGTGAGCCAGCGCAAGATCGTGGGTAGTGAGCAGCCCGAATGCGCCGCGCTGGACGAGGCTTCTCACCACGGCCTCGCCGCCAGCCTTACGGTCATGCGAGTTGGTGCCGTGAAGCAACTCGTCCAGGAGGAACAGCAGCGGGCGCGGGCCGTTGGTCTGTTCGATCAGAAGGCGCAGCCGCTTGATTTCGGCGTAGAAGCGCGAGGTGCCGCTCTGGAGAGAATCGAGCGTCCGAATGGAGGCGCCCACGGCGACCGAAGAAATGACGAGCCGTTTGGCTCGCACGGGAGCGCCAGCCATGGCCAGCACCGCGTTGACGCCAACTGTCCGGAGCAGGGTGCTCTTGCCGGACATGTTCGAACCGCTCACGACGAGCACGCGCAGATCGGCGCCGAGATGAACGTCATTGCGCACCGCCTTGCGCTCATCGAGCAGCGGATGTGCAATCGCGTCAGCGTCAAAGATGGGGCCTTCGGCCGTGATCTCAGGGAACGGATCGGCGGGGTGCTCGTAGGCGTACGACGCGAGCGAGAGGAAGGCTTCCATCTCTCCCACGGCGCTGATCCAGTGGCGCACAGCACGGCCGTTCTCCTTACGCCACGCTTCAACTGCGAATGCGAGTTGCGTGGTCCAGAGCAGCGGCGGCCCGATGACCCGGACGAGAACGTTATCACGAGAGTCGAGCATCTCCATCAGGCGGTTGAGCCGGGCGATTTGGCGGGATGGAGCGTGGCCGTGAATGTCGAGCTGCTTTCGGAGCTCAGCCAGCCGGGGGGAGGCGAACTTCTCGCGTTCGAAACGGGCCAGCACTTCCGAGAGCAGGCCGAGCCCGTAGGCGGGTTTGCCCACCGCTTCCACGACCTTCGAGATGCGGCTGCGAAAGCGAAAGTAGAAGATTGCTTCGATGATGCCCACCACGATCAAGGGCGTCACAAAGCCGGTGATCCACCACACCACCGCGCCGGCTACGGCCGCCGCCGCCAGAATGACGGCGACGATCCGAGCGGAGCGGGATTCGAGGATGACATCCTGTTCGCTCCACCGGACCAGGTCACCAGGATTGATGCCGGAGCGAACCTCTTCGCCGAGGAGCGAAATGTCCTCACGCAGGTCGAGCCTCGAACGCAACTCATCGATGGCCTGATGGCGCGCGCGGATCTCGTCCAACCCGGCGGAGTTGAGCAGCCACTCGGCCAGTGTCTTCTCGCCTGTGCGCAGGCGCGCGGCGCACAGGAGCTCGTAGAGGGAGCCGCGGCCAAAGAGGTCGAGGTCCTCGGCGTACGGGTGGGCGGGATCGTCGTAGTGCTCGCCGCCGTAACCACGGCCGGCCCACCGGCCCTCGACGCGGGCGATGCCGTTTTCATAGAACCGCGCGGCACGGGCGGCGCGCTTGCGTTTGCGCAGCACACGGCCGTGATAGATCGACAGCACGAGGAAGACGGCGCCCGCCGCCAGGAGCCACAGGGGGGAGAGCGCACCATAGCCGAACGCAGCCCACGCGATCAGCGCGGCGGCGATGGCGAGCATCACGTTCACGTTGCCTACGCGGATGTGCGTGCGGTCGAATCGCGCGGCTACTTCGACACGCTTCTCGAGCCGGCGAACGTATTCATTATGGGGATCGCGTTCCAGTGAGGACATTCGGCCTGACTCAATGATACCCGCCGCGCGGTGTTGATTGAGATGCACAACGCGGAAGCGAGGCCGCACATTTCGCGCGGCAAGGCAGCAGGGCTTCTATCGGCGCTACAATGAGCCGCGGCAGGCCCGTATGATCGACCTTAACCTCAATCACCAGGCGCCCGCGTCGAAGCAGCGTTACGGCATCGGCGTTGTCGGCGCCGGCTTCATCGTTCGGGACGTGCAACTCGTGGCGTACGGACGCGCGGGGTACAACGTGCGCGCCATCGCGTGCGACGTTCCGGAACAGGCCCGCGAGGCGGCGGCCGCGCGCGGCATTCCGAAGGCGTACGACAGCTACGAACAGCTTCTGGACGACCCCGAGGTGGAGATCCTGGACATCGCGATTCCACCCCACGCTCAGCAGGCAGTAGTACGGGCTGCCGCGAAGCGTGCGGGGCGGATCAAGGGCATCCTGGCGCAGAAGCCGCTCGCGGTGAATCACACGGAAGCACGGAAAACGGCGGAGATCTGCAAACGCGCGGGCATCACGCTGGGCGTGAACCAAAACATGCGGTATGACCAATCGATCCGTGCGCTGAGGACTGTGATGGATCGCGGGTACCTGGGTGAGCCGGTCCTCGCGACCATCGAGATGCGCGCAATCCCGCACTGGCAGAAGTTCCTGGAAGGCTACGACCGGCTGGAGATCCTGAACATGGGGATCCACCACCTGGATTGCTTCCGGTTCCTGTTCGGCGATCCGGAGAGCGTGTACGTGAGCGCGCGGACCGATCCGCGGACGAAGTTCGCGCACAGGGACGGCATCGTGCTTTCGATTCTGGAGTATGGGAACGGCTTCCGCGCCACGCTGTGGGACGACGTGTGGGCCGGGCCCGCGCGGGAGGGCGCGGCGGCGGATTCCTATATCAAGTGGCGGGTGGAAGGCACGGACGGTTTGGCGCAAGGGACCATCGGCTGGCCGGCATATCCGAACGCGCAGCCCTCGACGATCGAGTTCGCGACGAAGCAGCAACCGGGCGTCTGGTTCGCTCCGAAGTGGAGCGAGGTGTGGTTTCCGGACGCGTTCATCGGCACGATGGGCATGCTGCTCGATGCGGTGGCTGACGGAACAGAGCCGGCGGTAAGCGCGGCCGACAACCTGCGCACCATGGCGCTGGTAGACGCGTGCTATAAGTCCCTGGACGAGCACCGCCCCGTACGGGTAACCGAAATCCTGGAGGCCTCCGAGGCCGCCAAAGCATGATCACCGCAGAGGCGCGGAGACGCAGAGACGAGCAAGACAAGCGAGACAAGATGAGGAGAGAAGTGCACGAGTCATTACCGGACAGGATGCAGATGGTCGTGCGTCACAGGTTTGCCTCCTTTTCTCTTCGGGTTTTCTCTGCGTCTCTGCGCTTAAACGGATGGGGAGAGTGACATGAACCTTGGTTTGATTAACTCAGCTTGGGCCGGCACGCATGTGGGCACGGCCGAAGGCATTCGCAGGACCCGTGAAATCGGGTTCGACACGATTGACATTTTCGCCGACCCGCTCGACATCGACGCGCGCGAACGCCGGCTGATCAAGGATGTGTGCCGCGAACAGGAGCTGCCGATCATATCGGTGTGCTGCGTGGCACTCGGCATCGCTGACTTCAACCCGCCCGTCCGCAATTTTCACTACGACCGGTGCGAGGCGTACCTGGACTTGTGCTACGAACTCGAGGCGAAGAACCTTCTGCTCGTGCTTGGCGAGTATATCTGGCAGCAGGAAGTTATCAAGCCGGCCGATCAGTGGAACTGGGCGGTGGAGCAGGTGCAGGACCTTGGCCGGTACGCGTCGGAACTCGATCTCGAAATCGCAATCGAGTTGGAGCCATTCAAGCTCTCGCTGGTGAACACGCTTGCGAAGATGGACCAGTTCCTGAAGGACGTCAACATGGCAAACGTCAAGGCGAACCTCGACGTTTCGCACCTCGCGCTGGCCAACACCGCTCCTGAGGAAGTGGTCGCACTCGGCAAGGATCGCATAGCGCACATCCATTTCTCCGATTGCGACGGCAAGGTACATGGTGACCTGCCGCCGGGGCGCGGAACCGTGAATTTCGCTCCATACCTCAACGCGATCAAACAGACGGGATTCGACGGAACGCTCTCGATCGAGTTGGAGTACTCGCCGCAGCCCGAGAAGATTGTCGAGTGGGTAACGGAAGCTTATACCGCGACGGACAAGCTGATGGCTGAAGCGGGGTTGAAGCGGCCGAAGCCCGCCGCCGAAGAGGTCGTGGTCGTGCTTCCCGAGCCGCGAACCTATCCGGAACGTACTCTCCCGGAGATTGAGGCGGACGCCTCACGATAGGCCTGCAGCCCCGCCGAAGACCGTGGCCCGATCCGAGCGCCGTTCGACGTAGGATTCGAAGTGGGCCGGGTCAGCCCTTGTCGGCTGGGGCTGCCTTCCTGCGGAGATCTGCAACCACCAGCCGCACTTCTGCGAAAGTGACATTCTCGCCGGCGGCCTCCTGAATCTGTTTGAGCCATTTCAGGCCGAAGCGGGCAGCGGCCTCTTCGATGGCGGCGCCGCTTTCCGGCGTTACCCATTCGCGACGCAGTTCGATGCGGCCATGCTCGATCAGATCTGCAACGAGCCCGACGACGGTATCGACCCGGCGGCCGCGGATGGCCGCGATCTCCTCGAAGGTGCGCCCGTCGGCGAGCAACTGCATCGTCTCCTGCACCGGACTCGCCGAAAGAGGTGCAGGCGCTGCGGCCGCCCGCTCACCCCGGCCGTAAGACGCGAGGGCCGAAAGGATCGCTTCGCCATAACGATCAGCCTTGGCGTCTCCGATGCCGGTTACATGAAGCAGGCCGGGGATACTGGCGGGCCGCTTGCGGGCGAGATCGGCGAGCGTGGCGTCTGTGAGGACCATGAACGCGGGCACGCCGTCCTTGCGCGCCAGATCGCGGCGCCATGAGCGGAGAAATTCCACGAGATCCGGATCGGCCGGGGCAACGGAAGTTGGAGCGGGCTTCGGAGGCGCCGGGAGCGGCGCGGGCGACGCAGGCTTCAACGGCAGGATTCGCTTTTCGCGCTTTTTCGATTTCGTCTCCGCCACTTCGGCGGCGGCCAGCCACTCGGGCTCCGTGCCGCAGTTGTCGCACATCTCGCAGCGCTCCCACTTGGGCGTTTCGCCAAAATGGAGACACACCTGGCGCTTGCGGCAATCCTCGGATTCAATGAAACGTTTGACATCGCGGTAGCGCGACCATGCCCGCTGCTTTTCGTTCTCGTCTTCGATCTGGTCGATGAAATAGCGGATCAGCACCGGGTCCCTCGCCTGCCACAGCAGTACGCAGTCGGAGAGCTGCCCGTCGCGCCCGCCGCGGCCGGATTCCTGGTAATACTGCTCGAGCGATTTGGGCAGCGAGAGGTGAATGACGGCGCGCACGGCGGGCTTATTGATACCGAGGCCAAAGGCGATGGTGCCGACGAGCACGCGGACTTCATCTGACGTCCACTTCTCCTGGTTGCGCTGCCGGCCCGCAGCATCCATTTTGCCGTGATATGGCAGCGCCGCGATGCCGTGCTCGCCAAGATTATCGACAGTCTCCTCGACACGGGCGATGGTGGGAGCGTACACGATCACGCTTTCTCCCGCGTGCGCCTTCAGGCCGGCCAGGAGCAGCGCCCATTGCGTTTGCGGACCGCACTGGCGGATCGTGTAACGGAGGTTCGGGCGCAGGAAGCTGCGGATGTACTTGTGGGGCTCATTCAGGCGCAATTGCTGGATGATGTCAGCTCGCACGCGTTTCGTCGCACTCGCAGTGAACGCGGCAATGGGAACATCCGGGAAGGATTCGCGGAGGCAACTCAACTGGCGGTACTCGGGACGGAACTCATGCCCCCACTCGGAAATGCAGTGCGCCTCGTCGATTGCGAAAAAGGCGAGCGGGATCCGGCGCAGCCACGGAATCGTATCTTCGCGGGCGATGCGTTCGGGCGAGATATACAGAATCCTGTACGCGCCCCGGGCCGCCTGCTGCATAACCTGGCGCTGCTCGGCCTGCTTCAGCGCGCTATTGAGCACGGCGGAGGGGACGCCCATCTCCGTGAGCTGCGCTGCCTGGTCCTGCATCAGCGCGATCAGCGGGGAGATGACGACCGCGGTTTTTGCAAGCGCGAGTGCGGGCAACTGGTAACAGAGAGACTTGCCGCCGCCGGTCGGCAGCACAGCCGCGACATCGTGTCCGTCCATGATGCTGCGTACGATGCGCTCCTGCAGAGGCAGGAATTCGTCGTACCCCCAGAACCGGCGCAGAACTTCGTGGAGTTCGGTCAACTCACGATTGTAGCTTCGGAGAGCTAAGATCGTAATTTGATCCGCGCCGCTACCGTTCTTCTCATCACCGCTGCGTGTTTCGCGCAGCAGCCGCGTCCGCAGGCCGCGCAATCGGCCACCGAACCTCAGGCGGGGGCTCCCGAACCCGCCAAACCGTCGCGCCGCATCGAGCTGAACCTGGCCGGCGAAACCGACACCGCCGCGGGCGAAAGCCGCCGCAACGAGAACATTCAGTTCAACCTGGTGGACAACAATGCCCTGAAAGAACTCAACATCCGAATGGGCACCACGGCCACCATCATTCCCGAGTTCCTTCCTGACCGCGGCTACTTCGGCGCGGAGTTTGGCAACCCGGCCGGCAGCCCGATTCACGTTACCGCGCGGCCGCTGTCCAATATCCACGGCTCGGCTTATATCGGACACCGGAACAGCATTTTCAGCGCGCGGTCGTTTTTCCAGGTGGGCAGTGTGAAGCCGGCGCACGACAACGACTACGGATTCACGTTCACCGCTCCGGCGTGGAGACGCGCGTTCATTTCGATCGACGCCAGCCAGCAGAAACTTCGGGGCAGCGTGAATGGAAACGTGCTGGTGCCGAAGCTGGACGAGCGCACCGTACTGGCGACCGACCCCGCGATCCGCGCCATCATCTCGCGCTACCTCGCGGCGTACCCGGCCGAACTGCCGAACCGCACAGATATCAACCCGCGGGCGCTGAACACGAATGCACTGCACTCGATCGACAACGATCGCGCCGTGATCCGCCTCGATCAATACTCGGGCGACCGCGACCGGATCACGTTGTTCTACTCGTTCCTGAAGCAGCACGTGGACGCGTTCCAGCTAGTGGCCGGGCAGAACCCGGATACAGACACGCGCAATCACCGCGCGCGGGTTACGTGGTCGCGCACGCTCTCGCCGAGGACAGTGCTCGAAACGTCGCTCGGTTTCGACCGCATCGGCTCGCTGCTCGTGCCGGAGCCGAACGCGGTCGGTATGATGATTTCGGTCTCGGGCCTGGAGACGCTCGGGCCGCAGGCCATCATTCCGATCGACCGCGCGCAGAACCTGTTCCGTTACGCAGGGGCGGTCCGGCGCGATTCGGAACACCATTCATGGCGTGCGGGCTTTGAAGTGCTGCGGCGGCAACTCAACGGCCGCGAGACGGATGCGCACCGCGGGTTCATGGGCTTCGGCGCGGATTTCGGGCGCGATGCGATCACCAATTTCCGCCTGGGCATTCCCAACTCCTATCTGATCTCGATCGGCGAAATCGACCGCGGCTTCCGTAATTGGGATCTGCAGTTCTACGCGGGCGACCGCTGGCGCGCGACGCCCTCGCTGACGCTCAGCTACGGCCTGCGCTACCAGCCCGTGACGTCGCCCTATGAAGTGAACCATCGCAACGACATTCCGTACTCGTGCGACTGCAACAACGTCGCCCCGCAGTTCGGTTTCGCGTACAAGTTGCCCGGCGAAACGGGTGTGTTGCGCGCCGCATACAGCCTTCAGTACGGTGAGATTTTCCCGGTGACGTTCCAGCAGGTGCGGTTTTCGCCTCCGGGAAGCGTCAAACTTGCGGTCTCGGCGCCCTCGCTGCTCGATCCGCTGCACTCCGGCACGGGCGGGTTCCCGAATCTTTACCTGCTCGACTCCTCGCTGGTGGCTCCCTACGAGCACCAGTACAACCTGAGTTGGGAGCGCGGCTTCGGGGACTGGCACGTTCAGCTCGGGTACGTAGGCAGCAGGCAGCACAGCCTGCTGGTCATGCGATACAACAACCGGGCGCACCCCACGCCGGGAATCCCGCAGACCACGGCGACGATCAACCAGCGCCGTCCCGATCCCGAGCACGCCGAACACCGCATAGCGACGAACGGCTCGCGCGGATATTTCGACGCGGCTCGTGTGTCGCTGGTAGTGCCACGCTGGCGCGGGCTCTCGCTGGATGCATCCTATTGGTTCAGCAAGGCGCTGGACCTGGGAGCGTCTTATACGAACACCGCCTACGACGCGGATTCGCGGCTTTCGCGAGGGCAGTGGGAGTACGAGGCCAGCAACGACATGAAGGGCCTCAGCGCGTTCGACCAGCCGCACTCGTTTCTATGGCGGGCTTCGTACGTGATGCCTGCGCGCGCCGGGCGGGCGCTTCGGGATTGGAACGTGTCCGTCGTGACCCTGCTGAAAGCGGGCATGCCGTTTACCGTGTTCGCAGGCTCGGACGGCCCCGGGTATGGGAATGTGGACGGCAACGGGGGCGACCGGCCGAACCTGCTGGACACGTCGATTCTCGGGCGCACGATCGGCGATCCGGATACCTCGCGAGCGCTGCTGCCGAAAAGCGCGTTCGGCTTCATGAGCCCGACGGACCGGCGCGGCAACCTGGGCCGCAGCACGTTCCGCAAGGGCGGCATCAGCAACGTGAACGCGGCGCTTTCCCGTACGTTTCCCATCCGGCGCGCAAAGCTGACCCTGCGGGCGGAATCCATCAACCTGTTCAACACGCCGCAGTTCGCGGAGCCGGGGTACGACCTGGTGTCGCCGAACTTCGGGCAGATCACGAACACCCTGAACGAGGGCCGCGCTTTCCGCTTCCACCTGAACCTGGGATTCTGACCAGGGCCGGCGCGACTACAATGGAGGGTTATGCCGTTCCCAATTCACAGGATGCGGCGGCTGCGCGCAACCGAGGGGCTGCGCAGCCTGGTCCGTGAGACGCGTCTGGATCCCTCGCAGTTCATCCTGCCGCTGTTTGTGGTGCCGGGCTCTGGCGTCCGCAAAGAGATCCGCTCGATGCCGGGTCACGCACAGCTCTCCGTAGACCTGATCGTGCACGAGTGCGCGGAGGCGCAACACCTCGGGTTGGGCGGCGTGCTGTTATTCGGTATTCCCGAAACCAAGGACGAATTCGCTTCGGGGGCTTACGACGATAACGGGATCGTACAGCAGGCAATCCGCGCCATCAAGCTGGGCGTACCCGGATTGACCGTGATCACCGACGTCTGCAACTGCGAGTACACCAGTCACGGGCACTGCGGGCTGGTCGTGAACGGCGACGTGGACAATGACGAGACACTGAAGTGGCTCGCCGCATCGGCTGTTTCGCACGCTCGCGCCGGAGCCGACATCGTAGCGCCTTCCGACATGATGGATGGCCGCGTGGGGGCAATTCGCACAGCGCTCGACGAGAACGGTTTCAAGAACACGGCGATTCTCTCCTACGCCGCGAAGTACGCCTCCTGCTTCTACGGCCCCTTCCGCGACGCTGCGGAATCGACGCCGCAGTTCGGCGACCGCCGCAGTTACCAGATGGATCCGGCGAATGGCCGCGAAGCACTGCGAGAGATCGAACTCGATCTCGAAGAAGGCGCGGACATGATCATGGTCAAGCCGGCCATGCCGTACCTCGACATCATCCGGCAGGCCCGCGACCGCTGGGACGTACCGATCTGCGCGTACCAGGTGTCGGGCGAATACAGCATGATTATCGCGGCTGGGCGGAACGGCTGGATCGATTGCACGCGCGCGATGCTCGAATCGCTGACGGCAATCCGGCGAGCCGGTGCGGACATGGTGATCACGTATTTCGCCAAGGAAGCCGCCGCGCTGATCAAACCGCCGCAGCCGGGGCCAAAGGGCGTGGTTGCTGGGTAGAATAGCACGCGACATCGCGCGTCATAAGTAGTCCGCTGAAAGAAGCCTTCAATTCGGGCCTGCCGAGCTGTACGGCCTCCCGAGTGCGAGAAATCTCATCCGCTCGGCTGACGCAATACGCGCGCTAAAATAGCCGCCATGCCGAACTCGATCTCACGACGCGGGTTTCTTGCCGCTGGAACTGCGCCGCTTGTGCTGACAGGCGCGCCGTCCCGCCCGCGGCCGAACATTCTCTGGATCTCGTGTGAGGATACCGGCCCGGAGATCGGGTGCTACGGCGACCGCAATTCGATCACACCGAACATCGACCGCATCGCGTCTGAGGGCGTCCGCTACTCGCACGCATACAGCGTTGCGGGCGTGTGCGCTCCCAGCCGCTCGGCAATCATCACCGGGATGTACCCTTCGACACTCGGCTCTCAGTACATGCGCTGCCGCGCGCCGCTGCCCGACTTCGTCCGCTGCTTCCCCGAATATCTGCGCGACGCGGGCTATTACTGCACGAACTCGGTCAAGACCGACTACAACTTCGAGCCGCCCAAAAGCGCATGGGACGAATTGCACCGCACCGCGCACTGGAAGAACCGCCCGAAGGACAAGCCGTTCTTCTCCGTTTTCAATCTGGAGATCACGCACGAAAGCCGCGTTCGGATGCGCGGCGCGGAACATGAAAAGAATGTCGCGCGCCTGAAAGCGAGCGAGCGCCGCGACCCGAAGTCGATCACGCTGCCGCCGTACTATCCGGACGGGGAGCCCGCACACCGCGACTGGGCCAACTATCTCGAGCTGATTACGGCGATGGATTACCAGGCCGGGGATCGGCTGCGGGAGATCGAGCAGGCCGGCCTCCTCGAAGACACCATGGTTTTCTTCTGGGGCGATCACGGCGTGGGGCTGCCGCGGGGCAAGCGCTGGCTGTACGAATCCGGCACGCACGTTCCGCTCGTCATCCGCATCCCGAAGAAGTTCCGCACGGCATCGCAGGGCGCGCCGGCGAGCGTCGATTCGCAGCTCCTCAGTTTCGTCGACCTTGCGCCCACAGTCCTCAACCTGGCTGGAGCCGAGATCCCGAAGCACATGCAAGGGAGGGCGTTCCTCGGCCCGAAGCTCACGCCGGAGCGCAAATATATCTACGGCATCCGGGACCGCATGGACGAAAGAAACGATTGCGTCCGCATGGTTCGCGGGCAGCGCTATCGCTACCTGCGAAATTATGTGCCGCACAAGCCGTACGCTCAGGAAATCTCATACATGAACGTGGGGCCGACACAGCAGGAGTTGCGGCGCCTGAAGGCCGAAGGCAAGCTGCCCGACGCGGCGCGCCTTTACATGAGCGATACGAAGCCGCCCGAGGAACTTTACGACGTCGAGCGCGATCCACACGAACTCCGCAACTTGACGGATTCGCGCGAGCACCGCGGCGTACTTGTGGAGATGCGCATGGCTCAGGAGCGGTGGGCGCTACGGACACGCGATCTCGGGCTGATCCCGGAGGCGATCGTCGATGCGCGCGGGAAGGAGTACGGCAGCCGGTACGCGATCCTGCACAAACCGGGCTCGGAGGAATACATCCGGCGGCTGCGGTCGGTGGCGGACGACGTGAACCACAAACGGCCCGTGACTTACACGCGCGAGGAGCCGGATCCGGCAATCCGGTACTGGACCGCGCTGGGAGCGGCCGACCCGGCGCTTGCCCTGCAGGATTCAGAAGCTGTGGTGCGCATTGTAGCTGCGGAGCGGCTTAAGAACATCGATGCGCTCGCCCGCGAGATGAAAAGCACGAACGAGTGGGTGCGGCACCAGGCGGCGCTCGCGCTGGACGAGCTCGGCTCAGGCGCGGAGATCCTCAAACCCTATGTGGGGGACCCGAGCGATTACGTGCAGCGAGTGGCCAGGCACGCTTGCGGGATGTAGCCGCGAAGCGTTTCGCGGCCGTTCCGCGCATCACACAGCAAATTAAGGCCTTTTCACACATAAACCTCCGCTCTGGCTGCTATCCTAGGGGTTCTGAAAATCATGCAGCCCGCGCGTAGTGTGGACGAACTTCAACAAATCGCCAAGCGGATACGTCGGCACATCATTGAGATGACGGGAGCCGCGAAGTCGGGTCATCCCGGCGGGTCTCTGTCTGCCGTCGAGATCGTAACCACGTTGTTCTGGGACGTGATGCGTCACGACCCGAAGCACCCGAGCTGGCCGGAACGCGACCGCGTCATTCTCTCAAAAGGACACGCGGCTCCGGTGCTCTACGCTGCGTTCGCGGAGGCGGGGTACACGCCCGCTGAATCGCTGAAGACGCTGCGTTCACTCGGCTCGATTTACCAGGGCCATCCGGATCGCCGTTTTATTCCGGCGCTTGAGGCCTCGACCGGTTCACTCGGCCAGGGACTCTCGATTGCGATGGGAATGGGTCTTGCATCGCGCTCGGACGGCAACCCAGCGCGGATCTACACCATCCTCGGCGACGGCGAGATTCAGGAAGGCCAGATTTGGGAAGCGGCGATGTTCGGCGCGTTTCACAAGATGGATAACGTCGTCGCGATCGTGGACAACAATCGCATCCAGCTCGATGGTTTCGTCAAGGACGTGATGGCGGTTGAGCCGCTCGCCGAGAAATGGCGGGCTTTCGGATGGAACGCCGTCGAAGTGGACGGCCACGACATCCCGGAGCTCCAGGACGCGTTCCGGAATGCCGCCGGGACGAAGGGCAAGCCCACCGCCGTAATCGCAAACACAGTGAAGGGCAAGGGCGTCTCCTTCATGGAGAACAATCCGAAGTATCACGGCGTGGCGCCCTCGAAGGACGAGATTGAACTCGCGCTGAAGGAGCTGGCTTAAATGGCGGTCGCACCCAAACTCGAATTCAAAATGGGCATGGCCACCCGCGAGGCTTTCGGCAGGGCGCTTGCCGAACTCGGCCATGAGAACCCGAACGTCTGGGCCGTGGATGCGGACCTCTCGAAATCCACGATGACGCACCTGTTCGCGAAGGAATTCCCCGAGCGCTTTGTCTCGTGCGGAATCGCCGAAGCGAACATGGTGGCGATTGCTGCGGGCTTGGCATCCTGCGGAAAGATCCCGTTCGCATCGAGCTTTTCCTGCTTCCTGCTGAACAAGGGCTTTGAACAGCTCCGCGTGACGGTGGCGTATCCCGGCCTGAACGTAAAGGTCGTCGGGACGCACAGCGGCATTTCGATCGGCGAAGACGGGCCCTCGCAAATGAGCATCGAGGAGATCGGCCTGGCGTGCTCGCTCCCCGGCTTCACTGTTGTGGCGCCCGCGGACGAAATCGCGACGCGCGCTTTGATCCGCCTCGCTGCGGCGACGGATGGGCCGATGTTCATTCGGACCGGACGCCCGAAGACGCCGGTGATATACGACGCCGGACAGAAGTTCGAATTCGGCAAAGCAATCCGCATCATCGATGGGACGGACGTCACCCTGATCGCGAACGGACTGCTGGTGTTCGAGGCACTGCGCGCGGCGGAGATTCTGGACTCCGATGGGATTCACGCCCGCGTGCTCGACATGCACACAGTGAAGCCGCTCGATTGCGAAGCAGTGGCGAATGCAGCGGCGGAGACGGGCGCCATCGTGGTCGCGGAGGAACATTTGGTGGATGCGGGGTTGGGTGTGCGCGTCGCGCAGGCGGCCGCGCTGAGCACTCCGTGCCCGATAGAGTTCGTCGGATTGACCGGCTATGCGGAATCGGGCTCGCCCGACGCGCTGCTGGACAAGTACGGTATGCGGGCCGTGAACATCGTCGCAGCGGCCAGAAAGGCGGTTAACAGAAAACGGTAGGTTGGCGGGTTCGGCCGTCAGGCACGCCGGCGGAAGCGTTATGCCGTTTGCGACGGATCAAGAGCGGGCGTTGGCGAATCTCCTCGTCAGCGTGATGAACAGCAGGGAGCAGGAAGGCGCAAGAGTGTCCCGCATCCTCCATGACGAAGTGGGGCAGGTGCTCAGCGCCGTTGGACTTCAGCTCGATTTGGTGCGCATGGACGTGAAAGACGATCCCGCCGCGGCAACGCAGCGCATCTCGGATGTCCAGCGCATGCTCGAGAAGGCGATCTGTCATATACGGGACCTCAGCTATGAGCTGAATCCCTGCGTGGTGGAGCGCGCAGGCTTGCAGGCCGCGCTCGACAGGCTGGTGAGCCGCCATCGGGCGGACCACACTGGCGCGGTTCGTCTGATGTACGACCATTCGGTTCGGCTGCCGGGAGGCGTTGCCACCGCGGTTTATAAGATCGCCGAGCAGGCGCTCGATAACGCGGTGCGTCATTCCGGTGCGTCCACGATCGACGTGATCGTGAAGATGGGCAAGGGCAGCGAGTTGTTGGAGGTCCGCGACGACGGCCAGGGCTTCGAGCCCAATGGTTCGCGCGGTGAAGCGCCCGGGCTCGGGCTCCACCTCATGCGGCATTATGCCGTCGAGGCGGGCCTGCGTTTCGCGCTTGTGAGCGCTCCGGGCAAAGGTACAATTGTCAGAGCCATCCACAAGGGTTCTTCCCAGGTTGGATAGTTGTGGCTACGGTTGCTGTTGATGTTGCGAGGGTTTCGATGGCCTATCAGATTCTTATCGTTGACGACCACAAGATCTTCCGGGACGGTATCAAGTCTATCCTCGAGAAGCGCGAGGACTTCCGTGTGGTTGGTGAGGCCGATAACGGCTCCGACGCTGTACAAACGTGTAAACGCCTCAAGCCGGAACTTGTGCTTATGGACATCGGCCTGCCCGGTCTCAATGGCATCGAAGCCACAGTCGAGATCATGCGGCACTGTCCGGACTGCAAAGTAGTCATCCTGTCCATGTACGACGACGAGAGCTCGGTGGTGGGCGCTATCCGCTCCGGCGCCCGTGCTTTCGTACTGAAGAACGCTTCATCGGAAGACCTGGTGGACGCTCTGCGTACGGTGGCGAAGGGAGGCTTCTATCTCTGCGCCGAAGTCACGGACCGCGTTCAGAACCGCATCCAGAAAGGCGACCTGGAGTCGAGGTCTCTCCCGCCGGCTCTGGAGACTCTCTCTCCGCGCGAACTGCAAGTGCTGCGCCTGGTCGCTGAAGGCAAGACGAGCAAGGAAATAGCCGTCATGCTGGATCTGGGCCTGCAAACGGTTCGCAGCTATCGCAAGACGATGATGAAGAAGATCGGCGTGAACAACATCGCCGGACTGACGCAACTGGCACTTTCCGCAGGGCTCACCCGCCCGACTCCGGAATTGAAGTAAACCGTCTTGGCACCGGCGGTGAAATGGCGCCGCCGGTGCAATTCCCTTCCCTCTACCTGCCCTATTGCCTCCGATGCTGCTCGTGGAGCACCCGCGGATCGTCCATGCGCGGCGACGGCTTCGGATCGAGTGGTTCGCGCGCCATAGCCGGATCGAAGATGCGGAGATCGGGTGGCAGCGCTTTGAACGGCGTGAAGTCCGGCTCGGGCTGGAAACAATCCGCGAGATCGGATGCAATCGCATCGTACAAATTCAGCGGAGGCAACCCGAGCAGCCGCAGCGCAGTCTTCAGCATCCCCGGAAAACTCGTATTCACGCGTGACAGGTAGTTGCGCTTCGCGTAGGGCGAAGCCACCAGGAGCACCGTACGGTGCGAATCGACGTGATCCACGCCGCCCTGCGCATCGTCCTCGGTGATGAATACTGCCATCTCACGCCACCACGGCGTCCCCGAGAGGAACTCGAGCATGCGGCCGAGCGCGAAGTCGTTGTCTGCGACGTACGACGCGGTGAAGGGATAGCCATCTTCGGGGCGAGGCTTTGCCGTGTGGTCATTCGGCAGGTGAATAAAAATGAAGCGCGGGAAGGGCTCGCCGCCCTTGATGTATTTGCGCTCGCATTCGGCGATGAACTGAGCGGCCCGGAACTGATCCGGAATGTTCATGTTGTACTGCGGATACTCGCGCGAGGTGTTGCGGAAGAGCGGATCCGGCATGGGAACGTTGGTGAGATAGCGCGCACCGGTCGGCTTGAGCCCCTGGCCCTCATCGACACCCGCGAGTTCAAAGCCCTCGCCAAAATTGCGAAATGGGATGCCGTGGCGCTCCAGATGGTGCCAGATGGCGCCGGCCTCCAACTGTTCCTCCGGATGGACAGACGAGTTGCTCTGCGGAAAGCTGAGGCGGCCCGGCGCCGTGGTGGGCATCCGGAAGTCCTTGTGGCCGCCGTAAGAGGACATGAGCGAGGTGGTGGTCCACGCGTTCGGATACGAGCCCACAATCCAGTGGTGGCCGTCCACGCTCACTTCCGAATCGGCATAGAAGTTATCGCTGAAGGCCCAGCGCTCGGCAATGGCGTGATGGTTGGGCGTGACATTGACGGGGCCTTCGGGCGGGCGCTGCCGCAGTCCCTTGGTCGCATCTTCGATCCGCCCGCGGCGTCCGTAGCGGGCGAGCGGTGGCAGACCGTTCACTGCGCCGTTTGAGACGCTCCCGATCCCGCCAAACACTTCGTCAAAGGTGCGGTTCTCCTTCACGATGACCACGACGTACTTGATCGCGCCCGGAAGCGGCGAGGCATCCGGTCCCGGCTTGAGGCCGTTGTTCGCGAATACCCGCCGCGTTTGTTCCGCGATGTCATCCTCGCCGGGCATCGTGAACGCCGATACGGTGCCGCGGCGGAAGACCCCCTGGAAGCTGTCGCCGGCCGCATTGCGCTCCGCGTTTGGCCCCGTCCCATGGCCCTTCGAGTTGGTGACGAACACCTCCGAGCCGGCCGTGACGATTCGGGCCGGAAACCATCCGACCGGCAGATGGCCGATCACCGCCATCTTCGCGATGTCGATCACGCCAACCGCGTTCAGTCCCGCTTCGGCCACGAGCAGCCAGTTCTTCGGCGCATAGTAAGCGAGCCCGAGAGGGAGTACGCCACGTAGTTGCTCGAGGCCCGCGATGCGGATGGGAATCGAGGTGCGGACGCGCCCGGTCTCGCGATCGACCGCTGTGATGGAGTCGTTGTGCGCGTTCGAGACGAAGACGTAATCCGGCGTGACTACGACGCCCGAAGGGCTCGATCCGCCGGAACTGTCGCGTCCGAACGGTACACCGGTCCGGACGTAAGTCTCAACACGCGGGCTCGCAGGATCGTTCAGGTCCAGAATCGCGAGCGAGTTGGATTCGGGCCCGTTCGGATCGCCCAGACCCGGCACATCCACTGGGCCTGCCGCGGTCTCGCGCCGCGCGCCCTTTTCCGCTTCGGGCGAGGGGAAGCCGAACGCCGGGAACGGCAGCCCGGTTTCGCGCGCACGCTTAGGGTCGGCGCCTGGCAGCGGCTTGTACTCGAACATGCCCAGGTTCGTGACGTAGGCCTTCTTCCCGTCCGGCGATAGCGCCAACGCGAACGGCAAGCGCCCGACGCGCACGGAGGAGACTACACTCCCCTGCTGCACGTCGATCGCGGCGACGCGGAAGTTCGCCTGGTCCACCACCCACAGCAGGCCGCGCGCGGCATCGAACGCGAGGTCGCTCGTGTAGGAGTCGTGATACTCGCCCGCGTTCAGATCGAAGCTGCGCTTCAGCACGCCTGTAACGGGATCGATGACGCGAACGCGGCCCGAATTGCCTTCGGATGCAAACAGTTCGCGGTCGGATCCGAATGCCAGCCCCATGAACACGCTACGCCATTCTCCCTCGGGCTCCGGCTCGCCCCACTTTTTCGGCGGTGCGATGTGGTGCGTCCCGCGCCACCGCTTTCGCGCGTCTTTGCGGAACACCGTGAGCGAATAACGGTCGGGACCGCCATCTGACGTCACGAGCAGCGATGCGGACGCGTTCATCGCGATTCCGAACGGTCCCGGGCCGGTGGCGAGTTGCCGTCCAAGAGGCGTCAGAACGCGGCCCCCGGGCATGACGGTGTCCGCGCCGGGGCGGCGCACCGCGGGACGCGTCCCCGCCGGAGCGCGAAAATCCGCGGCCATGAGCGAAACGGTAATCGCCATCAGTACGAAAGAACGCATTGTGCTAAAAGTGTACTGCTATGGAACGACGATCATTTCTGGGCATGTGCGGTACCTTCGGAGCCTTCGGCGCCATGCCGGCCGCAGCCGCCGCGGGTGAGCGCAAGACGCGCTTCTACGTCCTGGAGCAGGCCTTTCTGAAGAACGGCCCGCAGGTGGAGCGCATGAACGAGTTTGCAGGCAAGCACCTGCTGCCTGCGCTCAACAAGGTACACAGCGGACCCAAAATCTACCTGCAGGCGCTGGTGGCGCCCCATATGCCGCAGTTCGCGGCCATCTACGGATTCGAATCACTTGAAGAGATGTGGCGGGTACACACCAGGATGGGCGAGGATCAGGAGTTGGCCAAAGCGGCCGCGCAGTACGAGTCTGCCGCGGAAGCGCCGGCGGAGCACGCTACGTCATCGCTGCTCGAGGCGGCCGATTACTCGCCCGAAATCGCGCCTTCGGCTGCGGACGCCGCTCCGCGCATCTTCGAGTTGCGCGTGTATCACTCGCCGACTTGGCGGCAGCTCAAGGCCCTGCACGAGCGTTTCGCGGGGCCGGAGATCAAGATCTTCCACCGGACCGGCATTCATCCGGTGTTCTACAGCTCCACGCTGTTCGGCGCGAACGTGCCCAACCTCACCTACGTGATCCCGTTCGAGAACCTGGCCGCGCGGGAGAAAGCCTGGAACGCGTTCGGCGCCGACCCCGAATGGGTAAAGGTGCGCCGCGAATCGATCGAGAAGCACGGCCAAATCTCGAGCGTCAGCCAGATCTCGCTTTATAAAGCCACGGCCTACTCGCCAGTGCGGTAGCGCGGGGTGTGCGGTAAGGCGGGCTCCCCAGCCCGCGAACCGGCTCCCAAGCCGGTTCAGCCGCGCGAAGCGCGGCAGCCGTGTAAACATGGCACAAAACGAAAAAGCCGGAGGCTGACCCTCCGGCTCATTGCCAATCATTTTACAAGCCCCGGCCCATAACCCACGGCCTGTTACGCTACAAGCCACGAGCTACGAGTCACGAGCCACGGGCGTCAGCCCGTTACCCCGGGAACATCTTCGAGATGTCGTTGTAGAGCACGAACACCATCACGGCCATCAGGAACACGAAGCCGAGCTTGAACACGGCTTCCTTCACCCTCAGGCTGAGATCCCGCCGCATCAGCATCTCCACCAGCAGCATCACGATGACACCGCCGTCGAGAATCGGAATCGGCAGCAGGTTGAAGATCGCCAGGTTCAGGCTCACCATCGCCATCAGCCCGAAGAAGGCCAGTGCCCCTTGCCGTGCCGCGTCGCCCGAAAGCCGCGCGATGCCGATCGGGCCTTCGAGCGATTTCGGCGACATCCGCCGCTCCACCATTCCGTGCAGAAACTGGTAGATGACGGTGGCGCTCTTCACGTTCTGGCGCACGCTTTCGCGGAACGCGTCTGTGAACGCGAGTTGCGTCATGACCACCCGGGGCTGCAGGATCACACCGATCATCCAACGGCCCGGACCATCACGGTCGGAGAAAGCCGGTTGAATGCTCGTCATGCGGCGCTCGCCGTTCCGTTCAACCTCGATCTCGACAGGCTTCCCCGCGCCCGCACGAATGATCTCGTGCAATCGGAATTGCGAGCGCAGCGGAAGGCCGTTCGCACTGATCAGCAGGTCGCCGGGTTGAAGGCCGGCCTTGTCCGCCGGCATGCCGGGCGAGACCTGCGCGATGAGCACTTCGGTCAGGTCCTGCCATCCGGCGGAACCTAAACCGGTGCGGTCCTCGAGGACCGGTGTGACAGTGGTCCAGAATTCCTTGTCGCCGCGCTGCAGTTTGACGTTGAGGGTTCGTCCGGCGCTCGCGACTTCCTTGAGGACGATATCTTCCCAATTCGGGTTCGTGAGGTTGTCCAGCTTGAGGATCTTGTCGCCCTCTTTGATGCCGGCCTTCGCGGCGGGCGAATCGGGAGCGACGTAGCCGATGATGCCTTCCTGCGCGCTAGGCGGCATCTTCGGGTAGCGGACCATGTACATGCCGGTGAGGAGCCCCACGGCCAGCACGATGTTCATGGCGGGCCCGGCAAACGCTATGATCAACCGCCGCCAGCGCGGCTTGGCGAGAAACCCGCGCGGATCGTCCACGGTCTCCTC
>DATMXS010000151.1:0-2236 GCA_035561355.1 Bryobacteraceae bacterium | reverse complement strand
CCGGCCCCGCGCCGGGGCGGCTTTCGGATGGACGACGACTAGCCTCGATTTCCACGGTACTGCCCTGACCTAACATTTTGCTCATTTTGTCGCTTCAGGCGAAGCGGATCAGGAGCTGCTTGCCTCCGAACCACGGCATGTTCGCGGGCTTGTCCGCCAGTCCGGAAGCGACCAGGTAGGGGTTGTGGGCGCGCTTGTCGATCGTCACGATCACTCGGGCGGCCTCGATCTCGACCTTGGCGGAAAGATCCAGCAGGTTGCGGAAGATCGTCTTCGGCTGCGCCTGTTGATATTCTCTGCCGATCCGTCGGGCCATCAGCCGATACAGGGAGCCGGCCATCAGCGTCAGTTGCAGATCGAAGTCCACCTTCAGGCCCACCATGGAGGAGAGCGCATCCATGTGAAAGAACTGAATGGACTCGGAGATGTTGTTCTCGATGAGCATGCGTTGTGCGTAGCGTGTGATCAGGGGCCCCAAGCCGATTTTGCAGTTGTTGGTCACCAACACCGTGGGTTCCTCGTGCCCCAGATCGATCACAGTCACTTGCCGCAACAGGCCTTCATAGCCCTTCATCGTGACGAGTTCGTCCAGCACCCGCGGAGTGCGGAAAGTCCGCGTCAGTGAATCCAGCGTGATCCGCTGCCAGGCCGAGGCCGGGCGGCTATAGATCTCTGCCAGCATCTGACGCGAGCGGCGGCGCAGAGTGATGAAGGAGATCCCCCGCTGGTTCAACTGGGAGAGGTTCTCATGCGTGGTGAGCTGCGAATCGAAGATCAGTTCTGCCGGGAGTTCCCCGGTGTGGTGCTTCCAGAACTCGATAAAGCGCAGGATCTCGTCAGACTGCTCCGCTGTGGGAATGCCCGCGTTGGCATAGCGGAACATGCGCTGTTCGGCATCGCGTGCCAGGAACACCAGAATGCCCTGCTGCCGCCGGCTGCGGCTGGAAACGTAGTGCTTTTCCAGCGGTTCGGTGGCGGTGTTGGCCGGCACCGTATGGAAGTCCAAGTCCAGCGAGGTTCCGTGGGGCAGGCCGCCTTCGATCTGCTCGAACCAGGAGTCCATCAGCCGCAGATTGGCGCGGTGGTCCACCCGCGAACTGTAGGCCGCCAGATAGCTCCGCTTGGGGACCACGTTGAGCCCGGCAAACAGCGCGATGGCCGGATCGAAGACCAAATCCATGACGTGGCTCTTGCGCTCGGTCCCCAGCAGTTTGAGCGCCAGCAGGCTGCGCACCGCCTGCTCGGCGGGAATCATTGTGGACCCAGGCAAACGACCGGCTTGGACGACCCGCTGGAGATCGATGCCTTCCAGCAACGGCACGAACAGGAACAGACCGGCGACGGTGGTGCGAAAGGAGCGCGGCGACAGATCCAAGCGGCGCACATCGGCGATCTCAGCGGTCTCGGCCTTGACGGCGGTGGGGCGCTCCTCATCGCGACGACGCGGCAGCCGCGCAAAGCCCTCTTCGCGCAGCAGGACGGTGAGGGCGTTGATGCTAATGCGGTGACTGCCGGCGGCGAGTTCTCGCTGGATGTCGTAGACCGAAAGGTTGCGCTTGCGCATCGCGACCACCAGTTCCCGGACGGGATCGCGGGCGGGTGCGGGGTGCGAGCGGGGGAGGGGACGGAAGAAGGAAGCGCGTTTCTCGGGGCTATGGCGGAACTGGTGGCAGAGCACCCGGAAACTGCCGGAGGAATAGCCGAAGCGCTGGGCGGCTTCGGCAGAAGGGAGTTCTTCGACGAAGAAGGAGCGGAGGGCCTCGTACTGGCGATGGAGGCGCTCGTTGGGGGCGAGGAAGAAGGCAGCGGCCTGAGAATCTGTTAAGCCACGCCCAACACTGGCGACCATAACTGTACGATGCTATCAAAACAGAATGAAGTCAATCTGTTTTCACTCATAATACGCTTTCGACATCTGATTACAGCGGGTCGGAGCCAGTATGCTGAAGGAATGACGGAAATGCGGGACCGAAACCGAGAAAAATGCTACAAAAATGTTTCAGCGCCGACCAACCTTAACAGCGAGTTGGCTCACAACGCCAACTGGCGCGCACTTGAGCCCAGCACATCGCAGGCCGGTCACCTTCCGCCGATGCATGGAAATCGAGGCTAGCGCGCGGATCCCCGCATCGGTGGTTTCCAGTCTTGGCAAGAGCCGTTCCCAGAAATCCCGCTTCGTCTCCTCCGCAGCCCAAGTCGCGAGTAGGCCCTCGGGGACTTCGGCGCGCCGCAGAGC
>DATMXS010000150.1:0-32911 GCA_035561355.1 Bryobacteraceae bacterium | reverse complement strand
GCCCGATCTCGGCGATCAGGTGGAGGCTGCGCAGCGGCGTATCCTCGAGACTGGCGAGCCGCTGCTCGATTTTGAGATCACGGGCACGAGCCCGGCGGAGCCAGGAATCGTGCGGTCGTGGAATGAGCGCTGGCTACCACTTAAGGATAGCCAGGGCCGCATAGTGGGCATCAGCGTTGCCGCTGAGGAGACTACCGAGCGCAAGCGGGCGCAGGAGGCGTTGCGCGAGAGCGAGGAACGGTTCCGGGCTATGGCGGACAATATCGCTCAGTTCGCGTGGATGGCGGACGCAGAGGGCTCCATCTATTGGTACAACCGTCGCTGGTACGAATACACAGGGACCACGCCCGAGGAGGCGCGAGGTTGGGGCGGGCAGAACGTACTCCATCCCGATCATGTCGCGCGTGTGGTTGCCGGTTTCAAAGAGAGCCTCAAGGCGGGCGAAGTGTGGGAAGACACGTTTCCACTGCGTTCGAAGAACGGCGACTACCGGTGGTTTCTGTCGAGAGCGATGCCGATCCGCGACTCCGCAGGGCGCATCGTCACGTGGTTCGGCACGAACACGGATGTCACACAGCAACTAGAGATGGAACGGCGGCTTCGGGACAGCGAAGCGCGGTTGGAGGCGATCCTCAACCAGATGCCTTCGGGGGTGATCGTCACGGATGCGCTTTCCGGGAAGATCCTTCTCTTCAGCGAGCGGGCGAAGCGGATTTTGCAGGACACGAGCCACGGCGCCCCGTCCTGGGACTACATGTTTTACCCGGACGGGCGGCCATACCAGCAGGATGAGTCGCCTATGCTGCGAGCAGCGCGGGGTGAAACGGTCGAGGGCGAGGACGTTGTATTGCTGCGAACCGACGGGTCGAGTGCCACGCTGAATTTCCGCGCGGCTCCCGTCCGGGGCAGTGGCGGACAGATTGTTGCTACGGTGGCTGTGTTCGACGACGTCACCGAACGACGCCGGGCGGAACAAGCGCTTGCGGAAGCCATGCAGCGCCTGAGCGCGCACATAGACAACTCGCCCCTCGCGGTCATCGAGTTCGATCCCGAGTTTCGCGTGATTCGCTGGTCTGAGGAGGCGCGGAAGGTATTCGGATGGAGCGCGGAGGAGATCCTCGGGAAATCCATAGCACAGATGCGCTGGGTTTACGAGGACGACGCCGAGGGGGTCTACAAAGTTTCGGAGGCCATGTTCACCCGCACGCATACCCGGAATGTGAACCTGAACCGCAATTACACCAAAGACGGTTCGATCATCGAGTGCGAATGGTACAACTCGGCGCTCTATGATGCACAGGGAAAACTGACCTCGATCCTGTCCCAAGTGCTGGACGTGACCGAGCGAAAACGGAGCGAGGAGCGGCTGAGGCAGGCGCAGAAGATGGAGAGCGTCGCGGTACTCGCCGCCGGCGTGGCGCACGATTTCAACAACCTTCTCGTCGGCGTAATCGGAAACGCCAGCCTCGGGACGGACATGGTGCCGCCTGACAGCCCTCTCCAGGAGGTGCTCAACCGGATTATGCACGCCGGTGAGCGGGCGGCACACGTGACGAAGCAGATGCTCGCGTATTCCGGTCAGGGGCGTTTCGTAGTCGAACCCGTAGATCTCTCGGAAGTGGTGAACGAAGTGGTTGACCTCGCCCGGTCAACGGCTTCGGACGGAATCTGTCTCCAGATCGATCTGGAAGGCGGGCTTCCGGCGATCACGGCGGATCGCAGCCAGATCCAGCAGGTATTGATGAACCTGGTCATCAATGCGACGGAAGCGATAGAAGGCCGCGCCGGGGTCGTTTCCGTGAAAACCGGCGTGCGAGACATCGATGAGCGGTTTATCGCGGAACTCGGCGATGCGCAGATCGCGCCCGGGCGGTACGTCTATCTGGAGGTTCGGGATACCGGCTGCGGAATGGACGAAGCGACGAAGGCGAAGATCTTCGATCCGTTCTTCACCACCAAATTCCACGGCCGCGGGATGGGACTGCCCGCAGTGGCCGGAATCGTGCGTGGGCACAAGGGGGCGATGAAAGTGTTCAGTGCGCCGGGGCAAGGGAGTTCCTTCCTGGTCCTGTTTCCTCCGGCGGAGCGCGCCCCGTCGCCTGGCACGAGTCGGGATTGACATTCGCCGCTGTTTGTGTTCGATTCAAGGGCAATGTCTCTCTCGCGACGTGGTTTTCTCACTTCGACGGCTGCGCTTGCCGTTCCCGGTATGGCGGCGGCTCCGCAAGGCATCTCCCTGGCGGAATGGTCCTTCAGCGCCAGCTTCTTTCAGGGCAAGTGGAAGCTGCTCGAATTACCCGGCATCCTTCGAAACAAGCTCGGCATCGATGCACTCGAACACGTCAATCAGTTCTTCGAGAACCCGGTGCTCACCTATCTCCAGAAGGTCAAGCGCGCTTGCGCCGACAGCGGCGTGCGCTCTACCATCCTCATGGTGGACGGCGAAGGCGCCACTGCGTCTCCCGACAAGGCTGAACGCAGGCAGGCGGCCATCGCCCACCGCAAGTGGATCGACACCGCGCACTACCTCGGCTGCATCTCGGTCCGCTGCAACGTGTACGGAGGCGCCGCAGACTGGAAGCAGGATCGCGATCTGGTGGACCGCGCCGCGGAAACGCTCAATTCGATTCTCGAGTACTCCGCCGGATCGGATTTGAACGTCATAGTGGAGAACCACGGGGCCGCTTCGTCCGATCCCGACGTCCTCGTCGCGCTGGTCAAGAAAGTAAACCACCCGAAATTCGGGCTACTCTGCGATCTCGGCAACTGGAACAAGGGCGAGGACCGCTACGCGGCGGTTCGAAAGATTCTGCCGTACGCGAAAGGGCTGTCCGTGAAGGGCACCTGGGGCCCGGCGATGGACCCCGCGTTCGACGCCGAAAAGCTGGTGAAGACTGCTCTCGATGGCGGCTATGCGGGTTATTGGGGAATCGAAGTCACGCCGCGGCGCGAACGGGGCCAGAAGGTTCCCGTCGAGCAGCAGTTCGAAGACGAGGTCAAGACCGTCCTCGAGGCCAAGGTCATTACAGAGCGCGTCGTATTGAAGAAAGGTTGATCCATGGAAAGCCGAAGCTCAAGAGCGGTGACGCGACGACAGTTCGCCGCAGCCGCAGCATTTTCGGTGGTTCCCCGGCACGTGCTTGGCCGGGGGCAGACAGCCCCTAGCGATAAGGTTGAGTTGGCCTGTATCGGCATGGGCCGGCAGGGCATGGCCGTCATGATGGAAGAGCTCCTGGTACGGCCGGATGTTCAGGTGGTCGCCGTCTGCGACTGCAACCAGGGCAGCAAGGATTACGCCGAGTACGGGTCCAACGCGCTGCTGACTTCCGCGCGGGAACTTCTCGGCAAGGGCTATGAGAAGTGGGGCGAGGACCTGGCCTCGCCGGGCCGCGTCAACCTGACCCACACCTTCAGTACCAGCCTGGGCATGGGCGGCCGCGATCCCGCGAAGCGCGTTGTGGAGGCTTACTACGGTTCGCGGCAAACGGCCGGCACGTATACCGGCTGCAAGGCGTACGGGGACTTCCGCGAGCTTCTCGAAAAAGAGAAGAGCCTGGACGCCGTCTACGTCGCCACGCCGGACCACTGGCACGCGCCGATTTCGATGGCTGCGATGCGGAGCCGCAAACACGTCCTGTGCCAGAAGCCGATGACCCACACGGTGGGCGAGGCGCGGCGAATGGCGGCGCTGGCGGCGGAAACGAAGGTCGCAACGTCGCTGCCGGTGAACAACCCGACTAGTGAATCGACGAAGCTCATAGCCTCATGGCTCGCCGATGGCGCGATCGGCAAAGTGCGCGAAGTGCATAACTGGTCCAGCCGGCCGTACTGGCCGCAGGGCGTCGAGAGGCCTGCCGAGGCCATGCCGGTCCCGGCGGCGCTCGATTGGAATATGTGGCTGGGTCCCGCGCCGGAGCGTCCGTATAACAAGGCGTACCTGCCCTTCGTTTGGCGCGGGTGGCACGACTTCGGCTGCGGCTCCTTCGGCGACATGGGCTGCTATAGCTTCGCCGGACTGTTCAAGATCCTCGGCCTCACGCCGCCCACCACGTTCGAAGCGTATTCGAGCGAATCTCACGCTGAGACTTACCCAGCCGCGTCGATTGTTCACCTGGACTTCCCCGAGGCGGGCGGACGCGGACCTGTTCACCTCGCCTGGTACGACGGCGGACTCGCGCCCCGGCAACCTCGCGGCTTGAAGGAGCAGGACCGCGCATTGTTCCGGCACCGCGGCGAGGGGGTGATGTACGTCGGCGACAAGGGACTCTTGCTGGCGGGCTTCAACGGGAACAACCCGCGCGTATATCCCGAGTCCAAGAACTACGTGGCGCCGCCTCGCCAGCGTGGCGCGGGCGGGCAGAGTGAAGAGGGCGCGGTACAACAGTGGATTACCGCCTGCAAAGGCGGCCCGAAGGCAGCGACCGCGTTCGAGGTGCAGGCTCCGGTGACGGAAGCGTTCCTGCTGGGGTGCCTGGCGCAGAGGCTTCCGGGCGAACGGTTCGAGTGGGACTCGGCTGCGATGAAGGTCACCAATTCCGACCGGGCTAACGGCTTTATCGACCCGGCCTATCGCGGGAGCTGGGGGTAGCCTGCTGAGAATACGAGCGGCGGCAACTATCCGAGTCGCCGCTCTTTCGAGTTCTTCGAGACCCGTCCAACGGCTGCGCGCTGTCTGTGGCGCCGTCGCGTGGCCCACCACGCCCGGGCTGAGCTCCCAGCGGGAAGACGCGGCGAGCCGGCACAGCACAAGCCCCGCAGCTGCGTTACTGTCGTGGTTCTTGCTTGCGTGACCGGTGGCGCCGCCCGCTCTAATCGTTTCCGAAGATGTTCCCGACGTTGAAGTTGCCGAGCGGTCCGCTCTGGTCGCCTCCACCGGGCATCGGGGCGAGTTCGCGGCGCAACTTGGCGAGCGTCATGCTTTGGATGATCACACGGCCGGGGCCCGTGAGCGTTGCAAGGAACAGTCCCTCTCCGCCGAAGATCGCAGTCTTGATGCCGCCGGCCATCTGGATGTCGTACTGAACCGACTCGTCGAACGCGACGATGCAGCCGGTATCGACCTGGAGCACCTCGCCGGGAGCAAGCGTGAACTCGACGAAGTCACCGCCAGCGTGAATGAAGACGACCCCGGGACCGGTGAGCTTTTCGAGGATAAAGCCCTCGCCACCGAACAGGCCCGCGCCGATCTTTTTCACCAGCGCGATGTTGATCTGTGCGGGGCTCTGGGCGCAGATGAAGCTGTCGCGCTGGACCAGGACGCTTTCCGCAGGCTTCAGATCGAAAGCCTGGACGCGGCCGGGATAGCTGCCGGCGAAGCCGACCTCGCCTGGGGACGACGTCCGGAAGTACGTGAAGAACAGTGACTCGCCCATGACCTTGCGCTTCAGCGCGCCCCAAATCTTCTGGCCCAGGGTGTCGCCGGTCATACGGCTTTCCCACTGAACCTGCTGCTGCTTGTAAACCATCTTGCCGGCTTCGGCGTATACTTCCTGTCCAGGTTGAAGACGGACACGGACGATCTGAAGGTTGTCACCCTGAATCGTGTATTCGAGCGGTGTCAGCGCGACCGGCGCCTCGGCTGACCCCGGTTGAACGCTGCCAAGAGAGCGCCCACAACTCGGGCAATAACGCGGATTTCCGGCGATCTGGTTCCCGCAGTTGGTGCAAAACGGCATTTGTTGGGCTCCGAACGAGTATCTTACAATGAAGCAAACCCTGATGCGTAGAAGTTCGCGCGTGCTCATTGCGGCTTTGTGCCTGCTGCTTGTTTTGCCCGTCTGGGGAAGGCAAGATCCCTCGGTTTGCGGCACTTACCGAGGCAGACTCCAGGAAGAGCTTTACCGGCACAAGCGGAATGTGGCACACCGCGCACGCCTGCGCTCGGGCACACGCTCGGCGGGGGTGGGCACGGCGGGAGTCGCCGCGGGTCCGGTTTACGCCACGCGCCCCGACGCCGGAGACATCGCAATCGTCGAAGCGAGCGATGGCGTGGTGGCGGTGCCCAACACCTTCGACCTGAACGGCCGCACGGTGACGTTCACGCCTTCCGGGGCGAATGCGGCCGCGTACTCAGTGTCGAGTGGACCTGGCTCCTATGATGCTCAGGCTGAAACGGGCGGCCAAAAGGTTCCCGATTTCGGGGATGACGAGGCGCAGTTGTTGACGCTTCCATTCCGCTTTCCCTTCTTCGGCCGGCAGTACGGGGACGTGTTCATCAACTCCGATGGCAACCTGACGTTTGGGGCATGGGATACTTCCAGTTCGGAGCGCTCGCTCGGGCGCTTCAACTCCGGCCCGCCGCGGATCGCGGCTCTGTTTGACGATCTGGACCCCAGCACGTCCTCTCAGGGGGTTCGGGTTTTGACGTCCAGTTCGCGGGTTGTGATTTCGTGGGTCGGCGTACCTGAGTGGACGCCTACTGGACCGTCAGGGTCGCACACTTTCCAGTTGCGGCTGTACCCGGACGGGAAAGTCGAGTTCGCGTGGTGGTCGAGTTCGCCGAACGCGGCGGTGGTCGGCATCGCGCCGGGGGGGCTGACCGGGAACACCAATGTCGTCGATCTCACGAACCCGGTGGCGGGCAGCTTATCAGGTTCGATCGGAGAGCGCTTCGGGACGAGCGACGAGCTCGATTTCGTCACGATCGCGCAGAAGTTTTATGCGACGCATGATGATGCTTACGATTACCTGGTGATCTTCAACGGTCTGCGCATGGCGGACAGCGGCAACTCGCTCGCTTCCACGCGCCCGATCCGGGTTGGGTTCAGCGGCAACGGCGATACCCAGGTGGATTTTGGCAAGGAGTTCGGGTCACCCTCGCGCCTGCAGGCGCTGATTCACATGGCCTATCCGGGCCAGTACCCGGACGACTTGTTGAACACAAAGCTGTGGAATCTCGGCCGTGGAACGGACACTTCCATAGGCGTTTTGGCGCACGAGGTTGGGCACCTGTGGATGGCCTACGCCAGCGTTGCGGACCCCAACGGCGATCCCGACTACTCGCCGATGCTCGGCTTCGGCGCATCGCACTGGAGCTTCAATTTCAACTCGGAAGCTTCTCTGCTCGAAGGGAATAAGATCCAGGACAACGGCTCCGGAGGATTCCTGACGACACGCGCCACGGAGGTCTATTCGGGGCTCGATCAGTATCTGATGGGCTTGCGCGCGCCGGAAGACGTCATGACTGCGCACCCAATGTTCTATGTGGCGAATGCCCGCAACGCAAGCGGGCCCGTTTCGAACAGCCGGCATCCGGCGCTCAACGTCGCCCTTACGGGCGAGCGGCGCAACGTGGACATCGGCGAATTGCTGAGCCGGTACGGCCGCCGCATCCCCGATCAGACCGTTTCGCAGAAGCGGTTCCGGCTGGCATTCATTCTGGTCGTCCCGAAGGACCAGCAGCCGGCGGATGGCGACCTCGAGAAGATCAACCGCTTCCGCACGATGTTCGAGCCGTACTTCGAGCAAGCCGCACAGGGCCGTGCCAGTGGCGAGACGACGCTGCGCCGTGCGATGCACCTCTCCACTTTCCCCGCCGCGGGCGTGCTGCGCGGCGGTTCGGTGACGGCCAAGATCACGGTCGAGACGCCATCCGAGGCGAATCTGACCGTCTCACTGAATAGGGGGACAGGAGTCACGAACGCCCCGGCGTCGGTTACGATTCCCGCCGGCGCGACATCCGCAACGTTCACTTTGGACGGGCTCCGGGTTGGTGTGGAGGAACTGGTTGCGACGCCCTCGGACGGCGTATATGAGACGGTGCGCTCGAACATCCAGGTGCTAGACTCCGCATCTGAACTGAAGGTCACGCTGATCTCCGGCGGCAACCAGATCGCGCGGCCAAATACGACGCTGCTCGATCCGCTGGTACTGCGCGTAGTGGATCGGAACAATCTGCCCTACCCGGGCATTCGCGTCAACGCTTCTGTCAGAACCGGCGGGCAACTCGATCAGAACTCGGCCGTATCGGACGAGAACGGTCTCGTGCAGTTCCGGTGGACTCCGGGCGATTCACCCTTGAACGAGTTGAAGGTCACCGTTGAGGGCGCGGCCTCAAGCGGCATCGCTTATGCCTGGAGCCGTCCGGCTTTCGAGGCCAGGGGAGTGGTGAACGCGGCGTCATTTCTTCCGGGCACTGCACCCGGCTCGCTCGCATCGCTGTTTGGCGTCAATCTGGCCACCGCGGAAGCGTACGCATCCAGAATCCCGCTTCCGTTCGAATTGGGCCGCGTTCAGGTGCTCGTCAAGGGCCTCCCGGTTCCGCTGCTCTACGTCAGCCCGCTCCAGATCAATTTCGTGATGCCGGCCGGAACGCCGGTCGGTTCGAACGAAATCATCGTCGTGAATACTTCGCTCGGTTCGGTCGGCGAATCGGCGCCGATGGTTGTTACTGTGGACCAGGTCGCGCCCGCAATCTTCGACGATCCTGGCGCGAAAGTCGGCGCGATCCACGTGGCCGGCGAGAGTGTCAAGACCAACGCGCGTCCCGCGCGCGGGGGCGAATACGTCGAGATCTACGCCACCGGCTTAGGCTCAGTCCACGCGACCGAACGCGGCCAAGAAACGGATCGGCCGGTGACGGTGTTCCTCGACGGCCAGCCGCTTACGGATGTACCGTATGCCGGGCTGAACGGGAATTACGTCGGGCTTTACCAAGTGAACGCGCGTGTGCCGGCGGGGAAACCGGCGGGCCGCTACCCGGTGGTCCTTGAGATCGGCGGCAAGAGCAGCCTGCCGGTGTTCATCCAGGTGCAGTAATGAGGCCGTGGACGCATGCTTCCAGTGTGTCCCCACGCCGCAAGTCACCGGCCGGGCTGGCCGCCCGGCTGAACCGGCTGGGGAACCGGTTCGCGGGCGAGGGCGCCCGCCTTACGGCAGCGTGACGACTCCCATGTCCTTCTCCGAGGAATAAACCTTGATCTCGCCCGTGGCCTGCGGTTGCCGTACCGGCGTTGCCGCAACGGCGCTAGCCCCGGGGCGCGATCTCACCTGGCTCGAGATCGCCGCCAGTTGCTGCTCCGTGAGGTGCAGGGACATTTCCATCGTTTCACCGTGAGCCGCGATGTTCAGGCTTTCGAGCAGTGGAGCATACTGTTTCGCCTGCTTGGGATTGGATTTCAGCATCCCGGCAAACATCATCATGCCGCCTGCCATCGTTTCAGCGTCCTGGGCGGTCTTCGCCGTGATGTTCATGGCGATGTTTATGCCGTTGGAGAGTTTCGCCCCTCCGCTGATCTGGCGGATCGCCTGCACCAGCGGCGCTTTCGCGAGCGCGGCGGCCTGTTGTTGCGGCAACTGCGACGCGAGTTCCGACATGTTCGCGTTCGCGACGAGCCAGATGTCATGGGAACTGCGGAGCACCGCGGCGGCAGACGCGAGGTCCGGGCTGAGCGTGCGCCCACCGATGCGACGCCCGAGCGCCCACTTGAGAGACTCCGGGTCGCCGCCAGCGACGATGTCGGGCTTCAGGCACGCGATCGAGAACGGCTGCCCTTCGCGGATCACGGTCATGACGCGAGTGCCGCTCCATGAGCTGACCGTGGGTTGCCGGTCGCCCAGCAGAACGGTCATGCTGTCCTCCCGGCAACTCATCTTCATCAGCACCAGGCCGTTCTGCCGCTGATTCCTGCCTGAGGGCCGGGCAATCAGAATCTCGTCAATCCCGGCGATCGCGTCACGCGCTTTTTCAGGCAGGCGCTTGTCTTCCTTCAGTTCCGCCATGATGGACTGTCCGATTGCCGAGCCGCGCAGCGCAGCAAGGTTCACGCCGATTATGGCGACGGTGTTGGGTGGCAGAGGATCGAGCGGGAGCGACTGCTGGGCAAAAGCCGCGGCGAGCGCTAAGAGCATCGAGCAAACGAAGGCGCGCATTGGCGGCGATTATACCCCACCCGCCAGAGTAACGGACCGTGCCGGGTTACACCTTCAATTTGGCTTGACAGGGCAGCATGGTCCGGGCCCTTAAGGTCCGGCAGGCTCCTCCAACCGGCTTTCGGTGACGAACGCTTCGAGCACAGACTCAGGAATGGTCAGCCCGATCTTCACCGACGTCGCCGCGACGGATACTTCCGCGGTCGAGAGCATCTGCGCGATTGCGGCGGCTTGCGGATCTGTCGCGCCCTCGCCCGCTTTGCTCAGGAAGCGCAGGAACTCCGCCAGCGTTTTCGCGTCGTTGACCGTCCGGGCGATCAGTTCGGCATTCAAGCCCACCGTGTCGCCGAAGCGGAACCCGCCCGATGCCCGCTGCACCATCTTCTGCATCCCGGAGGAAAGCGGCGTGGATCCGCTGATCATTGAAAAATCGTTTGCGACGAACCATGCCGGCCAGACGCCGGCGAGTTGCGTGGCGCGGGTCGCCATCTGAGGAGCGGGTCCGCCGGCGATCCGGCGTCGCGTGATCGCCTGGCGAACGCTCCGCTCGTCTCCTGCGACAGCCGTATTGGCATCGAGAAACGCGAACGCCATCGGCTTGCCTAAAGGCGATGCGGCGGCTTTCGCGGTGTTCACCATCTGTATCCCTTGAACAGGAGTGATCTCCGCGCCGGCCAGTTTGCCGAGCATGATCAGCCGATCCGCGGGGAACGTGCCCCGCGCGGCGATCAGCCAGCCGTCACCCACAGGGGCGGAGTAGAGCAGTTCTTGAATGTCGCGCCGCGGATCGAACCCGGTCGCCTTGACGAAGTTTTCGAACTCCGGGCCTTCGCCGGCGAACTCCTTCAACAGGAACCGGCCGAACGCGGTGTCGCGGACGTCGGTCACTCGCACACCTGCGACGACCGCCGCGGCCGGAACCGTGTGCCGCAACAAGGTGGGCGCCGGGGCGGCGAACGCCCATGCGGAAGCGATCATGAAAACCGCGGCTCGAAGCATTGTTAACAGCTTAACGTGGCCGCGGTTCCATACGTTACGCTAGAAGTAACCACTCATGTGCGGAATAGCTGGGTTCTACCTGCCCGATCGGAACGCGAACGCGGCTGCAGTGCGCGCCATGTGCGATCCAATCGTCCATCGAGGGCCTGATGACGAGGGGATCTACGTCGATGGCGGCTGCGGCATCGGGATGCGGCGTTTGAGCATCATCGACCTCAATACCGGCCACCAGCCCATCTCGAACGAAGACGGCACCGTCTGGATCGTCTTCAACGGCGAGATCTACAACTACCAGGAACTGCGCCCCCGCCTCTGCGGTCAAGGGCACCGCTTCAGCACGCACAGCGACACCGAGGCCATCATTCACCTTTACGAGCAGGAAGGCGTCGAGGGCTTGCGCCGGCTACGGGGGATGTTTGGTATCGCGATCTGGGATTCGCGGGAGCGGCGGCTGGTGCTGGCGCGCGACCGCTTCGGCAAGAAGCCTCTCTATTACGCGGTGCTGCCGCACGGCATCTACTTTGCCAGCGAGTCGAAGAGCCTGCGCGCGGCCGGAGTGCCGCTCGAAACGGACGAGGACGCGCTGCGGCTCTACTTCATGTTCGGCTACATCGCCGACCCGCGGTCGCCATACCGCGGGGTGAAGAAGCTGATGCCGGGTGCGTGGCTGACGTACGGCGCTGACGGCACGGTCCGGCAAGGACGCTATTGGAGGATGCCGGCGCCCGTGGAAACGGCCGGCCCGGATTGGAACGAAGGCGCAGCGGCAGGCAACCTGCGCGAGCTGTTCGACGAATCAGTGCGGCTGCGCATGATCGCAGACGTGCCGCTCGGGGCATTCTTGAGCGGCGGGATCGATTCGAGCTCAGTGGTTGCGTCAATGGCTCTGCAGTCGAAGGAGCCGGTGAAGACGTTCTCGATCGGCTTCGAAGAAGCATCGCATAACGAACTGCCGTACGCCGCGCTGGTCGCGAAGAAGTACAAGACGGAGCATCACGAGATCGTGGTGCGGCCGGATGCGGTGGACCTGGTCAATCGCATTGTGCAGTTCCTGGATGAGCCGTTCGGCGACGCATCGGTGATTCCGACGTTCATCGTCTCCGAGTTCACACGGCGGCACGTCAAGGTGGCGCTCTCGGGCGACGGCGGCGACGAGTTGTTCGGAGGCTATCCGCAGTTCTGGGCCGTCGAACGGCAGCGGTGGCTGGATCGCGTGCCGGTCATTTTGAAGAAGCCTGTCGGCTTCCTGGCGGAGGCGCTGCCGTATTCGGCGTACGGGAAGAACTACCTGCGGATGGTGAGCCGCCCGACGGCGCTGGAGCGCTATTTCGAGTACACCTACGCTCCGTTTTTCGTTCGGCAGAGCCTGCTGGACCCACGATGGATGCTGCCTTCGGATGACGCGTTCTACACACGCGAGTTCGCCGAGAACCTGCTGCCCGAAGGCGCGGACACGCTGGCGCAGGCGATGTACTTCGAGGGCACGGCAAACCTCGTCGGCGACATGCTCGTGAAGGTAGACCGCATGTCGATGGCGAACTCGCTCGAAGTGCGTTGCCCGCTGCTCGATCACGAACTCGCCGAAGCCGCCACGCGCATGCCGCATTCGGCGAAGATCCGGAACGGGAGGGGCAAGCACATTCTGCTACGCGCGCTCTCTGACCGGCTGCCGCCCGAACTGCTCAACCGCCCCAAGATGGGCTTCGGCGTGCCGCTCGCGAAGTGGTTCCGCGGGCCGCTGCGCGAAATGCTGACGGATACGCTCACCGGTTCGGCGTTCCAGTCCCGGGGCATCATCGGCAAGGCCGCCGTGACGGGGCTGATCGACGAGCATCAGCGCGGCCGGCGGGACAACTCAGCGTGGCTCTGGTGGATGCTCATGCTGGAATTGTGGTTCCGCGCGCACGAGGAGGCGGCAAGGCCCGCGGCAGTTCTCGCGTAAGTTTTGGTTCTGAGCCGCTGGGGGCTCCAGTCTTTTTCCGCAGAAACGCCCCATGCCCCAGGGTGGCTATACTGAGGGCATCGAGGGGCGGGCGGGATGCACTTGACGCCCGACAATTTGGCAGGTTCCACTGCCGCTTAACATCCAGCTCAGATCTGAGGAGGACTGTCATGCGGACACATCAAAGTACCGGGCGCGACGTCGCCATGCTGATCGGAGGCGTTGCCGCAGGGGTCGTGGGGAGCAGGCTGCTGCCTCCGCTGGTAGCGGCTGCAACCGGGTGGACTCGCACCGGCGAGGATCCGTTCGAACGTCTCATCAGGGACCACCGGCAGATCATGTCCATCCTGGACGAGATGGTTGCCACGCCCGCAGGCTCGCGGGTGAATCGATCCCGCATGTTTCTGATGCTCAAGCGCAAGCTGGCCAAGCACGCGATGGCGGAAGAGGATATCGTGTACCCAATCCTGTACGCCGAGGGTCAAACGAGCCAGCAGAGCAAGCATCTCTATGACGAGCACGCAGATATGAAGATCTTCCTGTTCAGGCTCGAGGAACTGCTGAAGTCCGGTGAGGACTGGAGCGAGCCGGCCCGTGCGCTTCAGAACCTGGTCCGCCGCCATGTCGAGGAGGAGGAACGGGAGGTGTTCCCGAGACTCCGCCAGACGCTCGCGCAGGACCGGCGACCCAAGATCTCAGGGCAGATCCGACGGGAGGAAGCCCTCATCCTTTAAGGGAGCGAGGCAGCGCGGAAGCGGCCGGTTGTTCACGGCAGCCGATGCGGGTTCCGAGTTTGCGTCCGCGGGCTTGTTGGTTGTTCGGGCGATTGGCTTCGAATCGTCCGAATGCGCTGCCGCTTTGTAAAGCGTCGCGGCTCTGTATGTAATCGGGATCTGTTCAGGCCGGCGGGTACTTCTGGGAGGTGTTTTCCCGGGCTCAGTGTGACTGGGCGTGAGGTTCGGTCCGATCCGAAGGCGAGAGGCATAGGAGCATGGCATTACAGTTCACGACTTCTTATCTGGGAGATTCGCTGGAGCTGTTCCGGTATTACAAGAGGCTTGCCGAGCGCGCGATGGAGCAGTTGACGGACGAGCAGCTGTTCGAACAGCTCGACGAGGAGTCGAACTCAATCGCGATCATCGTCAAGCACATGGCGGGCAACATGCGATCCCGCTGGGCTGATTTTCTGACGACGGACGGCGAAAAGCCCAGCCGCAATCGGGATAGCGAATTCGTCGATCCGCCAGCCACGCGCGAGGCGGTGCTCAATATCTGGGCGGACGGCTGGAACCATGTTTTCGCAGCCCTGGAACCGCTTTCGGACGCGGATCTGACACGTACAGTTACGATTCGCGGAGAACCTCACTCGGTGATGCAGGCGATCAACCGTCAGGTGGCGCACTACGCACACCATGTGGGACAGATTGTGCTGTTGGCGAAGCATTTGGCGCATGACCGGTGGCAATCGCTGAGCATTCCCCGAAACCGGTCAGGGGATTTCAACAGGAGAGTTGGGGCGGGAGAAGCCAGCCAACGATAGAGGCGCTCGCTGAAACGGTCGCTGAAACGGTCTCGGGGGAGTTACCGTCGATTGCCATCGCGGGGATCGTGTTTGATCTGCAGCGTCTATGCGCCAAGTTCGGCAATCAATCCGAGGCGGTCTAGCGAGAACTCAACCCGCTGACCTGGCAGCCTCGCGCTCGCAAACCTGCTTGAGCTTGGCGAGAGCCTTAGGCCAGGTTTCCTCGAAGTACTTCCTGTATTCGTCTGTGGCGTCCATCTCGACGGTCAGCGTGACGCCGCTGCCGGACTCGGTCAGCGAATAGTTTTCGCGAGCGCCGGCCCAGCCCCTTACCGCATCGCTTTCTGTGTCTTCCACGCCCTTGGAGACGGCTCCGAGATGCTCGATGGACAGGAACTCGTTCGGCCGGTGAACGGCGATCCTGCTCACCATCCCATCCCCCTCCGGCGTCAAGAACAGAGCCTTGCTCCCCTCTTTCCAGTCCGTGACGGCATATGAGCCTTCGGAGAATGCGCTGGTCCACTCCCGGTAGGTGGCGTCTTCGAGCATGACTTGCCAAACGCGCTCCGCCGGTGCGTCTATCGCCGTGGAGAATGTCAGTTTCTGCATATTGCTGCTCCTCGACGTCTGTTCAATGTTCGCCCTACAGTATTACGCGGAAAAACCGTTGCGATCAGGTAGATTCTCAAAAGCGACGGCGGCAGTACGATCGAGAGCAGTGCATCGTTAGCTGAAAGTTGCTGGGATGCCTGCGGCGCAGCGGCGGCGCACGCAAGAATGGAAAGCACCTCATGCGACTTCTTCCTCCACTGAGTAGCCACAGTCTGACACAATCGCGGTTCTTACTGCGCGGTCATATAGAATCGTGAAGTGCAGGTCACCAGGAGAGCCGTTTTGCAGATGCCGGCCTTCGCATTCGCGGCGCCGCCGGGAGGCGGGCCGCCGATTACGCGTGTGGAAGTATTCCCGGTCCTTTATCCCGTCGTCGGCCACTTCAAGTTCCTCAAGGGGGGCCGCCCGGCTGTTTTCGTAAAGCTCACGTCGGAAAGCGGCGAGTACGGCTGGGGCCAGAGCGTTCCCATCCCGACGTGGAGCTACGAAACGCAGGAGTCCGTCGTCTCGACGCTGGAGCGCTATCTCGCTCCGGTGCTGATCGGCCGCGACCCTTTCGATATCGCCGGCGCGCACGCCGCGATGAACCGCGCGATCGCGCCCTCGTTCTCCACCGGCATGCCGATCGCGAAGGCGGGCGTCGATCTGGCGTTCCACGATCTCTGCGGCCGCATCCGTAACCAGAGCGTCCCCCAAATCTGGGGACGCAAACCGCTCGACCGCATCCTATTGAGCTGGACCGTGAACACCACGTCTCTCGATCAGATCGAGAAGCTCGTCGATGATGGCCATCGGCGCGGATACGCAAACTTCAATACGAAAGTTGCGCCGGATCTGAAGTTCGACGTCGAACTCTGCCGCGGCGTGCGCAAGCTTGCGCCAAAGGGCTTTCTATGGGCGGACGCCAATGGCGGCTACGACCTTGCCACTGCGATCGAGGCTGCCCCTATGCTGAAGGCGGCCGGCGTGGACGTGCTCGAACAACCGGTCGCGTCGAACCGGCTCACCGCGTTTCGGAAGATCCGGGCGCTGCGCGCGCTGCCCATCCTCATGGATGAGGGCGTGGTGTCCTCGGTCGAGCTTCAGGAGTTTATTGCATTGGGGCTCCTCGACGGCGTCGCTATGAAGCCGGCGCGCACCGGGGGCTTGTGGGATGCGCGCCGCCAGATTGAAACCGTGCTCCAACATAAGATGATGTTCCTGGGCAGCGGCCTCACGGATCCCGACGTCGCCCTGGCGGCAACCCTGCAGCTGTATGCGGCGTACGAGCTGAAGTATCCCGCGGCGCTCAACGGACCGCAGTTCCTCGAAGGAACCTCGTTCCTGAAGCGTCCTGTTGAAGTGCGGGACGGCTATGCAACGGTGCCTGCCGGTCCCGGCCTGGGCGTAGAAGTGGACGAGGAGCGCGTACGCAAAGCGGCGCACACACCAGCCGCAATCGCCGCCGGCTTCTCTCCCGGCTTCACGATCGAGGACAGCCACGGTCGGCTCAAGGTGCGGCATAACGGGCAGCCCGTGCTCGCATACGCCTATGGCACGCAGCTTCCGGCCGGGGTTCCCGAACGGTACGCGCGTTCCTGCTACATTCACCCGGTCTGGGCTCCGAGCGGCGTCATCGTCACCGACGATTTCCCGGCGGACCACTATCACCACCGCGGCATCGGCTGGATGTGGCCGCGCATTCAGGTGAACGGTGAGATGCACAGCACCTGGGAGCCGCGCGGCCGTATGCGCCAGGAGTTCGTCAACTGGATCGCGCGCGAGGCCGGTCTGGAGCAGGCCCGTATCGATGCGGAGAACGCCTGGAAACTGGACGGTCGCGCCGTAGTCCGCGAGATCGTCCGGATCACAGTGGCGCCGGGCGGCCGATTCGACCTCGCGCTCTCGTTCGAGGCGTTGGAAGAGGCGGTGACGATTCAGGGTACGCTCGACTCAGGCAAGGGCTACGGCGGCCTCGGCTGCCGGTTCGCGCCACGCCTGGGCACGGTGGTCCGCACGGATAAGGGCGTCGAGCAAAAAGACACGGACATGCAGCCGCACACGTGGGCCGAACTCGAAGGCCAGTTCCTTGCCCAACCGGCGCGGCTCCGGATCGAAGACGACGCCGCCAACCCCGGCTACCCGAACGGCTGGTGCCTGAGGAATTACGGTTTTCTGGGCGTGAACTACCCGGGGTTGACGCCGCACGTGCTCGAGCCGGGGAAGCTGGTCAGATTGAAGTACCGGGTGACGGTGACGGGGTGAAGGAATCGCGCCGGGGATCTACGTATGGCCAGTCGCACTCGCAAGCAGTTCGGCATCGATGCTGCGCAGAACAGGGCCGGCTGAAGCCCCTCGTGCTAGACTAATTACTCCAGGCTCCGGGCTCCGTGCAACGGACGGCTGCGAACCCCGCCAGGTCCGGAAGGAAGCAACGGTAGTGGTGCGGTCCGTGTGCCGCGGATCACCTGGGGCCTGGTAAACTGCTTGAACCCGCCCAAATGTACCAGGTCATCGCCCGTAAATATCGGCCCCAGTCGTTCTCCGAACTAATCAATCAGGTTCACGTCAAGACCACGCTCGAGAACGCGATTGCACAGAACCGCATCGCGCACGGCTATATCTTCTCCGGACAGCGCGGCACGGGCAAGACGACCGTGGCCCGCATTCTCGCGCGCTGTCTGAATTGCGTTGACGGGCCCGCGATGCAGCCGTGCGGCGTGTGCTCCTCCTGCCTCGAAATCGCCGGCAACGGTTCGCCCGACGTCATCGAGATCGACGCTGCCTCGAACCGCGGCATCAATGAGATGCGCGAGTTGCGGGAGAATGTGCGTTACCGCCCGGTTCGGGATCGCTACAAGGTATTCATCGTAGACGAAGCGCACCAGATCACCAGTGAGGCGTTCAACGCGCTCCTGAAGACGCTCGAAGAGCCCCCCGAGTGGGTCATCTTCGTGCTGTGCACGACGGAAGCGCACAAGATCCCGGCGACCATTGCCTCCCGCTGCCAGCACTTCAGTTTCCGTAGCGTCGATTTCGAAGAAATCGTCGGCCGCATGGAATGGATCTGCAAACAGGAGGGCATCGAGGCCGAGCCGGAGGCGCTTTCCGTGCTCGCGCTGGCTGGCGAAGGCAGCGTCCGTGATTCGCTCTCCGCGCTCGACCAGGCTATCGCCTGCTGCGGGAACACCCTGAAGACCGCCGAGATCCGCGCGCTGTTGGGTTCGTTCTCGCTCGACGTCCTGGAGCGGATCACGCAGGCTCTCGTCGACTCTGCCCCGGCGCGCATGCTCGAAGTTGTGGACGAACTGGTCCGCAACGGCCATCACCTTCAGCATTTCGTCCGGGAACTGGCACGCTACTTCCGCAACCTGCTGGTCGCGAAGATCGCGGGCGCTGGCAGCCGCCTCGTCGCGGCGACGGCCCAGGAACGCGAGCGCCTCAGCGTCATCGCAGAGCAATTTTCCGAACAGGACCTCACTCGCTACCTCCAGATCACGCTCGACATTTTCCGCGACCTGCAGTTCTCGCTCCAGCCGCGGCTCCACCTGGAATTGGGACTGATCCGCCTCATTGAAGCCGGACGGCTCGTATCGATCGAGGAGGCGCTGGCCGGCGCGGCCGGCAGCGCGCCTGCATCGCCGAAGACAGGCTCCGGGTCCGCTCCCGCTCCGCCGAAGACGCGTTCCGCCGGGCCGTACGCCGCGCCTCCGGCACACGCCGCTCCGCCCGCGCCGCAAGCAAGTCCCGCTCCTGCCCCGGAATCAGCTCCGCCGCAGCCGGCTCCGGCCGGGGGAGATCTGCGAGACCGCCTCGCTTCCAAGCTTGTCGAGCAGAACTTGAAGTTCACCGCCGACGCCATCTCGCAATCCGAGGTCGTAGAGGGCGAGAGTGACATACGGATCACCGCGCCGGACGAGTTCGGCATGGTATTAAAAGAGCGTGAGATCGAAGCCGCGCTGAAGGCTCTTGGCGAGCGCCCGCGCAAAGTGCGGATCACATTTGCCCGGATGCAGGTACAGGCGGCCCCGAAGCCGCGCGCAACGGGGGCCGCGGAGGAAGAGGCCATGCGCCGTGCCCTCGAACACCCGGAGGTGCAGCGTTTCCGGGAGGCCTTCCCCGATTCCACAGTCCGGATAGCGCGCAACCTGCGCGATCAACAGTAGGCGCTGGCATAATAGGAGGCACCATGAAGATGCCCGGCAACATGCAGCAGATGATGCGGCAGGCCCAGGCCATGCAGCAGAAGATGCAGGAGGAGATCGCGCTCATCCGCGTGGAGGCTTCGGCCGGCGGTGGGATGGTCACGGTCAAGATGGACGGCCACAAGAACTGCCTCGGCGTCACGATTGACCCCGAAGCCGCGAGCGATCCCGAGATGCTCCAGGATATGGTGATGGCCGCCTTCAACGAAGCCGCAAAGAAGGTAGACGAGGAGTCACAGGCGAAGATGGGCGGCATGCTCGGCGGCATGGGCCTTCCCCCCGGCTTGTTCTAACGCATGGCCGATTTCGCCGAACCGCTCGCACGGCTCATCCAGGAGTTCAAGCGCCTTCCGGGCATCGGGCAGAAGTCAGCCCAGCGGCTCGCGTTTCACGTCCTACGCACTTCGCGCCAGGAGGCGGAACTGCTGGCGCACGCGCTTCTCGACGTAAAAGACAAGCTCGGGCTCTGCGCAGTATGCAACAACATCAGCGATTCCGAGTTGTGCCCGTTCTGCCGGGACGAAGCGCGCGACCACACCGTGATCTGCGTCGTGGAGGAGCCGCATAACATTCTGCCCGTCGAAACCACGCGGCAGTTTCACGGCTTGTATCACGTTCTCCACGGCACCATCTCCCCGCTGCGCGGCATCGGACCCGAGCAACTGCGGATCCGCAATCTGCTTCAGCGTCTCGAAACCGGCGACATTCTGGAGATCATCCTCGCGACGAACCCGACCGTGGAAGGCGAGGCGACCGCAGCGTACCTCTCGCGTCTGCTGAAGCCGCTCGGCGTGCGCGTGACGCGAATCGCGATGGGCATCCCGGTCGGCAGCGATCTCGACTTCGCGGACGAGGTGACGATGTCCAAGTCGCTCGAGAATCGCCGGGAGTTGTAGCCGCGTCACGCGACGACGTTCAGCAATGCCGCTTCCCTGAGCCCAGCCTCGGTTGCGGCCCCGATGCGCACGTCCTCGATCCGGTTCGGTTCGCGGGCGGTCGCCAGTTCCACCTTTAGATAATTCCCACTCAGAGCGACGCGCTCCTGTTCCAACGTCACCACCGACAGCGTCCGCCCCACGAACGATCGCCGGAACTCCATCCCCTTTTGCGCTGCGAGTTCGCGGAGCACCCGGTTGCGCTCCTTCCTTAGCGGCATCGGGACCTGGACAGCTTCAGCGGCGGGGGTGCCGGGCCGCTCCGAGTAAGTAAAGACATGCAGATACGTGAACGGCAGCGCTTCGATGAACGCGCGGCTCTCCTCAAATTCGGCATCCGTCTCCCCGGGGAACCCGACCATGACATCCGCCCCGATCGCAGCGTCCGGCATCAGCGCCCTCGCGGTGCGGACGCGGTCCTCATAATGCCGCGGACGGTACTTACGGTGCATGCGGCGAAGGACGCCGTCCGAGCCGGTCTGGAGCGGCGCGTGGACGTGCTGAGCAATACGCGGCGAAGACGCCATCAGTTCGAGCAAGTCGTTCGACCAGTCCATCGGCTCCACGGAACTCAGCCGGAGCCGCTCGATTCCGGTCTCATCGAGGATGCGGTGCACCAATGCGGCGAGGCGCTGCCCGCCGAGTTCCCTGCCCCAGCGCCCAAGGTTGATCCCGCTCAAAACGACCTCGCGGTAGCGCTGGGCAAGTCCTCTGACCTGCTCAATCACCCACTCCGGCTGCGCGCTGCGGCTGCGCCCGCGCACGAATGGAATGATGCAGAACGAGCAGCGGTTGTTGCAGCCGTCCTGAACCTTCAGGTTGGGGCGCGTGCGGTCGCCCGCGGCATCTTCGACCACCGCCGCCAGGAACTCCTGCTGCTCAAAAATGTCGCTCACCTGGATCTGGCCGTGGTAGGGCGCGGGATCCGAGATCATCTCCGGGATCTGCGTCTTATGGGAATTACCGACCACCCATGTGACGCCGGGCCACGCCGCAATCTCCTCGGGGGCGCGCTGCGCGTAGCAGCCCGTCACCAGGATGCGGGCGTTCGGGTTCTCGCGGCGGGTCCGCCTCACGGCCTGGCGCACATCGTCGTCTGCCGCGGATGTAACCGTGCAGGTGTTCAGGATCACCAGTTCGGCGCGTTCGCGCGGCGCGGGCGCAAGCCCCTTGCTTTCGAGCGACGTTTCGAGCGCCGCTCCGTCCGCCTGCGTAGCGCGGCACCCGAAATTCTGGATGAAATACGTGCTCACTTCCTGCTATTGTAATTTGCCGGGCTACGCCGAGCCGCGGCGGCGCCGTATTCGAGAGCCCTACAGGAAGATGGCCGTTCCGCCGATATCCCAGGTGTGGAGCAAGCAGCCCAAAAAAGCGTCGTTCCGTACGATTTCCGCAGGCCGGACCGCATCTCCAAGGACCAACTGCGGTCTCTGCACCTGCTGCACGACAACTTCGCCCGGAACCTGGCGTCCAGCCTGTCGGCCTATCTTCGCGCCTATGCCATCGTGAACCTCATCGCCGTGGAGCAGCTTTCCTACGCCGAGTTCTCTCAGGGGCTGCCATCTCCCACCTGCCTAGCCTCGCTCGGCATGCCTCCTTACGAGGGCAGTGCCGTGCTGGAAGTGAACAACTCGCTCGTATTCCCCGTTCTGGAGATGCTACTGGGCGGCAACGGCAAGGCCAGCGCAAAGATCAGCCGCGAAGTCACTGACATCGAGCAGATCGTGCTGGATGGCCTCTACCGCATCATCCTGAATGACCTGAAGCTGGCGTGGCAGACCGTCACCGCGATCGATTTTGTCATCGAGTCCCGCGAGACCGAGCCCCAACTGCTCCAGATCATGGCGCCAAACGAAGCGGTGGTGGCGATCGGCCTGGAGGTGCGCATTGCAGACAACGCGGGCATGATCAACATCGGGATGCCGTCCCTCGTGATCAAGATGCTGCGGCAAAAGTTCGACCAGCAATGGTCGATGCGCAAAGCCGAGTCCAAAATCGATGAACAGGAGCGCGTCTTCAGTCTCCTCAAGTTATCGAAAATCGATCTCGATGCCCGGCTGCAGGGTCCCACCGTGCGTGTGGAGGATCTCATGGGTTTGGCGCCCGGGGACGTGCTCCGGTTCGACTACCCCCTCGAGAAACCGCTCGACCTCATGGCGAATGGGAAGCTGAAATTCCACGGCCACGTCGCCGGCGCACGCGACCGCAGGGCGTTTCTCGTGGAATAGCACACGGTGGCGCCGCGCCCTCAGGAGACAGGGACGGGAGCGCGACGTTCCGTCAAGATGAGATTATTAGAAGATGCTGGCCGCAACGGCCATCGCGCTGGGTGTAGTGGTAGGCGCCTGGGTTCCCGCGCGGTGGAATACTCCAGACCCTAAGAGCCTTGATCTCATCCAGGGCACACCTTTCAACTGCTTGCTGGTAGATCGTCCGCACTGGAGAGCGGAGCTTTCGGATCGCGCGGCCGAGGCCGGCATTCAGGTCCTCGGTGTAGTCCGGCCGGGCGAACTGGAGGACGCGGCCGGCGCTGCGGAGCGGGCGAGACTCTCGGGCCTCGTACTTGAAGGAGATTTCGCCTCTGGCACGGCGGACCGGCTTTCGAGCGCCGGTGTGGTGATCGAGTTGCCGCCCCGGGCAGCCATGCGGTTCACGGGCGCCGTCGCGGGAACGTACCAGGGCATCTGGCCCGGGATCCGGATGGATCAGAAGGCCGCGGCGACCGGCGGGCCGTGGGTGGACACAAACTACGGCTTTCTTGCGTTCGCGCGCGCCTCGTCCGAAGCCGCTCCCGTTTGGATCGCGAACACGCCCCCGCCCAAAACCGTCCTGAAGGTCGAGAAATACCTCCACGCAATCTCCGATGCAGCGATCGCCGGCGCCCGGTGGGTGGTCGCGCTCGATCCGGATTTCGAGCGCCGCCTCTTTGCCCGCGAAGCGGCGGCCGTGCGCGATTGGAAGCGAATTGCGGAGCATGCGCGATTCTACGAGGAGCACCGGACGTGGAGCGAGTGGCCGTCGCACGGGCGCCTTGCGATCGTGCAGGAGGCGTCAGGTGCGCTCTACTCGGGCGGCATCCTGGACATGATCGCGGTGAAGCACACGCCCGTGCGCGCAGTGCCCGTCGCGAAGCTGTCGCCTGCCGCGCTCGCCGGCGCGACGATGGCCGTCAACGCGGATCCCGAGGCGGTGGAGCCGGAGCAGAAAGAGGCGTTCCGCCTTTTTGCGCGCGGCGGCGGAACCATTCTCACCGCGCCTACGGGTTGGAAGCTGCCACCGCCGAGTAAGGAAACCATCACGCTCGGCAAGGATGATGTCGCCAAGCTCGACGAAGTCTGGAAGGGCATCAACTCGATGATCGGCCGCGCTAATCTCGGCGCGCGGCTATTTAACGTCTCGGGCATGCTTTCCGCCCTCACGGCCTCGCCGGATGGTTCCACGCTTGCCCTGCAACTCGTCAACTACACCGACTACCCGGTCGAGTCGATCACGGTCCATGTCCTCGGCAAGTACGCCCGCGCGACGCTGCACGAGCCTGGACGCCCGCCGCGGCAGCTGGACATTTACGCGATCGAAGAAGGCGCCGGCGTGGACATACCGGAGGTGGGGGCCGCAGCGGCTCTCGTTCTCGAAAGGGGAGTGAAATGAGACGCAGGGATTTCCTGGGCGCCCTCGGCGCAACGGCCGTGGCGATGGCCGCGCCGGCAAGCGCGGTGGCGATTGCGAAGGTGGAGAGCTACCAGGAGGACATCGCGGCGCGGCTGTCTTCAATGTTCGACCAGCTTGGCGGCCTTGGTCCGCTCGTCTCCGGGAAAACGGTGACGGTCAAGCTGAATCTAACGGGTTCGCCGGGCCTGCGCTTTCAGGGGCGGCCGCTCGGAGTCACGCATTACACTCACCCGCGCGTCGCCATGGGACTTGCCGCGGCGCTCTCGCGCGCCGGCGCACGCCGGATCAGGTTTGTCGAGAGCTGCTGGGCGTCCGGAGGCCCGATGGAGGAGTACCTGCTCGATTCGGGCTGGAACGTGCGGCAGTTTCTTGCCACCGCTCCCGGCATCGAGTTCGAGAACACAAACAACCTCGGCAAAGCCAGGCGCTATGCGCGCCTTAAAGTGCCAGGCAAGCCGTATCTCTACCCCGCCTACGACCTCAACCATTCCTATGAGGACACGGACGTGTTCGTGAGCCTCGCGAAGCTGAAGAACCACGAGACGTGCGGCATTACGCTCACGCTCAAGAACATCTTCGGGATCACGCCGGCTTCCATTTACGGTGACGATGCGGGCCTGGACGAACCCAACGAGAAGCCGTTGAAAGGCCGCGGCGAGACGCTGCACTTCGCGAAGCGCGCGATCTCCAAGTCCGCTCCCCAGGAAACCTCCGCAAGGCCCAGCCGCGACCCCGGAACCCGCGTGCCGCTCATCACCGCCGAACTCGCAGCGGCGCGGCCCATCCATCTCGCGATTATCGACGGCATCGAGAGCATAGCGGGGGGTGAAGGCCCCTGGGTCAAAGGATTACGCCTGGTGAAGCCGGGCCTGCTGATCGCCGGCCTGAACCCTGTCTCGACTGACGCCGTCGGCGCTGCGATTATGGGTTACGATCCCCGCGCAGCGCGCGGCAGAGCGCCATTTCAGGAGTGCGAGAACACACTTTTGGCCGCCGAGGCGCTCGCAGCAGGCGCCGCGGACATCAAAAGAATCGATATTCGCGGAATTTCCCTCGATGCCGCCCGCTATCCGTTCGGCTAACGTTGCGATAATATAACCATTCGCCAATGCCGAACTTCGCGCCGCTGACGTCGTGGCTGTCTAAGCTGTCATTCAGCGCCGTCATCGATATTCTGATCGTCGCGTTCCTGATGTACGAGCTCATTATGGTCGTAAAGGGCACGCGCGCCGCGAGTGTGCTCGCGGGAATCGGTGTCCTGCTGCTGGCGTACGTCTTCGCGATATGGGCGCGCCTGGAACTGCTGCGGTCGATCCTGGCCATGGTGGTCCCATACACTGCCATTGCGGTGATTGTTCTGTTTCAGAGTGAGATTCGCCGCACGCTGGCGCGCATCGGCCGGCGCCGCTGGCTCGGGTTCGGCCTGCGCCTGCAGCGTCGCGAGTCCACTGAGGACATCCTGCTCGCGCTCGGCCGTCTCTCCCAACAGAAGATCGGCGCGCTCATCGTCGTGGAACGCGATACCGGCCTGCGGACGTTCGTCGAAAGCGGGGTCGCGCTGAATGCCAACGTCTCCCGTGACCTTCTGCTCTCCATTTTTCAACCCGGGGGCGCGCTGCACGATGGCGCAGTCATCGTGCAGGGGGACCGTATAGCCGCGGCCGCCTGCTTCCTCCCGCTCAGCATGAACCCGCTGATTGCCCGTAAACTCGGCACGCGACATCGTGCCGCAATCGGTGTTACCGAAGAGGCCGATTGTCTCGCGCTCGTGGTGAGCGAGGAGACCGGCCGCATTTCGGTTGCGGCTTTTGGCGAGCTTGAAATGGACCTCTCGGTACAAAGGGTGGACGAGCGCTTCGCAAAACATTTCGGCCGCAAACGCGTGGCCGAGCCCTTGTCTGCCTTCGGCGGACCGCCCGCGCACCACGCCGGCGCAGAGAACGATAAGCCCCTCATGCGGAGCGGCTGGAACAAAGCGGGGCAGTGATGCTGCGGTCCTTCTTCCACAACTTCGGGTGGCGCGTGTTTGCGCTGGTGATCGCCATTGTTCTATGGGCGACGTTCGTAGGCAGCCCCGAGCTGACCACTTCCGTATCCGCTCCAGTCGAATACCGGAACATGCCGCGCGGCATGGAGATTAGTTCGGAGGCTCCAGAGCGTGTCTACCTCGAAGTGCAGGGACCTAGCGCCAGGCTGAACAGCTTCGACCTCTCGAACATCACTGTCGTGTTCGATCTCAGGAGCGTGAACCGGACCGGTGATCACACCCTGACGATCGAATCGAACAATGTGGACCTGCAGCCCGGCCTTACCCTCGTCCGGGCCATCCCGGCTCAAATCCGGCTCCGGTTTGAACGCAGGGTTGACGCTGACATCCCTGTTCGCGCACGCCTGTCCGGTTCCCCGCATGCCGGGTACAAGGTGGTGCGGCAGGAGGTGAATCCTCCGAGCCTGCGCATCGTTGGGCCGGAGAGTCACGTTCGGGAGGTGGAGTACGCTGAAACCGACCCGATCGATATCGCCAACGTCCTCGGGACGCAGTCTTTTCAGGTTCAGACATTCGTGCGCAACCCGTACGTCAGGTTGGTCTCCCCGCCTGCCGTGAGGGTCACCGTCACCGTCGAAAAAGTGCAGTAGTAGCGGCGTCATTCGGAGGACTAATGGGCAAGCAGTTGTTCGGAACGGACGGAGTGCGAGGCGTCGCGGGCGAGTATCCGCTGGACGCGGCCACCGTGCATGCGCTCGGTATCGCGCTAGGCGATTCGGTCCGAAAAGTTAGAGACGATCCCGAGGTTGTCATCGGCATGGACACGCGCGAATCCAGCCCTTGGATCGCCCGGCAGGTAGCCGGTGGCCTCGTCAGCAGCGGCGTCCGCGCGCGGTTCGCCGGTGTCACGACAACACCCGGCGTCGCCTACCTCACCCGCATGCACTCCTTCGTCGCCGGCGTGATGATCTCGGCATCCCACAATCCGTTTCGCGACAACGGCATCAAGGTGTTCAGCAATAGCGGGTATAAGCTCCCGGACGCCGAGGAACACGAGATCGAACGCGAAATTCTAGCTCTCATCGAGCGCGGCGTCGATGCCCGGGAAGCCGAACTGCCGCTCGATCCCGGCCTCGACCAGCATTACATTTCATTTCTGGGTTCCACAGTCACCCGCTCGCTGCGCGGCCTCTCGATCGCGGTGGATTGCGGCAACGGCGCTGCATCCGCGCTTGCGCCCGAGTTGTTTGAGAAGCTCGGCGCACGCGTGTTCCCCATCTGTAACCAGCCGGACGGCCGGAACATCAATCTCGGTTGCGGTGCTCTGGACGTGAACAAGTTGCGAGATAAAGTGCTCGAGACCGGCGCCGAGATCGGCGTCGCATTCGACGGCGACGCGGATCGGGCGATTCTTGTTTCGCACAGCGGCAGGATCGTTAACGGAGATGGAGTTCTGCTTGTGGTCGCGCGTTCACTGCACCAGCACCGGCGACTGGCGGCGGCTGACGGTCAACCAAATGTGGTTGCGACGGTCATGTCCAACCTCGGCCTGGAACGCGCACTTAGCGCCCTCGGCATCAAAATGCTCAGGACGCCTGTCGGGGATAAGTACGTTCTCGAGGAGATGCTCCGCGTTGGCGCAGTCTTAGGCGGTGAGCAGTCAGGCCACATCATTTTTCGCGACCACGCCACCACCGGCGACGGCATCCTCACGGCACTGCGCGTGATCGATGTCATGCTCGAAGAGGGCATGGGGCTGGACGAGTTGACGGAGGGGCTGGAGCTATATCCGCAACGCCTCGTCAACGTCCGCGTTTCAAAGAAGCGAAAGCTGGAAGAGCTTCCCGAGGTCGTTCGCGAGATTAACGCGGCGGAAAGCGCTTTTGGCGACAAGGGTCGCGTTCTCGTGCGCTTCAGCGGGACTGAGCCACTCGCGCGGGTTATGGTCGAAGGCCCCGACGACGCTCGCGTCGAGGAGTACGCCGGCCGCATTGCCGCTGCCATCGAGCATGAGTTGAGCTAAGCGCCGAGCGCAACCCCTACTCCCCGGAGTTCTTCCGCCGGGCCGGCCGGTCGAGCACCTCGCGCACTTTGTGCGCCAGGGTTTCGGGCGTAAACGGCTTTTGAAGGAAGTCCGCGGTGCCTGCCACCCCGTGGTCCATCACCACCTGATCCGTGTACCCGGAAAGGAACAGCACACGCAGGTTCGGGCGGAGCAGCGCCGCGGCTTCCGCCAGGTCGCGCCCGCTCATCTTCGGCATAACCACGTCAGTGAGCAGCAGTTCGAAACTCTGGTGATCGCGTTCGAGGATCGCAAGCGCCGCTTCTCCGGAAGACGCTTCCATGACCTTGTACCCCCGTTGTTCCAGAATCTCGCGCACCAGGTGGCGAACGCCGTCCTCATCCTCCACCAGGAGGATCTGCTCCGTTCCATGGCGTGCAGGCGCTGCTACGGGTTTTGCCGCGCCGTCCGCAGGTTCACTCGCCATCTGGGGAAGATAGATCTTGAAACTGGTGCCGCGCCCGGGCTCGCTGTACACCCAGATGTCGCCTCCATGTTGCTTCACGATGCCGTACACCGTGGACAGCCCCAGGCCGGTGCCCTTACCTTTCTCCTTAGTCGTATAGAAGGGCTCGAAGAGATGCGCCTTGGTCTCGGAATCCATGCCGTTCCCCGTGTCGCTCACAGCCAGCATGACGTAGGGTCCCGGCTGCACCCCCGAGTGCGTCCCCGGATAGCTGTCGTCGAGCACCGTATTTCCCGTCTCAATGGTCAGTTTGCCACCCTGGGGCATAGCATCGCGCGCGTTCACAGCAAGGTTCATCACCACCTGTTCTAACTGTCCGGGGTCCGCGCGCACAGTCGCCACCTCGGGTCTCAGCACTGTCCTGAGTTCGACATCCTCACCGATAACGCGGCCCAGCATCCGTTCCATGTTCGCTACGAGCGAGTTGAGGTCCAGCACGCGCGGTTGGATCACCTGCCTGCGGCTGAACGCCAGCAGTTGGCTCGCTAGCCCCGCGGCTCGATCCGCGGACCGCAGCACCTCCTCCGCGGCCTCCCGCAGGGGCGGGTCGTTCTGCACGCCCTCGAGCAGCATGTGGCCGTAACCGGAAACCACGGTGATGACGTTGTTGAAATCGTGCGCGACGCCGCCCGCAAGGCGCCCGATCGCCTCCATCTTTTGCGCCTGCGCAAATTGCTGTTCCAGCTTTCGCTCCTGCGTGATATCGGCGATAAGCGCGATCTGGCCGCGGACCTCGCCATCCGGGCTGGCCAGCGGCGCAGTCCAGACGCGGATGTCCACCGGCGTCCCGTCCTTCCGCCTCCGGCGCGTGTCGTATGCGGTCAGGACTTCGCCCTTGGCTGCATTCATGAAAAGTGAACGGAAGGTGGGGGTCCCGTCGTCGGGCAGGGCGGGCAGCGGCTTCCCCATTACTTCTGAGGAGGTCCACCCGAACAACTCCTCAGCTGCGCGGTTCCATCCGAGCACGTTCGCCTCGAGGTCCAGGCCGATGATCGCCAACGGGCTCGCGTCAATGACAGCCTCGAGACGCTGCTTCGCGTCCGCCAGGCCTTCCTCCGCACGCTTGCGCTCGGTCACCTCGCCGCCCAGCGCTGTGTTGGCCTGCTCCAGGGCCGCGGTCCGTTCATGCACGCGCGACTCGAGGTCGCTCGCGAGGTGTTGAAGGTCGCGCTGCCGCCCTTCGAGCAGCGCTGCCGCCTCGCCTAGGGACTCCGCAAGCCGCCCTACCTCATCCTTGCCTGCATTGAGCGGCGCCACGGGAATCCCGCTCGCCAGGCGGTGAGCATTCTCGTCAAGAGCCTGAATTCTGCGGCTGACCATATTAGTGAAAAGCACCATCGCGAGCAGCCCGCCCACGAGCGCCAGAATCAAGCCGGCAAAAATGACGATATGGCCCTGAGTCTGAACCGCGTCCGCGTCCGCCAGTTGCTGTGCGAGCACACGCTCCTGCTCCATCCGCAAACTGGTCAGCCCCTGGCGGATCGCGCCCTGCTCCTCGCGGGTGCCTTCGAGCAGGCGAGCAGGGTCGCTCGAGGACCGCAGCAACTCGGCCTTCGCGGGCAATTCCTCCAGGCGGTCCATACGGCTGTTAATCCTCGCTTCAACTTCCTTGACCCGTTTCAAGACCCCGGGGGAGCCGGACGTATAATCTTCGAGGTCGTCGAAGATGCCGGGCAACTGTTCCCGGGCCGCCCGGAACGGTTCCAGCCATCGATCGTTCCCCGTCATGAGATACCCGAGAATTCCCGTTTCGGATGTCTCCCACCGGGTACGAACCATCTGGATTTGATTCCGCACTTCGTATGTGCGCTGTATCCAGTAGTCGGCGCTCTGTTCCTGCTGGTGTACGAAGTAGAATGCCGCCACGATCAGCAGAAGGGCGCCGATCGGTATGGCGACAACGATAAGCCCCTTCGTCCGCAACGGTAGGTCTTTGAAGAAGGACATGCGTACAGTGCTAATGACTTAATTGTTAAGCATTCTAAACTATTTCGCGCTTAAGCGCGGGACAAGAGCACTGAAGCAGGAGCCAGGAGCTACGAGCGAGGAGCAAGGAAGGCCAAGGGACTCGGCGCAGTTCTCAAAAGCGCGGCGCCTCGAAGCCGTTTCGGTCTCCTGGCTCCTAGCTCGTTGCTCCTTCCCTCCTACCAGCCCCCCTTTCGCGTGGTGCTGCCGCGCCACGATTGTTAATCAAAAAATTCTCATTTTCCTTCGCACTTCTTGAGAGGAACCTCCGTCTAATCGTTCGACGAGCCGCCATGAGACACGGATTCACTGCAGGCGTAGCAGTCATTCTGCTGGCACTCGGTGGATGCGGCAGGAGTTCGCCGGCGCGCGTGAGTGCGGCCGGCCCGCCGCCCGGTGAGACAGCCAAAGCAGGCGCTCCGGATTTGACGAATGCCGGGCCGCGGACGATTCGGGCAACCGGAACCATAGAAGCCGTTCGAGCGTTCACGGTTCAGGCTCCACGGATTGAGGGGGGGCAAGGCCAGCAAGGCCCGCCATCGCGCCTCACCCTGATCCGGCTCGCGCCCAACGGGACACAAGTAAAGGAAGGCGATCTCCTGGCCGAGTTCGACCGCACCGCACAGGTGGATGCCGCGCGCGAAGCCAAGGCCAAGTACGAGGATCTGGCACAGCAGGTACGACAAAAAGCCGCCGAAAATCGCAGTGAGGCCGAGAAGCGCGCCCTCGACATCCGGCAGGCCGAGGCGGACCTCGGGAAGGCCGAGATTCAACTTAAGAAGGGCGCCGTCTTGAGCGACATCGATCGCCTCAAGAATCAGGAAAAGGCTTCGAGCGCCCGAACTCGACTCGCAAGCCTCACCAGGAGCGACGAATTTCGCAGGCAGGCCGAAGCCGCTGCGCTCCGCATCCTCGAACTCCAGATGGAGCGCCAGAAAGTCGCCCTGGAGCGCGCCGAGAAAAACGCTGACAGCCTGGTTCTGAAGGCGCCGATTGCCGGGATGGTTGCGCTCGAGAATATCTGGCGCCAGGGCTCGATGGGCGCCGCCCAGGAAGGCGACCAGATTTGGGGTGGCCAGGCACTTCTGAAGATTTTCGACCCGGCGCAGATGCAAGTTCGCGCGTTTATCAGCGAACCGGATCGCGCCGTTCTCAAACCGGGCACGCTCGCGCTCGTGAACCTGGACGCCTACCCTGACGCGGCGTTCCAGGCAACATTCGATTCGGCCAGCCCCGTGGCGACTTCCGCCATGGGCAGCCCGATCAAGAACTTCGCGGCCCGCTTCCGATTGTCGCAGGCTGATCCACGCCTGTTGCCGGATTTATCGGCGGCGGTTCTGATCAAAGCGGAGGAGTAGAGGAGCAAGCTCATGAAGCGTAAGTGGAGATTCGTGGGAGTAGTGTGTCTGGTCGCCGTCGTAGTGGCGGCGGGCGCGATCGGCGTCACTCGCTTGCGCGCTGCCCGCACGTCGGCAACGCTTCCCACAGCGCCCGCACGCAAAGGCGACTTCTCTGTGATCGTGCGGTGTCGCGGCGAGTTGAAGGCTCGCCGCTCCGTTACGATCAGCGCTCCCGTGAATGTCCCCGAGCTGCGCATCGTGTGGCTTGCGCCCACCGGATCCACTGTGAAAGAGGGCGACGTCGTCATCCGCTTCGACCCTAGCGCCGTAAAGCAGCAGCTTCAAGAAAAGGAAGCAGCACTCAAGCAGGCGCAGGCCGCCGTGGACCAAGCCATCGCACAGGCGCGCGTCGCCGGGGAGCAGAACAAACTCGACCTCAGCACGGCGAATTATCAGGTGGAGAAAGCGAAGCTGGACGTCAGCAAGGCGGAGATTGTCTCCAAGTTGCAGGCCGAAGAGAGCCGTATCGACCTCGGCCTAGCCGAAAAGAAGTTGGACATCCAGAAGGTGAATAACGACCTCGGGCAAACTTCGAACGAAGCCAAAATTGCCTCCCTGACTCGTGCGCGCGACAAAGCAAAGGACGAAGTCGAGCTCGCGCGTTACCGCCTGTCGCAGATGGAAATCAAGGCGCCCATTGCCGGGTGGATCAACTACCTTTCAAACTTTTCACAGGGCTGGATGAATGCCAAGCCGTTCAAGGTCGGCGATCAGGCTTGGCCCGGAGCAGGGCTGGCCGAAATCCCTGACCTTGCCTCGCTCGAGATGGAGGGCAAGGTGGAGGAGATCGACCGCGGGCGCATACTGCTTGGCCTCGATGTGCGAATACGGGTCGATTCACTCCCGGAGGCCGTGTTCCCCGGCAAGCTTGCCATGCTCTCGCCCATGACCGTGATGGGCTGGGAATGGCCGCCCTCCCGAACGTTTCGAGGCTTCGCCAAGCCCGATAAAATCGACCCCCGGCTGCGGCCCAGCATGAACGGCGCTATGGACGTGGTTGTGAGCCGCATCCCGGATGCGATCAGCATCCCCGCGAAGGCGCTCTTCACAGTCAACGGCAAGCCGACCGTTTACGTTGAGCAGGATGGCGGCTACAAGCCCGTGCAAGTGGAAGTGCTTGCCCGAAATCCTGACGAAGTGGCCGTGAAGGGCCTGGCCGCTGGGGCCAAGATCACGCTCGTGGAACCGGAGAAGGAGGCGCGCCCGTCATGAAGAAGCTCTTGGTGGTTCTCCCCGTGCTGCTGGCATTCGGCGCGCTGGTGGGTTGGAGCGCGTTGCGGCTGTACACTCCGCCAAAG
>DATMXS010000149.1:0-2067 GCA_035561355.1 Bryobacteraceae bacterium | reverse complement strand
GGCCAATGAGGCGCTCATCCGCGTGCGCGCCTGTTCGCTGAATCACCTCGACCTCTGGATCCGCAAGGGCCTGCCGGGCGTGCCGCTGCCGCAGATCCTGGGGAGCGACATCGCAGGTGAAGTGGTCAGCGCGGGCGAGTTGTGCAGGAATGCACAGCCAGGCCGGCGCGTCCTGCTGGCCCCGGGCGTGAGTTGCCGGGTGTGCCCGAAGTGCGTCTCCGGCGAGGACAACTACTGCCCGCACTTCACGATGTTCGGTTACGGCATCCCCGGCGGGTATGCGGAATACGTGGCGGCGCCCGATTATGCCGTCATCCCGATCCCGGACGACTTGCCGTTCACTGAAGCCGCCGCCGTGCCCCTGGTATTTCTCACAGCCTGGCACATGCTGCTGACGCGGGCGCGGCTGGAGCCGGGAGAGGACGTGCTGGTGATCGCGGGGTCGAGCGGTGTGGGTACCGCGGCCATCCAGATCGCGAAGCTGCTGCACTGCCGCGTGATCGCGACCGCCGGTGGCGATTCCAAGCTAGAAGCAGCGCGCCAACTCGGCGCGGATCACGTGATCGACCATTACCGGCAGGACATCACGGCCGAGGTGAAGCGCATCACGGAGCGCCGCGGGGTCGATGTGGTGTTCGAGCATGTGGGCGCGGCGACCTGGAGCGCGAGCGTGCAATCATTGGCGCGCGCCGGCCGCGTAGTCACGTGCGGGGCCACGACGGGCTACGACGTGAAGCTCGACTTGCGATTCCTGTTTTCGAAGCAGCAATCGCTGCTGGGTTCGTACATGGGAACGCTGGGGGAACTGCACCGGGTGCTGAGGCTGGTGTTCCGGAAGCAATTGAAGCCGGTGATCGACAGCGTGTTTCCGCTGGCTGACGTGCGTGCCGCGCACGAGCGCATGGAGAAGCGGGAGCACATTGGAAAGATCGTGGTGAAGGCGTAGGTGCCGGCGCCCCGCGCCCGGATGGTTGACAGCGGGTGCATCAACGCTGCAAAGTTCGTGCGAACGTTTGGGTACCCGGTGCGTAAACACTGATATGTTGCAGGACCTGAAGTTCGGGCTGAAGTTGTTGTGGAAGGAAAAGGCGTTCTCGACGGCGGCACTGCTGACGCTGGCGCTGTGCATCGGGGCGAACACGGCCATCTTCACGGTCCTGAACAGCATCGTGCTGCGGCCTCTGCCATACCCCCGCTCCGACCGCATCGTGACGATGTACAACGTCTACCCCGGCGTCGGGGTAACCGACCGGGGATCGAACGCCGTGCCGGATTATCTGGACCGCCGCAAACTCACAAGTGTTTTCGACGCCGTCGCCCTGGCCGGAAACGCCGGCTACGACGTAGGACTCCAGGGTTCTCCGGTCCGGATCGAGGGCCAGTACGTCACGCCGGACTTCTTCACTGTATTGCGCACACAGCCGATGATTGGCCGGGCTTTCACCGCGGAGGATGCGGTGCTCGGCAAAGAGAAGGTCGCAATCCTCAGCCACGGGTTGTGGAATGAAATCTTCGCAGGTGATCCCAAGGTGCTGGGCCGGGATATCCGCCTGAGCGGGTAGCCGTATCGCATCGTCGGCGTGATGCCCGAGAGCTTCGGTTCCGAAGGTCGGCACAACCGCATCTGGGTGCCGTTCGCGTTCCGGCCCGAACAGACGGTCGACGACGCGCGCCACAGCAACAGCTGGGGGATGATCGCGCGGCTGAAGGACGGAGTTTCGCTGCAACAGGCGCAGCAGCGCATCAATGCACTAAATTTGACGAACCTGGACAAGCTGCCCCAGATCAAGCAGCTCATCATCGACGCGCGTTTCGCTACACGCGTCGTCTTGCTCGAAGACGAACTGGTGAGGGATGTGCGGCCGATCCTCTACCTGCTGCAGCTTGCCGTTGGATGCGTACTGTTGATCGGGTGCGTGAACGTGGCCAATCTTATGCTGGTGCGCTCGAACATCCGCATCAAGGAACTCGCCATCCGTTTCAGTCTCGGGGCGGGCCGGTTCCGCATCGCGCGCCAACTTCTGACGGAGAGCCTGACGCTGGCGATCCTGGGGGGCGGTTTGGGGG
>DATMXS010000148.1:0-4696 GCA_035561355.1 Bryobacteraceae bacterium | reverse complement strand
GGTGGGCGGCCCAGACAAGGATGAACTGCTCGGCGGGGCTCACGCTCTGCTGTTTCCAATCAATTGGGAGGAGCCGTTCGGACTGGTGATGATCGAATCAATGGCGTGCGGCACTCCAGTAATTGCTTACCCGCGCGGATCGGTACCGGAGGTCATCGATGATGGCGTGACAGGCTTCCTTGTTCAGGGAGTGGACGATGCGGTGCTGGCGGTCGAACGGGTCGCGGACCTGAGCCGGCGCGATTGCCGCAAGCGCTTCGAGCACCGGTTCACTGCGACCCGGATGGCGCAGGACTATCTCAATGTGTACGAACGGATCGCGAGCCGGCGCAGGCGCGCCCTGACGGCCTGAGGTGACGCATGGTCGAGGAAGGCATCAAGGTACAGGAAGATTTCTACATCCTGGCGGAGCCGTCGCTCGCGGACCGGCGGACCAGGGTCCTTAAGCACGGCGAAACCTTCGCCGTGTTCGATTCGAGCGGCGACGTGCGCGCGGTCGGAAACGGCGAGCACGGTGTGTTTCACGAGGGCACGCGGTATCTTTCGCTGGCGGTGCTGGACCTGAACGGCGTGCGCCCGCTGCTGCTCAGTTCGGCGATCAAGCAGGACAACGCGGTGCTCACGGTGGACCTGACAAACCCCGACGTGTCCACGAACGGCGAGGTGATGGTGCCCCATGGGACGCTTCACGTGCTCCGGACGAAGTTCTTATGGCGGGGTGTCTGCTACGAATCGCTGCGCTTCCGCAACTACGGATTGACGGCGGTAGGGTTCGGGTTTGCCCTGCGGTTTGAGGCGGACTACGCGGACATCTTCGAGGTGCGTGGGATGAAGCGCGCGCGGCGCGGGCGCAAACTGGAGACCTGCATTGAGGACGATGCCATTGTGCTGGGGTACGAGGGACTGGACAGCTTGGTGCGGCGGACGCGCATTCGCGCAAACCCGCGACCGCAGGAGTTGACGCCCACCGGCATGCGCTTCTTTGCGCGTCTCGAAGCGCAGCAGGATGTGGATTTTGTGATCTCCGTTTCGTGCGAGACAGACGAGGCGACGAAGACCGTGCCGGCCTATGGAGAAGCGCTCGACGGAGCCTCCGCCGAACTGGAGGTGCTCCGCAATGGCGCCTGTACCATCGGCACCTCGAACGAGCAGTTCAATGACTGGGTCAACCGTTCTGTGTCCGACCTTCACATGATGGTGACGCAGACGCCGGAGTTGGTTTATCCCTACGCTGGCGTCCCGTGGTTCAGCACTGTGTTCGGCCGTGATGGGATCATCACTGCCTTCGAGTATCTCTGGGTGAATCCCCGCATCGCGCATGGTGTCCTTTCGTGGCTCGCACTCACGCAAGCGGCCGACCTCATCCCGGAGCAGGACGCAGAGCCAGGCAAGATCCTTCACGAGCAACGGGCGGGCGAGATGGCGGTCCTGGGCGAACATCCGTTCCTGCGCTACTACGGCTCTATCGATTCGACCCCGCTGTTCGTCATTCTGGCGGGCGCGTACTACCGCCGCACGGCCGACCTTGGCCTTGTTCGCGCGATCTGGCCGAACATCGAGAAGGCGCTCGAGTGGATTGAGGCTTACGGCGACCGCGATTCCGACGGCTTCGTCGAGTATGCGCGCGTTTCCGAGAAGGGACTCGTCCAGCAGGGCTGGAAGGATTCACATGACTCAGTGTTCTACGCGGATGGCCGTATCGCTGAACCCTCGATCGCACTCGCAGAAGTGCAGGGGTACGTGTACGCCGCACGGCGCGCCGCGGCGGAGCTGGCGGACGCACTGGGCCTGGAAGACAGGGCATGGCACTTGAGGCGCGAGGCGGCCGACCTTCAGCGCAAATTCGAACTCGCCTTTTGGGACGAAGAACTCGGGATGTACGTGCTTGCGCTGGATGGTGAGAAGCGGCCGTGCCGCGTGCGGTCGTCCAACGCCGGGCACTGCCTGTTTGCAGGAATCGCGGCCCCGGAGCGCGCGCGGCGGGTTGCGCGTGCTTTGCTCTCGCCGGAGATGTACTCGGGATGGGGCGTGCGCACCCTGGGAGCGGAGGAGCGGCGATACAACCCCATGTCATACCACAACGGCTCCGTGTGGCCGCATGACAACGCGATGATCGCTTGGGGGCTGATGCAATACGGCCTTCAGGATCAGGCGGCGCACATACTGGAAGGCATGTTCGATGCCGCCCTGTTCGTGGATCAGCGGCGGATGCCGGAATTGTTCTGCGGCTTTCCGCGCCGCCCGTCGGAAGGCCCCACGCTATATCCTGTCGCTTGCTCACCGCAATCGTGGGCCGCCGGATCGATATTCCTGCTGCTGCAAGCCTGCCTGGGGATGACAGTGGACGCAGTCGAGGGGCGCATCCGGTTTGAGCGTTCGAGGCTGCCGGAATTCTTGCCGGAACTGATCCTGCGTGACCTGCGGGTAGGGGAGGGAAGCGTGGACCTCGCGCTGCGCCGTTATGACGATAACGTGACAGTCACGGTGCTGAGGCGGGAGGGCGACGTGGAAGTGTGGACGATCAAGTAGCGCGCCCTACCGGAGATCGTATGTGATGTAGCTGGAGATGTCCGCCCTGCGGAACTCCTCATTGCGCATCGAGATCGAGATTGTGCGCTTGTAGAAGAACAGCGCCTTCAACTGGAATTCGCCCCCGTAGGAGACCGGAAACCAGGCGCCGTCGTCCACCTGCTGGTACGCAACCTTGAAGCCCAGGTGCTTCAGGTTGGTCCCCAGGAGCACGCGCACGGCCATCGGAACCCCTCGAGCCAGCCATGTTGTGATGAGCACCGGTTCATACGCAGCGGCATCGATGAGCGCCTCGCCGGCCCAGGAGGCTGATTCGCGTGTCTTCGGCTTGAAGGTGATGCGGAAAACCTCGCGGCCTGCATAGGATTGCGGACCTTCGAAACGGAACTTGTACTTGCGCTGCTGCTCGGGCGTGAGCGGGAACAGATCGGCCGCAAGACCGTCCCGTGAACTCTTATCGGCCGTGAGTTCGTCCACCAGGTCCCCGGCGATCTCGGCGTCGATGTCCAGCCCCTTGTACTTGTAGCCGGGGCGATCGTATTCGACGGTTTTCCCGCCGTCCGTGTAACGGCCTGCGAACGAGACACGCTCCTTGCTGATGCCGTTCGGACCAGGCGCGACTGTGAAGCGGTGGCGTTCTTCACGAGCCAGCTTTCGCCCGCCGCGATGGAGCCGGATCTGCACGTCCTGCTGGAAAAGGTACACAGAGCGCAACTTCTCCGCGCGCTCCTGATTGCGGCCGACGCGCTCCATGATGCCTGCAGCGTCCTCGGCGAAAAGCGGCGCGGCAGCGATGAGTAGCAGCGCTAGTCCTCGCATTGTTGCTCCGAGTCGTTCTGCTCCGAAACGAGGCACTTCCCGGCTCGGTTCGGGCTCTCGTCGATCATGCGCGCGAGCGCGGCGGCATCGACTTTGAGGCGGATCACGGTCGCTTCGCCGGGCTCCACTGTGGCGATCAGCAGTGCCATGTCCTTCTTACCGTCAGGCCGGGCGTAGATGGTAACCCACTCCTGCCGGTCGCGGACGCGGATCATGGGTGACCAGCGCTCGCCCGCTGCTTCCCGCACAGTCTGATCGAGCTCCTGAAGCCGCGAGCGCCCGATGTGCAGGTCCTCGAAGATGGCCAAATCCAACTGTTTCGCCCCGCCCGGCCGGGAGATCTTAACGAAGAACTTAGCCACCCCGAAGAGTGGAATGCTGGTCCGCCGCGTCTGGAACGTCGATTCGATGCTCTGAACGACGGCATCGAAATCGCGGTCCCCGGCCCGGGCGGGGATGCCCAGGCCGAGGAGGATAGCCGCTGCCAGGAGAGCGCGCATCACATTAGTCCTTTGCCGGTTTCTTCTCAGTTCTCTCGAGCTTCGGGACGCCGAAGTGACCGCCCAGTTCGCTCAACTGGTCGAGGTCGATGGGACCGACAATGTTCACCACGGTCAGTTCCTTGGGTTCAGCGGCCAGCACGATCAGGCCCGCAGGATTATTGTTTTCCATGCGGAGGAAGATCTCCGCGTTGTCGCCGCCCTTCGCGCTGCGTACGCTCACCATGCGCTGCCAGCCGGGGCCTTTCACCTGATTGCGGATTGAGTCGAGATCGGCCTGGGTGTACTCGCCTTCCTTATCAAACTCGAAGGAGCGGACGTATATGCCCTTGAGCTTGCCGACCATGTCTTTAACCTTGGCTTCCTCCGGTTCCTTGTTCGAGAGGAAGCGCGAGGCCATCTGGAGCAACTGGCCGTCGAGGGTGACGTCGACAACCTCCGACGCCTTCTCGGCAAGCTTCTCGAATGCCGGGGGGAACTTGATATCCTGCGCCAACGCCGTCCCGAGCGTCAGGGCCAGGCAGATCATTGTGCGTTTCATTGTTCTGTGATTTCCAAGACTCTCATCTGTGTCGCGTGCACCTTCGCTCCGGCGATTCGCATCGCGACCAGAAGCTGTTGTTTTGCGGTTTCTCCCTCGGCTCGGTTCCGCATGTCGCGGTATTCCGAGCCGCCCACAACCACCAGCACCGCAAGCGCGCCTGCCATTGCGAGGCGGAGCGAGGGCAGCCGGAACGCCGCCGTCAGACGTTCACGCCATCCGGGCTTCGGCTCGGGGGCGCGCTCCAGGGCAGCCAGTACGCGCCGGGTGAAATCCTCTCCGGGATCCTGTCGGCGCATAGCCTGAC
>DATMXS010000147.1:0-10287 GCA_035561355.1 Bryobacteraceae bacterium | reverse complement strand
GGTCGCGGGACTGAAGCGAATAGCTCATGCCATCCGTACCCATCGAAATGCCGTCGCTGACGCCGATGGTGTTGAAGCGCAACCCAACCAGCCCCGCCACGTGGACACCCTCCTTGACCTTCCCGGCAAGGTCGAGCAAGTGCATGTTGCAGGGGTTGCCCTCGTACCACACACTCGAGATGCCGACCTGGGCCTTGCCCATGTCCTCTTCGGCCATCCCCGTGGCGTACAGCATCGCCTGTGAAGCGCCCTGCGATTTCGGTTGCGTAATGCGGGAACTGAACTTGTTCAGTGTTGAAGCCATCAACGAAGCACCCCCTGAGATTCGAACTCCACTATAGCCGTCCTTGAACACCGATCGCGAGAGCCGGGCCGCTCATCCCGAAAGGAACTCAGTTAAAGGCTCAAAAAATCGTTGACGCACACGCCTCAGTGAGGCCCTGCGCCAAGAGGGCTCGCCAATCTGAACTTGACTCGCGTCATCTCGTCGCCGTAGGCTAAGAATTCTTGGTATGGGACGCAAAGCACAAAAGAACGATTCGTTGCCCGGTTCACTGGACATGTTGATTCTGCGGACGCTGTCGCTGCGCGACCTCCATGGATACGGCATAGTCCAGTTCATTCAGCACTCGTCCGACAATGAGCTCCTGGTCGAGGAGGGCTCGCTGTACCCCGCTCTCCAGAGGCTGGAGCTAAACGGCTGGATCGACGGCGCCTGGGGCGTGACGTCGAATAACCGACGGGCGAGGATCTACAAGATCACTGCGGCCGGCCGCAAACAGCTGGCGGTTGAAACCCGGAAGTACGCGAAACTCACGCTGGCGATCGCCCGTGTGATGGGAGCGGAGTGACGGACATGTTGATACGACGGCTTAGGTATTGGATCGATAGCGCCAGGCGCAGCGAGGCGCTGCGTGAGGAAATAGAACTCCACCTTGCGGAAAAGGCCGCGGAACTCGAGGCAGACGGTATGACGGCGGAGTGCGCCCGGGCCGAAGCGCGCCGGCGATTTGGCAACGTCGGGCTAAAGCAGGAAGAGTCACGGGAGATTTGGATCACACGGTTTTGGTCGGAACTTGTCCAGGATGTCCGCTATGGCTGTCGCACCATGACCGCCAACAAGGCGTTCAGCGCCTTGGCGGTCCTGTCGCTGGCGCTCGGCATCGGGGCCAATACTACGATCTACAGCTTCATGGAGTCGATCCTGTTGCGCTCGCTGCCGGTGGCCGATCCCGAGTCGCTGGTGGTCTTGAATTGGCATAGCCGTCCGCCCCAGAACGCCAACAAGGAGTGGGCCCACGTCGTGCACGGGGTACAAGGCATGATGTGGCCGGGCGACAAAGGCGTCTTGGTCACCGGGATGTTCCCCTACGGCGCGTTCGAGACGCTTCGCGAGGAAAATCCCGTATTTTCCACACTCTTCGGGTACTTCGACGGATTAAGCAGTAACCTGACCATCCGCGGGCAGGCCATGAGCGCCAAAACGGAGTACGTCACCGGCGAGTATTTTCGCGGTCTGGCAGTGTCGCCGGCCGCCGGACGACTGATCGACTCCGAAGACGACCGTCCAGGCGCAGCGCCTGTCGCCGTAGTCAGTTTTCCGACAAGCCAAAATCGCTTTGGCGGACCGACGAATGCGATTGGACAACCGATTCTCGTCGATAACGTCTCTTTCACGGTGATCGGCGTTACACCGCCGGAATTCTTCGGAGTCGACCCTGCGGCGGCGCCGGACCTCTACCTTCCGTTGCACACGAATCTGCTGGTGGACGGCGCCCGGGCGGCTCGTGTGTATGGCGACCGAAACTTCTACTGGATCGAAATGATGGGACGCCTGCGTCCCGGCTTAAGCATGGCCCAGGCGCAGGCAGCACTGGCGCCGCGTTTCCACCAATGGGTTGCAGCCACGGCGACGACCGACGGTGAGCGCGCCAACCTGCCCGCCCTGATGCTGAATCCCGGCGCCGCCGGTCTGGGCAGTCTGCGCCGCCAGTATTCCAAGCCTCTGTACGTGCTCCTGGCGATGGTGGGATTGATCCTGGCGATCGCGTGCGCGAACATTGCCAATCTGCTGCTGGCAAGGGCCGCCGCGCGACGCCGCGAAATGGCTGTCCGGCTCAGTCTGGGAGCGGGAAGGTTACGCGTCGTGCGACAGTTGCTTACCGAGAGTGTGATGCTGGCTTCGCTCGGCGGAGCATTTGGGGTCTTGTTTGCGATCTGGGGAGTGCGATCGCTGACGTTTCTGTTCTCCAGGGGGCGGGAGAACTTCACGCTGCACGCGGAATTGAACTGGAGCGTGCTGGCGGTGACGGCGGCGCTCTCAGTAGTTTGCGGCCTGTTATTTGGCCTCGCTCCAGCGATTCAGTCGACACGTCCGGACGTCATGCCCGCACTGAAGAATGGCCGTGGGGGCGGACCGCGCCGCCGCGCGCAGCACGTTCTGGTGGTCGCCCAGATCGCGATGTCTTTTCTCATCCTGGTCGCCGCGGGTCTGTTTGTCCGCACACTCGACAAGCTGCACTCCGTGCAACTGGGATACGCCCGCGAGAACATCCTTCTGTTCTCGTTGAATGCGCGTCAGGCCGGGCACCGCGACCCGGAGATGACCACTTTTTACGCGGACCTGCGCAAACGCTTCGAATCGATTCCCGGCGTGAGCAGCGCGACGCTTTCGCAATCCTCGATCATCAACGCCGCCCGCGTCGGGCCGGCAATCAGGGGGCCAATGAAGATCGGCGCTGTTACCTTGGATGGCGCACGCGTCATGTCCGCCGGACCGCGTTTCCTCACGACGATGCAGATTCCGATCCTGGCCGGACGTGAGATCGACGACCGCGACCAACCGAGTTCGAGGCCGGTTGCAGTGATCAGCGAGCGGCTGGCGCGAACTTACTTCGGGAACGAGAATCCGGTGGGCAGGCGCATCACGCTCCCGGACGAGAAGCGCGATCTCGAAATCGTCGGCGTGTCGGGTAACCTGCGGTACGGTGGTCTGAAAAATGAAGAGGAGAGTGCAATGACCGTGTTCGTAGCGGTCAGCCAGTTTTCTCCGGACCGAATGACCTACGCGCTGCGCACTGCGGGCGATCCGCTGAGGCTTGTTCAGAGTGTGCATGAGATCGTGCGCGAGGCAGATTCCCGCATACCCGTCACAAACGTGGCAACCCAGGCCGCGGAAATCGATCGGACGATCAGCCGGGAAGTCACGTTCGCGAAATTGTGTACGGGTTTCGCGGTTCTCGCTCTCGTGATCGCGTGCGTGGGGCTCTACGGAACGATGTCATACAACGTCGCGCGGCAGGTCCGCGAAATTGGAATCCGTATGGCTCTGGGCGCGCAACGCGACGCCATGGTATGGATGGTTCTGCGCCGCGTTCTGGTACTGGCGGCGGTGGGACTCGCGATCAGCGTGCCTGTCGCGTTGAGCGCGTCCCATCTTGTCAGATCGTTTCTGTTCGGGACCGAGCCCAATGATCCGGGAACCCTGGTGCTGGCCGGGGTCGTCCTCCTGAGCGCCGCGATTCTCGCTGGCTATGCGCCGGCAAGGCGAGCATCCCGAATTGATCCCCTGACGGCTCTGCGGCACGAATAGGCATGGTCCTTCGAGCCGCGACGAAAGATGAAATGTTCCGCGCCCGCGCACGTTGATCATGGGAGCTGCTCGCAGCCTGACGCTCCAGGCTGCCCAATGACCACGTCCTGAGGAAGATGGATTCGTTCGCTTACTATATAGAGCGAACTGCGGCCATGCTCTCGCTGAGCCGGCGGCTGACACAGAAGCATGGTGTCGTGAAGAGTTACAGGGGCGGAACCTTTCAGGCATAATCACTCTTTATGCCCGGCACCCGCCAACTCAGCCGTGATGTCCTCGAAGCCGCGCTCCCGGGCTGGAATCGCAGCGCGATCGCGTTGATGAGCAGATAACGAAGTCCGCTCATTGCTCGGCCGCCGTGCCGTGCGGCAGACACGTGGGCCACAAGCAGCCGCCCCAGCGCAAACACGCAAGCGGCGCATGAGCGCGGCTGGACGGAAACGGATCGCGGAAGCGGCGAAGAGGCGATGGGCTGAGTGGAAGAAGAAGAGCTAAAACGACCCCACTGGCAATCGTGCTTCGGACGTCCTCGGCCGGCCGGAGTTATTTCCGATTCAGCCATGTCTCGCCGCGGCGTTCAGCAGCATGGAAACATTCCACACAACCAAGCCGGCGTACCAGTAGTTGATCCACCGCACGATTCGATCGCGCCGCGCCCATAAACACCAGCCACCAAGTGCGATTGCGATGAGCTTCGACGCGGCGACTCCCGCAGCGGGTTCCACTCGCATGAGCAGGCGAATGAATGGGCTGATCTCAGTCGCCCCTAGTTGCAGCCCGAGCATCGTGGTTAGGAGATCCAGAAGTTGCAGGTATAGAAAGACCTCGATAAAGGTGCGGTCTGGGCGAGCTGTAGCATTCATGTTTCCTCAATCGACGGAATGCCGGTCGAAGTTTATGCGCTGGCTGCCCGCCTCCGCCGCCGATTGGAGGGGTTCGTAGCGCATTCGCGGCCGGGTCGTACTACTCGTCCCGGTGCCGCCGCGCGGGCAGTACTGGGATCCGCCATACCCGCGTTCGCCGGGTTGTCGATAACTGCCGTTCGATACGGGTTAACAACCGAGCGAGCGATGCAAGGCTGCGGAGCCGAGCGCGCGAGACATCCCGAGCAGCGCAACTGGCGCGGCGACATCGACGATCCGAAAAGGGCCAAGAGCAAGCGCACGCTGGCGCTCGGCGGCTTGGCCGCGCGGTATGCGGACTGGATCTCGAAGCTCAAGCACCGCGGTCCGAACGCATGGCGACCACAAGCAGCCTCGCTGGGACTCCGGCGTGCGCAAGGCGCTCAAGACCGGAGGCGGAACAGGAGGAAGTGGACTTCCCCGGCTTTGGGCCGCACTCGCTGTGCTGCGCCTCGGCGGCAGCAGCATCGAGACAGCAAGATCGCGGGCCACGCGAGCACGGCGATCACGGAGGAGTACACCTTCGCGCAGTTGAAGCGGCAGGATGAGTTGACGCGCCGGATTCAGGACAAGCGCTCTAAGGCGGCGAAGGAAGAAAGCTAAGGAGAAGAAGGTCATCGAGATCAAGAAGAAGGAGGCGGCGGCGTAGCTGTCGGGGTTGCCGCCCCGCGGGGATCCACTTTCCGGTGGCCATTGCGGCGGAACATTCGCGCGGCAGCCTGCGTATGGTCAGGGAGAAGGCGACCCACACCATGTCCGCGCTGCTCCACGACGCCCGCCACGCCCTCCGTCTCTTCGCCAGACATCCCGGTATGACCGCTGTCGCGGTCCTTTCACTCGCGGTGGCCTGCGGTCCGAACGCCGCTCTCTTCAGCGTCATCAACACGCTGTTCATCCAGGACCTCGGCGTCGAGGATTCCGGCAGGCTCGTAGGTATCCAAGCCACCACGGGCCGCGGCTTCACCTACCCTGATTACGCCGATATCGCTGCCCAGTCGAACGCTTTCTCGCACGTCGTTGCCTGGATACGAAGGCCCGCCCCGGCGAGCATCGAGGGCCACGAAGAGATCACGCCAGCGAACCTGGTTTCAGCCAACTACTTCGCGGGGCTTGGCGTCAGAGCTGGACGCGGCCGGGTGCTTACGCCGGAACTTGACAAGAGCGCGGAACCCGAGCCGGCGGTCGTGATCAGCTACGGCCTGTGGCAAAGACGTTTTGGCGGCCGGGCTGACGTGATTGGGCAGGTCTTCCAGATCAACACGCGCAACGCCGTAGTCGCCGGCGTGATGCCCGCGAATTTTCGCGGCATGGACTTTCAGATGCCGGTCGATATCTGGGTGCCGTTCAGCGCCATGGAAACCCTGCGCATGGGCCGGCGCGCCTCGTTTGAGAATCGGGAGAGCGGCCAGTTCGAGATCGTCGTCGGCCGATTGCGGCCCGACGCCAGCCTCGAGCAGGCGCGCGTGGAACTGAGCGGCATTGCCCAGCGTCTGGCCGAAGCGTACCCTGGAACGAACAGGGACCGGAGCTTCAACCCGTTCTCACTTCGCGCCAAGAGAGCCTTCGTCGCGCTCGTGGTGGGCGGGTTGGCCTTGGGCCTCGTCAGTCTCGTTTTGCTGGTCGCCTGCGCGAACGTAGCGGGCCTCCTGCTCGCTCTGGCGGAGGAGCGCCGCAAGGAAATCGCCGTACGGCTCTCGCTGGGCGCGGGCCGCTGGCGTCTCATCCGGCAGTTCCTCACCGAGAGCGCGCTGCTGGCGCTTATGGGCGCCGTGCTCGGATTACTGCTCGGCTCCTGGCTGCTGCGCCTTCCGTTCAAGCCGGCGATGCTGGCCTCGTTCGATTACGGCGTCCGGATGAACGCCGCGGTATTCGCTTACGCGCTCGGACTCTCGCTGGTCACTGCGATCGTCTTCGGCCTGCTGCCCGCACTCAAGGCTTCGAAATACGACCTTGTCACTGCGCTAAAGTCCGATCGTGGCGAGGCGCCGCGGCGCTTGCGCTGGCTTTCGGCGCGCAACGTCCTGGTGGTCTCGCAAATCACCATCGCGCAGTTCCTGCTCGCCGGCACGGTGCTGTGGGTCAACAGCTACGTGAACATAAGCACGGCGCCGATGGGTTTCGATCCCAACCGGAAAGTGCTCTTCGCACACGTGGCGGCTTCGGGCGCCTCTACCGCACCGCTCGGGCCGGCAGACTTCCAGGACCTGATGGAGCGGCTGCGGGCGATTCCCGGCGTCCTGGAGGTGTCCGGCGCTTCCCACATCCCGCTCAGCGGAAGCGGCGGAGGCGCGGCCCAAAAAGTCGTGCTGCCGGGTCAATCCGAGCAGGTTGCGGTCCGGAACAACGTCGTCGCACCCCGCTACTTTGCGGTGATGGGCAGCCGCCTGCTCCGCGGCCGCGACTTCGAGCTCCGCGACACGGCCGCGACCGCCAGGACGGTGATCGTCAACGAGGTGTTGGCACGGCGTCTCGGTCCCGCTGGCGACGCCGTAGGCAGGTGGCTGCGCGTCGAGGGTACCGACCGCGAGATCATTGGTGTGGTCGAGAACGGTAAGTATGTACATCTCCGCGAGCCGGAGCAACCGTATCTGTACTTACCTACCAGAGCCCCCGGCATCCTGGCCATCGGCGTCGCCGCGCATTCCCCGGCTTTGGCCGAAGCGGTTCGAAAGACGGTTGGCGAAGCCACCCCTCAATTGCGGGTTATCGATTTCGGCACGCTCGGCCAGAACATGAAATTCGCGACGTACGTGGACAGCGTCGCCGTCGGGCTGTTCGGCATTCTCGGGCTGCTGGGCATGTCTCTCGCTGCTGTCGGGCTGTACGGCGTTGTCGCCCAAGGCGTGAATCGCCGCACCCGCGAAATCGGTGTGCGCGTGGCGGTGGGCGCGCCGCCCGCCGGCATCGTGAAAATGATCCTCGGCCAGGGCCTCAGGCTGGCGCTGGTTGGCGTGCTGCTGGGGCTGGCCGCCGCTATTGCCGGGGGTGTCGCGGCGCGGTCGCTGCTGTTCGGGGTCAAGCCGCTGGACGCAGTATCCTGCCTCGCCGGGTCCCTCGTCGTTGTCGGAATCGCGCTCCTGGCCAGCCACTTCCCGGCACGGCGGGCGACACGCATCGACCCGGCAGTCGCCCTCCGAGCGGAGTGAGCCCAGGTTCGTCACAAATTCTTCGACCAGCCATAGAACCCGCCGAGGTCCTGCCCTGCCATCGGACGTTTCACACCAATATCACCTGATGCAGAACACGCTGTTTGCCGCGCTAAGCCGCAAATGACCGTGAGGTGCCGACAACCGGCTCGGCTGTTAACCGTCGAGTCCTACCTGAGGAGCCATCCTAAGTCCGTTTCGGGCAGAAGGGTTCTGCGCGTCCGCCGTTCTCGGCGCACTCGCTTGGGGGATTCTGGGGGGACCTCGCCGGGTGGCTAAATCGCGATTACGGCGCGAGGGTGCAGAGGAACGCCGCAAATCAGTAGGACTCTTGTGTGGGAAATAAGGTCATCGCTGAGATGCTCGGCCCTGCTTGCCTCACCCGCCCCGGTTGGCCGGACAAAGAGGTGAATCTGGAGCCGGACAAAGAGGTGAATCTGGAAATGGTCAGAGCGGCGCGAGGGCTTGTAGGTCGGCTTCGGTGAACGGTTCCGCGGCGGTCCTGACGTTCGCTTCGAGTTGTTCGACGCTGGACATCAGAACCGGGGCCGTGTCGACGTGCTCGCTCCGCACCGCCCATTTCAGCGCGGCCGAAAGGGCGGCCCGGCGCTTCGCCACGCTATCGAGCGACTCGTACCAGGCGCGCCGCTCGGGGGGTACTATGTCTTTCGACAGGCCCGCCATCAGCGGCTTCATCGCTACGATGCCGACGCCCGCCTTGCGCAGCCGGGCGATTGCCTCCAGCCTGCCGCCGCCACCGATGACCTCCTGAAAGAGCGTCGGGCGCGCGTCCGCGAGCGAGAAGTTGAACGTGAGCATGACGGCGTCGATCGCGCGGGAGTCGAGCAGTGGCGGCAGCACGGAGTCGAGGCGGTGGGTCGTAACGCCGCACGCGCGGATCTTGCCCGACTGCCTTGCCGCCCTGAGCCCTTCCAGGACGTCATCGCTGAGATGCTCGGCCTTGCTTGCCGCAATGAGATAGAAGACATCGAGATAGTCGGTTCCGAATGCGCGCAGATGGCGGTCGAGATCGGCGGATATCTCCCCGCGCGAGCGCCGACTGGTCCCAGAGGAAAGAACCACGCGTCCACGTATCGGCTTGAGCGCCTCGCGGACGACGGGTGCCGCCGAGTATTCGTTCTCGCGCCGGGGCGGTAAGCAGTTGAGATAGGCGATGCCCAGGTCTGCCGCCCTGCGAATGAGCTTCGGATCGCGCACCTCCTCGCATCCGAACGCGAGCCGCGTCACCTTCAGGCCGGTCTTGCCGAGCGGGACCGGCGTGTTCCAGGACGAGCTATGACCGGCGGCCGGAAGAGCCAAGGAGGCCGCCAGCAACTCGCGGCGTGAAAGTCTGTCGGGCATCGCCATTCACCTTCCTACCGAGTTTTCGAGACCTCTTAATGTAGCAAGACCGAAGCTTCCAACCCCTTGTCGACAAACCGGACTTCCGTGTTGGGCATACGTGACAAGATGGTTTGACCCGGTGATCCAGTTCCCCGAGTCGACCAGAATCTCCTAAATACTGCACGGCGAGGCTGGACCGTTGTCATGGATAGCGAGCCCACCGTTCTCAACACACCGTCGATGGCGACCAGCAGCAGGTTCGGCACGAACAGGTCCGGCGCGGTCGTATTGTACCGCCCGAGTTGGTCGATAGGAGCGCTGAGTGTGGCACCCTCGTTGCCCGGGTCTTTGAACTCAATAGCAACAAGGGGAAAGCCGTTGAGATAGAGCAAATAGTCGGGGCGGATAGACCGATCCATTCGGGTCGGCACTGTAAGCTGCTGAGGCGACTCAATCGAGCTCCGCCCTGGAAACGTTTGGATTTAGTCGACCAGGCAACGCGCGAATAACCGGCTGGAGGAGGCCGCCGACGGTTACATCGTCGGACTCGGCGAGTTCCGTCCCGCGGATGACGCTTGTCGGCTTAGACTCAAACCACGCCCGGACCGCAAGCTCGGCAGTGCATTCGTCCATTCCGCGTCCCCTCCAACCGTTTCGCCTTCTGCGAACTCTTCAGCGTCCTCCGCTGGGGCGGCCAGGTACTCGACTAGCTTCTGTCGGTACGCATCCGGATCGCTTGCGAAGAGCGACCTGCTGGCGATCAGTGCCTCATCTTCCACGAAGAGCGAGTACTTCAAATCGAGGCGCGCATCGAACTCTGGATGGTGACCGAGACGAAGTCGCTTTGTCGGATCCGTTCGGATTGCTTTTTCTGGAGTCGGAAAATCAGGCTCACCGCCGCATCCACCGCAGTGGCACAGGTTAGCGCATACTCGGGGTCCAGAACTGCTGCTAATGCGTCCCGACCGTGTGGCCCGATGCCTTGGCTGTTCCGAAGGTTATAGTCACGCTGGCGTCCAGTTGGAGGTATTCCGCGCCGTTGACCGAGATCGTGATCGCCCTGCGTTTGATTGCCACACTAAGCCTGACGCCCCATGCTGCCACATGGCCACATCCCTGGGGAGGTTGGAACTTCTCGCTCTATATAGGGATTTGAAGAAACTTATCCTTTCACGATCGTACAGTGAAGGCTCAGGGGTTTCCGAAGTCCTTGCGACCGCGCGAGAGCACGTGAAGTGCCAAGCTGATGTGAAGGGGTGGTGGGCCTGACAGAACTCGAATCTGTGACCTCCTGCGTGTCAAG
>DATMXS010000146.1:0-3490 GCA_035561355.1 Bryobacteraceae bacterium | reverse complement strand
GTCTTTCGCTAGTCTCGTTCATGCGCTTGAGCGGCCCCGCATTTCTGCCTGTCATCCGCTGCGGCTTCCAAATCCCCGCCTGCCTGGAGTACGCGCCATCGACGCCCGGAAATCCGGCCTGCCCTGGCTGCTGATCTACCTGGCCCTGATCGTGGTTCCGCTGGGCATGCTGCTGCTGGGCGAGCGCCCTCGCGGCGGCTTTATGGTGGGACTTCGCGCTCGTGCTGGGCTATGCAGGCCTGGCGATGATGGGCGTGCAGTTCGCCCTGACCGCGCTTGAAGCGCGCCACCGCGCCATTCGGCATCGACCTGATCGAATATTTCCACCGCTTCCTGGTGACGGTGGCATTCGCGGCGCGGTGTTTGCGTATCGGCCCGGCCAATTTGCCTGGTTCACGCTGCGCGCCTCGCCGTTTGCCCTGCGCGGGCATCCGTTCTCGTTCGCCTCCAGCCCCACCCGTCCGGGGAAGGTGCAGTTCACGATCAAGGAGCTGGGCGATTTCACCCGCGGCATCGGCAGCATCCGGCCGGGCGAGCGGGCCTACCTCGATGGACCGCATGGCTCGTTCGGCGTCGACCGCCACCCCGACGCGGGCGGCTTCGTGTTCATCGCCGGCGGCGTTGGCATCGCCCCGCTGATCGGCATGCTCCGCGCATGGCCGATCGCGGCGACCGCCGACCGCTGTGGCTGTTCTACCGCAACCGCCACTGGGAGCGCGTGGTGTTCCGCGAGGAGCTCGAGGCACTGGCTGGCACGCTCGACTGGACGGTGGTGCACGTGCGGGCGAACCCCCGCCGGACTGGCGCGGAGAGACCGGCTTCATCGACCGCGACGTGCTGCAGCGCCATCTGCCGGGAGGACGGACCGACCTGCACTATCTGGTCTGCGGACCCGCGCCGATGATCCGACTGGCCGAGCGCAGCCTCGATGGGCTTGGCATTGAATGGAAGAAGCTGCACTCCGAGAGATTCGATCTCGCCTGAACCAGAGGGGCAACCATCATGCGCGAACGTTGGGCGAGGGAATTGGCGTTGGCCACCGGCATTCTGGTGCTGTGCTGGCGGCGGCATTCGCCGTGATCCTCAATTCATCGGACCCCACGCCAGCGGATGATCGCAAGCCGGTGGCGGATGCGATGCGAGAGCAGGCCGCCGACGCGATTGTCGCTGCCGATGCAAAGGCATGGGCGGGCACCGGTCCAGCCGCGCAGCTGGTGGAGCGCGGACAGGCGGTGTTCTCGCAGCACGACTGCGCCCGCTGCCACTCCGTGGCGGGAAAGGGCAGCCCGCGCAGCCCGCTGGACGGTGTCGGCACCCGCCTTGCCCGCGACGAACTGTACGGCTGGGTGGTGGCCGGCGACGCGGCGCAGGCACAGCTGTCACCGCGCGCGATCGCGGCGAAGCAACGCCATGTGGGAATGTCCGACGCCGACATGGACGCGCATCCTGCCTACCTGGCCTGGCTGCGCGACTAGGGCACAATCGTCCGGGCGGCCGCACCGCCTTTCACCAGCTGCTGAGCCGTCCCACGTCAAAGTACTGCCGATGAACAATCCGGGCACCGTCCAGACCCGTCCGGATACCCCACCCCCAGTCGGCCTGCTCGTGCCGGCCTCATCCAGGCTTGAAATCGCATGAACACTTCCGATCCAAAGACCCATCAGCGAACAGTCGCCGCATCGACACGGAACATCCTCATCGCCGCTGTCGTCAGCGTCGTACTCCTCCTGAGTGGGTACCTGTGGGGCCACTTGCAGACCCGCAGCCAGCTCAGCGCCCAGCAGATGGACCATGAGCAGCGCATCGGCGCGGTCCAGGAGCAGCTGGAAGGCGCACAAGCCGATCTGACCGTAGCGGGCAACCGCAATCAATTGCTGATGGCGCGAATCGCGCTCCATCAAACTGCGGCCGACCTGGACGCGCGCAATTTCGGCACCGCCAACACCCGCCTGCAGGAAGCCGCCACCGCTCTGGGCAAGGTCGACGCCGCGCTGGGCGGTATCGACGCGGACAAACTGGCCACGCTGCGCGCGGCCATTGCCACGACAAGCATCACGGTTGCTGCCGACCTGCAGGCACAGCGCAACCAGGTCCTGGACCTTGCAGCGCAGCTGGATGCCCTGGCGCGGGATCCGGCGACACGATAACCAATCAGTGGCGTGTCACTGCGTCATTGCGCCACTGCGTCACGGAACCGCCATACCGGCCTGCCATGGCCTGCGATATCGATTGGCCCGCACTCCTCGCGGATAGGTACACGACAAGCTACTTGCCGTCTGAGCCATGCCGCCGGGGTCGGTTTATCGCCAGCCGGCATCGTCGGAATACGCACCGGCGCATTGCAGCCCCGCCTCGGCACCGCCCGATGGGATCGGGGCCGACCCAGGCCGGCGGTTGATTATCATGGCGTGCCCGCACAAGCAGCGCGACCGAAGCAATTTTGCGGAACGGGCGCATTCGCACATCGAGGCATCGCCTGGATGCCCCTGTATCCGCTCAGACCTCTCAGTGGATAATCAGCCGTGGCGCCATCGGACACGTGGCGTGACCTGACGCTTATCATGCTACCAAGCTCAGTTACCGCCTACCGCCGTGCGCGTGCGCGTCTGACCATTTGCCGCGCGCAAAGAAAAACCCCCAACCTTTCGGCTGGGGGTTTTGGGGTAAAGCCCCTGGCGATGACCTACTCTTGCATGGCTTAGGCCACACTACCATCGGCGCATGTGCGTTTCACTTCCGAGTTCGGGATGGGATCGGGTGGTGCCGCACCGCTATTATCACCAGGGAGAGGGTGGAGGGTCGCAGCTCATCCGGTCGGGGAATCACCGCGCGCACGCTCTCGTTGGTTTGCCTCAGACCGAGCCCTGGGAAACAGGCTCGCCATCGGCGAATTAGGTTGGGACGTAGCGAGCATGTTGCTTTGGGTCTGGAATGCCGTCGACTTTGTCGTCGAGTCCAAGGCCACTTGAGGTTATATGGTCAAGCCTCACGGATCATTAGTACAGGTTAGCTCAATACATTGCTGCACTTACACACCCTGCCTATCAACCACCTGGTCTTGATGGTTCCTTTAGGGGAGTCAAGCTCCCGGGAGATCTCATCTTGAGGCGCGCTTCCCGCTTAGATGCTTTCAGCGGTTATCGCTTCCGAACATAGCTACCCGGCAATGCCACTGGCGTGACAACCGGAACACCAGAGGTTCGTCCACTCCGGTCCTCTCGTACTAGGAGCAGCCCCTCTCAAATCTCCAACGCCCATGGCAGATAGGGACCGAACTGTCTCACGACGTTCTGAACCCAGCTCGCGTACCACTTTAAATGGCGAACAGCCATACCCTTGGGACCGACTACAGCCCCAGGATGTGATGAGCCGACATCGAGGTGCCAAACACCGCCGTCGATATGAACTCTTGGGCGGTATCAGCCTGTTATCCCCGGAGTACCTTTTATCCGTTGAGCGATGGCCCTTCCATACAGAACCACCGGATCAC
>DATMXS010000145.1:0-2011 GCA_035561355.1 Bryobacteraceae bacterium | reverse complement strand
CACCAGGGCGGAGCCCAATTCGCCGCCCGAACCCGCGACGAAGTTTACGACCCCTTTCGGGATGCCCGCGTCATGGCACGCTTCGACGATTCGCCACGCGCTGAGGGGCGCGGCGGAGGCCGGCTTCACGATCGCGGTATTGCCGCAGATCAGCGCCGGCGCCAGTTTCCACGCCGGAATGGCGCTGGGGAAATTCCACGGTGTGATGAGCCCCACAACCCCGACCGGCTTCCGCACTGAGAACATGTGGACCCGCTCGCGCTCCGAAGGCACGAGCATCCCATTCAGCCGCGCGCCTTCTCCGGCGAAGTAGCGAAAGATGTTGATCGACCGGCGCACTTCACCGCGCGCCTCGGGCAGTGTCTTGCCCTCCTCGCGGGTCATGTCTTGGGCGATTTGCTCGAACTTGCGGTCCAGAATCTCCGCAACCTTGAACAGATAGTTTCCGCGGGCCGGCGCGGGCATCATGCTCCAAGCCGGGAACGCCGTCTGGGCGGCTTCGGCGGCCCCAGAAATGTCTGCCGCGGCACCCTTTGTGAACAGGCCCACCACTTCGTCCGTGTTCGCCGGATTGCGATTCTCGAACGTGCGCCCGCTTACCCACTCGCCGTTGATGTAGTTACGGAAGACCATGTGAGCTTACTCCAACTCGCCGCAGTGGATTCCGGACCGGGCTCGCCCTTCACGGAACGCCACACAACAGGCTGCGCTAATGCGTCAGAAGTTGACGCGCGGCGCCTCGCGGGCTGTACCTTCCGTCCGGAAGTAGGCGTCATTGCGCGAGAAACCGAACAGGCCCGCAGCGATGTTGTTCGGGAACAGTTCGATGTTTGTGTTGTAGCGCATCACCGCCTCGTTGTACTTACGGCGCTCCACAGCGATGCGGTTCTCCGTCCCGGCCAACTCGTCCTGAAGCCGTAGAAAGTTCTCGTTCGATTTGAGCTGCGGGTAATTCTCCGAAATCACGAGCAGGCGCCCGAGAGCGCTGTCGAGAGAGTTATTCGCCTGGATGGTCTCCTGAGGCGAGCGTGCGTTCAACAGCCGCGACCGTGCCTCGGCGATCTGGCCGAACACTGTCTGCTCCTGTTTGGCGAACCCTTTAACCGTCTCCACCAGGTTGGGGATCAGGTCCGCGCGGCGGCGCAGGGCGACATCCACCTGCGACCACTGGCCTGTAATGGCCTCCCGCTGGCGCACGAGGTCGTTCCGGATGCCGACGGCCTTGCCGCCGACGAACAGCCCCAGAACGAGCAGAACAACGATCACGATGATTGCCGCTTTCATCCTTTGCTCCTCACTTACTTGTCCAGGCGGTCCACCGCGTCAATCACGCGCTGGATCTGCGCCATATAGTTGCCGAACATGGCCACGGGATCCACTCCCCGCGGCTTTATTTTCTTTTCGCGAATATCGAGAAGCGCCCCGAACGGCGCGGGATCGATTCCGAAGCGCTGCACCGCGCTCTCGATGACTTGCCTTTTCTCGAACGGGGCTTCACCGCCCGTCAGGCGCAGCGCGTGGCGGAAGAGAACGCAGAAGGTCGAGACAGAGTCCGCAAGCAGGACTCGTACGCGATCCTTGTCATCAAGGACGCCGGCCGCCTTCTGGCGCAGCCGCAAGAGCTTAGCCCGCAGCTCATATTCCACCTGCGCGCGGTAGAAGCTGTTGTCGATTTCGATGTCCGCCACGACGTCTTCGCCGTACAACACGCGCCGCCGTTCCTGTATATCGTGGAACTCGATTGCGAAGCAGTCCGTTGAGTTGCGCGCCTCTTCAGCGCTCAGTAGCAGCGGCGAGGCGTTGCCCTTGTCGCGCCACCACCGCACGATCGGGTTCGATTCCGCGAGTTCCCGCGGCGTCACATCCGACAGCACGCATAAAACGTTGTAGTCGGAAAAATTCTCATCACGATCGCCGGCCGCGGCCGAACCGTACAACACCACGGACTTCAGCCGCTCGCCGAACGTCTTAGTCAGCCGCTCGACTAACTGAGTCAGCACCTTTTCCATGT
>DATMXS010000144.1:0-28152 GCA_035561355.1 Bryobacteraceae bacterium | reverse complement strand
TTGGCCAGCAGGTTGTGGCGCTGGTGGGGGTCCTTCTGGATGTCGTACAGCTCGTCCAGGTCCCACACGCCGTGGTACTGCATGAAGCTGTAGCGATCCGTGCGGAGTCCGAGCACCGTGGGCGTCTGCGGGAAATCGCGCTCCCAGAAATACTCGTACAGAAACTCGGTCCGCCACTCGTTCGTTCCGCGCAACAGCGGCAGGAGCGACCGTCCGTGTACCGGAGGCGCAGCCGCGCCCGCGGCGTCCAGCATGGTTGGGCAAATGTCCATCCCGAGCGCCATCCCGTCCACACGCCGGCCGCCCTGGAACAGGTCAGGGCAGTGAGCGATCATCGGGACGCGAATCGACGCCTCGTACATCGTGCGCTTATCGATCAGCCCGTGCTCGCCGAACTGGAACCCGTTGTCGCCCATGTAGACGAAGAGCGTGTCATTCAGCATCTTCTTCTCGTCGAGGGCCGCGATCATCCGCCCGACGCTGTCGTCCACAGCGGCCAGCGTACGGCAATAGTCGCGGTAAAACTGGTCGAAGTTCGTGGTGTGGTTGTACATCCCGTCCACCCCGTGCCACGAATTTCTCTGTCGCCGCACCCACTCCGGCTTCCCGCGGTACGTCTCCTCCCTATCGGGGAACGACGCAGGCTTCGGGATGGTCACGTCCGAGTACAGGCTCTTGTGCCGCTCAGCCGGCGTGAAGTTCGCGTGGACCGCCTTATGGCCCAGGTACAGCATGAACGGCCGCGATGCATTCTCGTCCACGAACTTGAGGGCTTCGTCCGTGAGGATGTCCGTGACGTACCCCTTCGCCTGCTCGCGCCGCCCGTCCCGGTTCAGCAGGGGATCGATGTATTGTCCTTGGCCGCGGAACGAAACCCAGCGGTCGAAGCCCGGCCGCGGCTCGTCGCTATCACCGCCCATATGCCACTTGCCGATGAGAGCCGTGCGATAGCCCTGCTTCTGGAGCACCTGCGGGAACGTGGTGAACCGCGGCGGCAGCGGCGTGATGTTGTCGGTGACGCCGTGCGCGTGAACGTACTGCCCTGTCAGGATCGAGGCCCGGCTCGGCGAACACAGCGACGTCGTGACGAATGCGTTGTTGAACAGCACGCCCCCGCCGGCCAAGTGATCCAGATTGGGCGTCTTCACGAATGGATGCCCAGCGCAGCCCATCACGTCGTAGCGGTGATCGTCAGACAGGATGAAGACCAGATTTCGCCTGCGTCCCGCCGCCGTCAATAGCGCCGGAGCCCCGCACATCAGCTCTCTTCGAGTCATAAGGAGCTATTTAACCGCAATCAGCGCCTGAAAACACGGAGGGCGGCGAATCGCTCCGCCGCCCCTGATTGGTTTGCCTATCCCGAAACCGGTTACTGCACCGGGTTGCCGTCGGCGTCGATGAAATGGATCACGCCGAGGTTCAGCTCGCGAATCCCCGGTTCGATCTTGACGCGATCGCCCACCACGACCCAGATGAGGCCATCGGAGTGGATGAGTCCGCTCCCCGCCTTCACCATATCCGACGGCTTCAGCGCCCGAACCTTCGCCGCATAGGTGCTGTGGTAATCCTCCGGCAGGCCGAATTGGAGCAACTCCACAATCGAGCCGCCCACCGCGCGCGATGTTTCGAGCGCGCCGGGCAAGCGTAGCGTCAAAGCGGCCTGTGCTTTGTCGAGTTCATCGTCGGTAACCGGCTTGTCACCGGAGATGCCGCGGAATTCGTTCAGGATCTCCTGCATCGTCTCTTTAGTCTTGTCGCTCTGCACCGGAGCCGACGCAAAGAAGGTTCGCTGGCCGCGGTTCGCGCCGAGGCCCGTGCGAGCGCCATACGTCCAGTGCTTGTCCTCGCGGAGGTTCATGTTGATGCGAGAGGTGAACGAACCGCCCAGCACCATGTTCAGCGTCTCGTTCGCGATCCCGTCGGCGGCATTCTTCGGCGGCGCGACGTGCCCCGCGAAGACCACGGATTGAATCGCGCCCGGCTTATCGATAATGTACACAGTCTGCTTCGACTGGAGCTGGACGGCCGCGACGCTCTTCTTCGGAGTCTCGCCAGGCTTCCAGCCCGCGAAGAGTTTCTCCAGCTTCGGGGTCACTTCGGCGAGCGTGGCATCGCCCACCACAATAAGCGTTGAGTTGTTCGGCTTGAACCAGGTCTGGTGCGTCTTTACCAGCGCGTCGCGCGTGATCTCGCGTAGTGTCGATTCGGTGACCACTGAACCGTAGGGATGCTCTTTCCCGAACACCAGGCCCGGGAACACACGCATACCCGCCGCGGCCGGTTGCGCCTTCTGCCGGGCGACGCCGGCCAGAGCCAGTTTCTGCTCGCGCGCGAAATCCGCCTCGGGGAACGAGGGATTCAGGATCACATCCGCGAACACGTCGAGCGACTTGTCCACATTCGTCTTCAGCGTGGACATATCCACGAACGACTGGTCGCTGTTACTCCCGGCGGACAGGTTCGCCCCGAGCGATTCCAGTTCCTCACCGATCTGGAGGGCATTGCGCGTTTTCGTGCCCTCGTCCAGCATGCTGATGGTCAGGGACATCAGCCCGCGCTGAGTCACCGGATCCACTGCCGTCCCGGCATCCACGGCGAGTGTGAAGTTCACCACCGGCACTTCATGCCGCTCCGCCAGGATCACGTTCATTCCGTTCGAGAGCTTCGCGCGCTGCAATTGCGGCACTTTCTGCCCCGGGGGCGTGCCTGCCTCCGGCATCTTCGCGCGGTCCACATCTGCGCCCTGCGCCTTGAGCTGTGGGAACGGGTGTACTTCCAATGCGAAGACGCCTTCGCCGAGCCACGCATTGGCCATCGCCTTAACGGCTGCCGCCGTCGCGCGCTCGACGATGGCGAGGGACTTCTTGTACGCCTCCGGATCGCCCGCGAATACCTGGCCGCGCGCGAGCACGTCGCTCTTGCCACCGAAACCGCCGATGCGCTCTACACCCCGCACAAACTGCGCGACCGTGGACGTCTTTACACGCGCAATCTCGGCTTCCGTCGGGCCCTCGGCCAGGAATTTCTTCAACTCCTCGTCGAGCGCCTTCTCCACCTTTGAGAGATCGACGCCCTGGCGGGCGGTCGCGGTCATCCAGAACTGGCCCGAGATCTCGCTGCCCATCGACATCGCGTTGGCATCGGTCGCGATCTGGTCCTGGTATACCAGCCGCTTGTACAGCCGCGACGTCTTCCCACCGCCCAGAACTTCCGCCGCGATCGAGAGGAGCTCCTGCTCTTCCGTGAACTCCTGCGGCACGTTCCATACCTTGTACACACGCGCCTGCGGAACCCGATCCTGCATCACTTTCCGGTGCTGACCGGCCATCTTGGGCACCCAAGCGCGGTAATGCGCCACCGGCGGACCCGGCGGGATCGCGCCAAAGAACTTCTCCACCTTGTCCTTCGCTGTCTTCACGTCGATGTCGCCGGCAATCACCAGCACCGCGTTGGAAGGTCCGTAGTAGGTCTTGAACCACTCGTGTACATCCTCGAGCGACGCCGCGTTCAAATCCTCCATCGAACCAATCACGGACCACGAGTACGGATGATTGGTCGGATAGGTGTTCTCGAGGATCGTCTGGTATGTCAGCCCGTACGGCTGGTTCTCGCCCTGCCGCTTCTCGTTCTGCACCACGCCGCGCTGCTCGTCCAGTTTGGCCTTGTCAATGGCCTTCACCATGTAGCCCATGCGGTCGCTCTCGAGCCACAGGATGGTGTCGAGCGCCGAGGTGGGAACATTCTGGAAATAGTTCGTCCGGTCCGCGCTGGTGGTGCCGTTCAGATCCGTCGCGCCGAGCTTCTCGACGCCTTTGAAGTAGTCGGTGTTGAAGTGCTCCGAGCCGTTAAACATCAGGTGCTCGAACAAGTGCGCGAAGCCGGTTTTGCCGCGCTTCTCGTTCTTCGAGCCAACGTGATACCAGATGTTCACGGCCACGATCGGAGCTTTATGGTCCTCGTGCACCAGGACGGTCAAGCCGTTGGGCAGCACGAACTTCTGGTAGGGAATATCGACTTTGGGCTGTTGGGCAATCGCGAGGGGCGAAACCAGCAGCGCCATCCCAAGAGTGAGGGCAGTCAGGTAGCGCATAGGGTAAACAGATTATGACGAAATGGCACGGCGAATGTAACCAGCGTTCAGATCCGCTGTAGGGAATTTCACTATTGCAAGGAGATATTAAGACATCGTAATATCTATTCACTCTCAAGGAGGCTCAGGCGTCGCCCCCCCAACGCGGCGGTCGCAGCCACACGGCGGATGCTCGCAATATGCGGATGCATTCGCAAGTCGTGTGTCCGGACGCGCGGCTTCCAAGACTGGTGAGGTGTACAGTGGATCGCAGGTTATTCCTGAAGTACTTGACAGCCGGCACAGCCGGTCTTTTTCTCCCCCGAACCGGCCGTAGCTCTCCGCTCCCCGGCGGAACGCTCGACCCGACATCCATTCCGAAGTACACAGCGCCGCTCGTAATTCCCCCCGCGATGCCGAGCACTCAGAAGGCGTTGCGCGGGATAGGGAACACTGACTACTACGAGATCGCGGTAAGGCAGTTCCAGCAGCAGATCCTTCCGTCCGGCTATCCCTTGACCACAGTCTGGGGCTACGGCTCCGTCAATCACCCCGAAACCTTCAACTATCCTTCCTTCACCATCGAAGCCAAGTGGCGAAGGCCCGTCCGCGTGAAGTGGATCAACCAACTCGTAGACGCCTCCGGGCAGCCACTGCCACACCTTCTCACAGTCGATCCTACCCTCCACTGGGCCAACCCGCCCGGTGGCGCTACGGGTCGTGATACCAAGCCTGAATTTGACTCCACTCCCGGGCCGTATGCCGGCCCCGTCCCAATGGTGCCGCACGTCCACGGCGCGCACGTATCACAGGAATCCGATGGCTATCCTGAGGCTTGGTGGCTCCCCGCCAGCGCATCGGACTCGTACGCGCGCACCGGCACGTACTATGACATCTACAAGCCGGCCGCGGAGGCTGCCCTGGGACAGCCTTGGGAACCCGGCTCAGCCGTGTTCCAATATCCCAACGACCAACACGCCGCCTCGATCTGGTACCACGACCACACCCTGGGGATGACACGCCTAAACGTCTACGCCGGACCGGCGGGGTTCTACATGCTCCGCGGTGGTCCGACTGACGCGGTCGGCGGTGTGCTTCCCGGTCCCGCCCCGGCGCTGCGCGATCAGCCCGGTTTGGACTACTACGAAATCCCGATCGCCATCCAGGATCGCGCCTTCAACGCCGACGGCTCGCTCTTCTATCCCGACACCCGCGCGTTCTTCGACGGCATAGAAGGGCCGTACATACCGGAAAGCGACATCTCGCCGTACTGGAATCCCGAGGTCTTCACTAATGTCATGGTAGTGAACGGCCGCTCCTGGCCGGTCCTCACCGTTGAGCCCCGCCGCTATCGCTTCCGCATGCTCAACGGCTGCAACTCGCGCTTTCTGATCATCAAGATCGCCGCCCATCCGCTCGCTGAGCGGCCAGCGAGCGCCGCCCTGCCCTTCTACCAAATCGGTGCGGAAGGCGGGTTCCTGCCCGCGCCGGTCACGCTTCCCCAACTCCTCATGGCCCCCGCCGAGCGCGCCGACGTTATCGTCGATTTCACCGGTCTGGCCGCGGGAACGGAACTCTACCTCATCAACGAGGGTCCCGACGAACCCTTCGGCGGCGGCGTTCCGAATTCCGATTTTCCGGCGGCCGACCCCGGCACCACAGGCCAGGTGATGAAGTTCGTCGTCGGCCCGCTCAAATCCCGCGACATCAGCACTCCGGTTGCACGGCTCCGCCTCCCGCGCCTACCCCTGCTCGGCGCCGCGAGCAACACACGCCAAGTGTCCCTGAACGAGATGATGTCCATGCACGAGGGTTTCGACGGCCCCGCCGCCGCCATGCTCGGTACCATGGAGAGCGGCGTGCCGGTCCACAAGATGTGGACGGATACCGTCACCGAGAATCCCGCCCTCAACTCAACCGAGGTCTGGGAACTTCACAACTTCACCGAGGACGCCCACCCCATCCACCTGCACCTGGTCCAGTTCCAAGTTGTGGATCGCGAGCCTCTTGAAGGTGGCGCCGTCCGAGGGCCCGAACCCTGGGAGACCGGCTATAAGGACACGGTGATCGCCTATCCCGGCGAGATCACGCGCATCAAAGCCAAGTTCGATACGGCGGGCCGTTACGTCTGGCACTGCCACATCGTCGAGCACGAGGACAATGAGATGATGCGGCCCATGCAGGTGGGCTGATTTGTTCTTAATGGAGCCGTGCCGGCGGGTACCAGATGCCCCGCCGGCACGGCCCTTGCCAGACCTTACTTCGCCGCCGGCACCGGCGCCAGCGTGTAGGTGTAGGTGTACGGCTTATCCGGCGCAATGCGGTACGGCGCCATCGGATAGGCCGCCGGACTCCAGGAGTCGATCCCGCCCACACCCATCTGCTTGTAGTCGAGATTTACGTAGATCTCGGGCTTGCGCTCCAGCTTGAACGAGTAGTCGGACGCCTCGATGGCCTGCTTCGGGTAATGCGCCGCACTCACGCTCAGCGGCTGTTCGCCAGTAGCCTTCAATCCCACGCTGTTCGCCCCGGCGAAGGTGACCCATCGCACGTCGGTCTTATTGCCGTTCTCCTGGGGCTTGGAATATTCCACCCACTCGGCGTCCACCGTCGAGGAGTACACGCCAATGCGCTCGAATTGCCGGTCCACATAAGTCTCCACCGGACCGCGCCCGTACCAGCTCATCTGCTCCAGCCCTGGGGCCAGCACCAGTTCCGTGCCGAAGCGAGGCATCATCGCGAGCTTTTTGGCGCCCGGCGTGTAACTCGGTGCTACCGTGATCTCGCCGTTTCCTGCCACCGTGTACGTGACGGAGTACGTGCCGCCCGTCGCAAGCCCGCCGGTGCAGGCTACCGAAGCGACGGCGTTTTCACCCGAGACCGTGCACTTCTCGACCTTCCAGCCCGCATTGCGCCACACGGTGATGTCACGCTCGGGGTTGGTCTTCGCCGAGCTCCCAACAGATTTCCACGCCCCCCGGTCGTTGTCCGTCGGCGCGCGCCAGAAGTCCGGCGCCGGGCCGCGCTCGATGAGCTTCGTCCCGCGGTATGTGTAATCCCGGAACGTGCCGGCTTTCTTATCGAAGACGACAGAAAACCCCGCGCCCTTTACCGTGACCGTATCCCCCGCTTCGGAAAGCTGCACCGTTCCGTTCGCGGCGCGCTTCACCGCTGGAGCCGAGAACGGCAGCTTCCATTGCTCCCAGGCGAGTTCGTGACCCGCCGGAGCCCACCGTTGCGCGCGATTCGTCACGAAGCTAAGGTTTAGCCAATATTCCACCCCCGGTTGAGGGCGGATTGCGGGCATCGGGATTATGAAGTCCTTCTCCTCGCCCGGTGCGATGTCGAGATGCGGCAGCTTGCCCGCGGCCAACTCCTTACCGTCGGCCATCACCTGCCAGCGCCCTTCCACTGCCTCGGAGGCCTTCACGAAGTCGTACCAGTTCTTCACGCGCACGATGCCTTTCGCGAGATCCACCGGTTTCGCGTGAACATAACGGTAGACATACTTGATCGCGTACAGGCCGGGATGCGGATTGCGCTCGGCTCCTACGAGTCCGTTCTGGCAGAAGTTGTTATCGTTGCGAATCCCCTTCGGGTCTTCCCACCAGCCGCCGTAGGCGAGGAACGTATCCGCGGGTGCGGGCTTCATCGGCTTGTAATACGCGTTCACCGAAGGCGGGACCTGCCTGCCGGTCTTCTTCGCGTCATCGGGGAGCGGCTGACGAATTCCCTGGTCAACCCAGTCCCATACAAACGCGCCGCGCGCATTGGTCCCCGAGTAGAAAATGTCCCAGTACTCCTTCAACCCGCCGTTCGAATTGCCCATCGCGTGCGTGTACTCACAGAGGAGCAGCGGCATATCCGGACGCTTCGCCGCGAGCGCAATGGTCCGGGCCGGGGGTGGATACATGAACGAGTTGAGGTCCGCGCTCGAGCCGCCATTCGATGTGGAGCCCTCGTTGTGGAACGGCCGCGATGCGTCGCGCTTTTTTACCCACTGGTAGGCCGCCGCCGCATTCAGCCCCTCGCCCGATTCGTTCCCGAATGACCAGATGACCACCGACGGATGGTTCTTGTCCCTCTCCACCATGCGCTTGATTCGATCCAGGTACGCCGGCTGCCACGCCGGGTCATTAGTAAGCCGGTTGCGCCGGTCATTCCCGTACCCGTGCGCCTCGATGTTTGCTTCGTCGATCACGTACAAGCCGTACTGATCGCACAGCTCGTAGAAGTCCGGGTGGTTCGGATAGTGTGACGTCCGGACGGCATTCACGTTGAACTGCTTCATGATCTGCACGTCCTTCTCCATCAGCTCGCGGGTGACGTTCTTCGCGGTATCAGGCGAATGCTCGTGGCGGTTCACTCCTTTGAAGATCACAGGGCGGCCGTTGATGAGGATTTTGGCGTCCTTGATCTCCACCTTCCGGATGCCGATCTTCGCAGGGATCACTTCGATCGGCGTGCCGCTCTTGGCAAGCAGAGCTAGCCGCAGCGTGTAGAGGTCCGGTGTCTCCGCACTCCACTTCCGCGCGTTCGGCACGGTGAACTCGAACACTGCCGCCGCACCCGCATCCTTGCGTTGGACCGCCCCCACTACACGCCCACTGGAGTCGAGCAGTTCGGCCGTGAGAACTCCCGCCGCGCCGTCCCACACCAGATCAACGCTCACCCGCACCCTGCCGTCGCGGTACGCGGCGTCGAGGTCCGTCTTCACTTCGAAGTCCCGGATGTAGCTCTTCGGACGGCTCACGAGTGTCACTTCGCGGTAAATACCGGCCATCCGCCACATGTCCTGGTCTTCCAGGTAGGAGCCGTCGCTGTAACGGTACACCTCCACTGACAACTGGTTCTCACCGGCCTTCAGGTACTTCGAAATGTCGAACTCCGCCGGCGTACGGCTGTCCTCGTTGTACCCGACCTTCTGGCCGTTCACCCACACGTAGAAGGCCGAATCGACGCCTGCGAAGTGCAGGAAAGTTCGGCGGTTCTCCCACCCGGCGGGCGCCGTGAACGTCGTACGATACGACCCCACCGGGTTGTCGTCCTTCGGCACGAGCGGCTCGCCTTCCGGGCCCTGCTTGAAGGGGTAGATGATGTTGGTGTAGATCGGCACGCCGCAGCCGTTCATCTCCTGGCTGGACGGAACGGGGATCCGCTTCCATGCGCCGTCGTCAAAGCCGGTGCGGTAGAAATCCACAGGACGGTCCGCCGGCTTCGCCGAACAGTTGAACTTCCAGTTGCCGTTGAGGGACTCATACCACGGCGAGGCGCCAGCCGCAGCCTGCGCCGGAGTCGGGTATGCGCGGAAGGTCGCGTGCGGCGCTTCCGTGTTCACCGTAATGACTGAAACGTCGTCCCACTCGGGGCGCTGCTGCGCAAAGGCGAGCGCAGCAATGAAGGCAAGCGCAAATCGGAGTTTCACATAGCGGTTGTAACACAGCCGGGCGGGCCGCATCGCAGCCGGGTCCGTCCAGCCGGCTCCGCTACCGCGCCGCCCTCAGTTTCTCGCGTTCACCTTTGGCCCACCCGCACAGCACCTGCTTATCCGCCTCGGTCAGCTTCGCCTCCGGATGCAACGGCACGTACACCGACATGGGCATTTCGCCCTTCTCCACCTGCTCGCAGATCTCCTCGAGCTTGTGGTCGGCGCGCTTCGCGTCGTACTGGGCCCAGTCCGAAAGGTTCAGCTCCTTGCGTCCGTCCTTCACGTGATCCGCGAGCATCCACGAGACCGGCGCGACGTTCGTGTACCACGGCCAGGTCGTCCGGTTCGAATGGCAATCCCTGCACGATCGCTCGAAGATCCCACGGACGTTCTCGGGCACGTTCGCCTTGGCATACAGCGTTCTGGCCTGTTGCTCCTCCGGGTTGGTCCGGTCGGGCCGAACCACCTGAGCCAGCACGAAGACGGCCGCAATCACCAGTGCTATTTTCTTGAGCATGCCGTTATGAATCAAGCAGTACCTTCAATATGCCTTTTTCCGAAGCCCGCGCAAACGCTTCCGGCGCGCGTTCCAGCGGGAACCGCTCTGAGATCATCGGCGCCACCCTCACAGCGCCCCGCGCCAGCAGCGCCAGCGCCGGCTCGAAGCGCCCGCATCGCGAGCCCACCAGCGAAATCTCGTTCACGATCACCGGAGCCATATCGACCGCCACCGGTTCGTGTACCGTCGATTTCATCACCACGGTCCCCCGCGGCCGTGTCATCGCCACCGCCTGCCGCAGCCCATCGGCCGATCCGGTCGCTTCCACCACCCAGTCGTAAGTGATGCCGCTTGCACCAGTTTCGACTCCGAAAATCGGAGCCCGTTCCGGGTGATGCCCATAGAGGTGTGCCCGCGCCCCGTGAGCCTTCAGTACCTGCGCGATCAACAGTCCCAGCTTCCCGTCCCCCAACACCGCCACTGCGGCGCCCTCCGGGATCTCCACCTGGTCCAACACCTGGTACGCCGCAGCAACCGGCTCGGCGAACACTGCGTGCTCCGTAGCCAGGCCATCCGGGATCGCGTGCAGGTTGTGCTCCGGCAGCGTCAGAAACTCCGCGAACGCCCCGGGATGCCGCACAATCCCCAGCACCGTTCTTTTCGGGCAGTGCCGCCCGAGACCCCGCGCGCACCACTCGCACTCGCCGCAGGGCAGGTTGATCTCCCCCGTTACCCGCTCACCCACCAGTGTTGCGGTATCCGCCTCCACCACTTCGCCAACGAACTCGTGGCCCGGCGTGCCGGTGAAACCGTAGTACCCCCGCTGCAGTTCCAGATCGGTATTGCAGATGCCCGCGCACAACAACCGGATCAGCGCGTATCCGGGCTCGCGCACCGGCATCGAAACCTCCCGTACATCCACCTGCCCGGACTCGATGTGTACGGCCTTCATGGCCCCCAGTATAATCAGGGATTCATGGCAGCCGAGTTAATCTGCTTCTCCCCCGAGTGCCGCGCGCGCTACGCCGTCACCGACATCATTTATAATTGCCCCCGCTGCGGCGGGCTCCTGGAAGCCACCTATCCCGGCCCCACTCCCAAGCCCGAGTTGAAAACGGTGTGGCGTGAGCGCCGCATGAGCAATACCCGAGTCGATCAAAGCGGCGTCTGGCGCTATCGCGAGTGCTTCCCTTTCCTCGCGGATTACAAGCCCGTCGTCACCCTCCGCGAAGGCAACACGCCCCTTCTCGAAGGCCCCCAAGCCGCCGCTTGGGCCGGGCTTCGCAGGCTCGTTTTCAAGCACCAGGGCTTCAACCCCACCGGTTCGTTCAAAGACAACGGGATGACCTGCGGCACAGCCCAGGCGGTCCGCCTCGGCATGCAGCGAGTCGCCTGCGTCTCTACCGGCAACACGTCGGCTTCAATGGCCGCTTACGCCGCAGCCGCGGGACTCCAGCCGATCGTCTTCATTCCCCATGGCAACATCTCCTATGGCAAGCTCGCCCAGGCGCTCGAATACGGTGCCCGCACGCTTCAGGTGGAAGCCAACTTCGACCAAATTCTCGCCCTCGTCCGCGTCGTCGCCGAACGTCTCGGCATTTATCTGCTGAACTCTATTAACCCGTTCCGCATCGAGGGCCAGAAGAGTATCGTTATCGAAATGCTCGACCAGCGCGATTGGGCTCCGCCGGATTGGATCGTGCTGCCCGGCGGGAACCTCGGCAACACCTCAGCATTTGGCAAGGCCCTACGCGAGTTGAAGGAGTGGGGCTTCATCGACCGCATCCCGAGGCTCGCCGTTATTCAAGCCGCCGGCTCCGCGCCGTTCTATGAACTGGCGCGCTCGGAAACGCGCAACGCTCTCACACCGGTCGCGAACCCCGAAACCCTCGCCACCGCGATCCGCATCGGCGACCCCGTCTCCTGGCCGAAAGCCCTCCACGAGATCGACACCTCAGCCGGTGTGGTCGAAAAGGTGACGGAGCAGGAGATCGCTGACGCGAAGGCCCAGATCGGGCTGTGCGGCATCGGGTGCGAGCCCGCTTCCGCCGCCACCCTGGCGGGCATCCGCAAGCTAACGGCCGCCGGCGTTATCGACCCGGATGCGGACGTGGTCGCGGTTCTCACGGGCAATCTCCTCAAAGACCCGGATTACATTTACCGCTACCACACCGGCCAGCTTAAGGCCCCGGGCGGCGCGCCGATCGTCTCAACCTACGGCAACCAGCCTGTCACCGTCCCGAATGACCCGGACCGCATCGCGGCGATCCTGGGATGATGCGCAGACTCGAGTCGGTTCCAGCCTTACGCCCCTGATCGCGTAAACTCAAGGCAGGTGTCTTCACTGGGGAGGGGCGCATGCGTTGGTCGTACCGGGGCAGGAGTGCAAATCTTGAAGATCGCAGGGGCCTCAGCATCGGCAGGGCCGGCGCAGGCTTGGGTATCGGCGGAACCCTGCTTCTGGTCGCGCTGAGCTACGTCTGCAACGTCGATCTCCTTTCCATGTTCACGGGCTCCGGCGGTGGGTATGCAGACCCGCCCGCGGCCTCGCGCCCTGCTCCGCTCACCGACGAGGAGGAGGAGCCCATGATCCAGTTCGTCTCCTTCGTCCTCGACGACGCGCAACAGACCTGGAGCGGCTTGCTCGGCGGCCGGTATCGCGATGCCACGCTCGTAGTCTTTCGCGAGGCCGTTCGCTCTGCCTGCGGCACGGCTCCCGCCGCCGCCGGACCGTTCTATTGCCCCGCGGACGAAAAGGTTTACATCGACCTCTCGTTCTATGACGATCTCAGCCGCAGGTTCGGAGCCCCCGGCGATTTCGCCCAGGCCTACGTGCTCGCGCATGAGATCGGCCACCACGTGCAGCACCTGCTCGGGATCGACCGTCAGGTTCGTGACCTGCAGCGCGCCAGTCCCTCGGAAGCCAACGCCCTCTCGGTCCGGCTGGAACTCCAGGCGGATTGCTTTGCCGGAGTCTGGGGTCACTCCACGGCTCAGAAAGGCATTTTGGAGGGCGGCGACGTGGAGGAAGCCCTCGGTGCAGCCGCGGCAATCGGCGACGACCGGCTCCAGAGGAGCGCCCGCGGCGAGGTCAACCCCGATACGTTCACGCACGGTTCTTCAGCCCAACGCTCGGAATGGTTCCGCCGCGGGCTGGAACAGGGTACCGTCCAGGCCTGCGACACGTTCGGCGGACAAACTCGCTAGAGCGATTCGTCTCTCACGCCGGAGGCGGATGTGCGCTCGTCGATCTGTTACCGTAGCTGGAGCCATCCGTGAGTGACTGATTTGAGCGCGATACGTCAAGCCGGTTTCGCATCCGAACCGCCATCGGTGGGACAAACTCCCCAGCAGGGCGCCGCAGGAGCGATCTGGTCGGGGATCCTTGTTGTCACTGGGTACGGAGCCACTGTCTTCCTTCTCCTCGGCCGATTGTCCCTTTGGCTCGATGAGGTGATCCAACTCATCGGCACCAGATCCGGGGACTTCTCTTCGATGTCGTATTTGATCGAATTGAGCCCGGGTAGCATGCCGCTAGGTTGGGTCTTGCAGATTCTCACCTTCCAGGTTTTTGGCTATTCGATCGTCGTGGCCAGGCTTCCGTCGGCTGTCGCGAGCGTGATCAGTTGCATCTGCCTCTTAAGCATTGCGAGGCGCATGCACCTGCGCATTCCCTGGCTTGCGGCGGTCGTGTTTGCGCTGTTGCCGCTCCAGTTTCGTTACGCACTCGAGGGCCGCCCGTATGCGCTTGGGGTGATGTTCAGCCTGCTTGCCACTTGGTTTTTCCTGCGCCTGGCGCAGCAGTCCAGAGTAAGTGACGTCTTGGGATACTCCATCAGTGTTGCCGCAGGCTTATATACTCAGCCGCTTTCCATCTTCGTTGCCATAGGCCACCTGATCTGGACGGCATCGCACGGGGTTGGCGGAAGATTGAAGCTCGCATTCACCATAGCCGGCTCTTTGGCGCTGGCAGTGCTAGCCTGTGCTCCCTGGTATCTGTGCGTCCGGTCAACCTGGGCGCACACGATTTCCACCACCGACGTCAGTTTCAACCCGGAGTGGAAAACACCCCTGCTGTTGCTTCGCGAGATCAGTGGAGCAGGATACATCGGGTCTGCGTTACTCATCCTGTTCGTGTTCGCTGCCGTTTGGGCTGGCCGTCCGACAAAACGAGCTTCGCGCCTGCTCCTATTGCTGGTCATTGTGCCGGCCGGAGGCGCTCTCTGCATGGACGTTGCTTTTGGCTATTTCGTAGCCATCCGGCAGATGATCTACATTCTTCCCGCGCTCGCATTGCTGGCGGCAGAGGGCATTGCGACCCTGTATGATCGATCGAGGATCGCTGGCCGTATTCTGGCTTCCCTGCTAATTGTCGTCTTCCTCGAGTACGACCATCGGTGGCTCACCCGGCCGCGGGAGGATTGGGCGGCGGCAGCCCAATCGCTGCTCGAGCAGACGACTGTGCAAGGGGCATGCCTCGTATTCGTCCCTTCCGATTCGGCGAAATACTACAGGTTCTTTCGCCCTTCACTCCAAGGCGCCGCCTGTAGCACAGACGATTTGCGTAGCGCCGCCGTCATCATTCGGGCGGTTTCTCCCTATCCAACCGGGTTTGATGACGGACAGGCCCAGGTTGCGATTGCCGGCCGTCGGAGAGTCCGACACCTGAACGTCGGCGGCACCGTGATCGAACAGTATCGGTGACGTCTCTGCACGCCGGAGTATGCTCCTAACCGCACGTGGATTTCTGCCTTAGCGGTCTGTTATCGTGTAACCACTGGCAGGTAAACTCAATCGCTGATCTCGGCGACTGTGCGGAGGGTGCAAGTGCAGGTCTCTCGGGAAGATCTTGGTTGTGCCTCCTTCTATCTCGCTGTAGCTTCCGCTGTAGCGGTTCTCATATCGATCTCGGCGTCTCAGATCCTGCTGGGCCTCTCTTTGGGAGCGCTGCTGGCATCACGGACGAAGTTGCGGCTTCCGCGTATGTGGCTGCCCTTGTCGTTATTCCTGACCGGCACCCTGCTCTCGCTCATGCTCTCCCCGAACCCCGCGCACGGGCTGCCTCAAGTGAAGAAGATGTTCGTCTTCTCGATGCTGCTCGTTATTTTTTCGACGGTGCGGGACCTGCGGATTGCGAGGCGCTTGTTTCTCGTCTGGGTCTGGATTGGAGCCGTAGTGGCATGTTTCGGGTTGGTTCGTTTCGCCACTTCGTTGTACCAGGCACATGTGGAACAGCGTGGTCTGTATGAGTTCTATCTGGAGAATCGCTTTACGGGCTTTATGAGCCATCCTATGACCTTCGCAGGTCAGGACATGGTCGTACTGTTGATGCTGTTGGCGTTTCTCTTCTTCGCCCCCGGCTTGCGAATGCGAGCCTTCGCGGTAGGGAGCCTCTGCGCGGCCCTGCTCGGGGCAGCACTGCTCATCAATGGAACTCGATCGGTCTGGCTTGCAGTCGCGGTCGCCGGTGTTTGGCTGCTCTGGCGCTGGAAGCGCTGGTTGGCTGCAATTGCCCCGGCGGTTATCGTTCTTTTCATCTGGCTGGTTCCAGGGCCGGTGCACGATCGGGCTGTGTCGATATTTCAGCCGAGAAAAGACATAGACTCGAACGAGTTTCGTGTGATCTGTTTTCGGACCGGCGCCCGTATGATCGCGGCGCATCCATGGTTCGGCATCGGGCTCGATGAAACGAAGTACCAGTTCCTCGATTACATGACGCCTGATGAGCGCCAGTCGCGGCCTCCCGGGTTTTACCAGCACTTACACAATTTCTATCTGCAGTACGCGGCTGAGCGCGGGATCCCGACGCTGATGATGATGCTCTGGCTGCTAGCGCTGGTCCTCTACGATTTCTACCGCACCCTGCATCAGCTTCCTCCAGGACGCAGTAACGAGCGATTCATGCTCCACGGAGGGATCGCGACGGTGATTGGAATCATGGTGGGGGGATTGTTTGAAGTGAACCTCGGCGACACTGAGGTGCTCACCGTATTCCTGGTGGTAGTGGCGTGTGGCTACATTGCGGTTTCAGGGTTCCACCAGCGGGAGCCGGGAAACCCGACCAGCGCGAGTGCCGGGATACAGCGGCATGTTACAGGGGCGACACAGGAGAGAGAACCGACTCCGTCCTGAGCTACAGACCTGCGGCCGGCCGAACCCGCGATTACTCGTAGCGCAGCGCCTCGATCGGATCGATGCGAGCGGCTTTCATTGCCGGATAGATGCCGAACACCACGCCGACGAGCCCCGACACGGCGAAGGCGACCACGACTGAGGTCGTTGTCACAATCGTTTTCCAATCCGCGACCTGCGCGATTGTCCACGAGAGAAATACGCCGAAAGCGACGCCGAGCAACCCACCGACGACCGAGATCACGACGGATTCGGTCAGAAACTGACGCACGATATCAACGCGGCGGGCGCCCATCGCACGGCGGATGCCGATTTCGCGCGTGCGCTCCATCACCGTCGCGAGCACGATGTTCATGATGCCGATGCCGCCGACCAGGAGCGAGATGGCTGCGATGGCGACCATCACGTAGGTAAAGATCATCTGCGTGCGCTTTTGCTGGGCGAGCAATGCGGCGGGAATCGTGACTGTGAAATCTTCAGCCTCACGATGCGTCGAGGCAAGGATCGCAGTGACGATCTTCGCGACTGCGATGGTGTCGGCATCCGGCTTGAGGCGCACGTCCACGCCGTCGAGCTCATCTTTCAAGTAGGCGGAGGCGTCCCAGAAGCGGTAGCGGAAGGTATTGATCGGAATGAACACTGCATTGTTGCGGTCGATGACGCGCCCGCCGCTGCCCGGGTCCGCCACCTGCTCGGCGAGCACGCCGACGACGCGCAGCCAGGTATCGTTGACCTTCACGTACTTGCCGACTGCGGGGCCGTAACCCAGCATCCCGATCTTCGCGTTCAACCCGAGTGCGCAGACCGAAGCGCTGGCTTCATCGTCTTCATCGGTGATGAAGCGGCCCTCGATGGGGTGCAGATCGTGGATGATCCGGTAGGACGCGCGGACGCCGAACATATCCGGTATGGTTCCCGAGGGCTTGGGCAGCACGCGGGCGGGGTGCAGGAAGCGGCGCGGCGAAAGCGTTTCGAGTGCGTCGATGTTGGCTTCGAGGATGCGCACATCGCGTTGGGTCAGACCCGGCGAAACGCGGCGGCGTTGCTGGAACTCCTCGCGGGTGGCTGCGGGACGGGAATCGACAAGGACGTTCCGGACGCCCAGCCGCTCAATGAACTGAAGCGATTGCTCGCGAGCGCCCGCGCCGATGGACAGCATGCCGATCACGGAGCCGACGCCGAACACGATACCTAACGTCGTCAAGAGCGTCCGGGTTTTCTGAGCGCGCAGGTTGCGGAGAGACTCGGCGAAGTCGTTGAGAACGCCGAGAACGGCGAATCTCCGTCGGGGGAGCGCGACGGGCTCCTCTGCCGCAGTGGGACGCGGGTGCATGGCCGGCGTCATTTTGGAACTCCTCCCGCCGGGGCGGCCGGAGAACCCGGGGCCTTATTCTGAGCTTTCTGGTCCGTCTGGTCCGGGCTTGCGAGAGCAATTTCTTCGCCCGGCTGTACGCCGGTGACCACGGCCTGGCTTTCTCCCCGGCGAACCAGTTTCACGTCCTTGGCGAGGAAGCGATCCCCCTGGCGTGCGTAGACGAAGGTCCGGCCGCCCTGCTCGAACAGAGCCTGACCAGGGAGCCACGTTACGTTCTTGAGTGTTTCGAGCGTGACCACAATTCGCGCGCTCATGCCGGGCCGCAACTCGGGCGCCGATTCGAGCAACGCCAGTTTGCACTCGAACCGCCGCTCCCAAGGGGAGCCCATCGTCCCACCGAGGTCCTTTATCTTCGCCGCGAACTTGCGGCCGGGCAGCGCGATCACGCGGATTGTCGCAGGCAGGCCAACCGACAAATGACCGCGGTCCGTCTCCGCGATCTGGGCGGAAGCCTCCCAACTATTGAGATCGGGGATTTGGGCCACCGCCATGCCGGGACGTACCTGGTCGCCGACCTGGAAGAGCGGCAGGATCATGCCCGAGAAATAGAAGTTCGTGTTCGTGTTTCGCTCGATGTTGACGTATCCGTCGGCGGGAGCTTTCAACGTCATCATCTCGATGTTGCGGCGCGCGGTGTCGGCCAGTACCTGCGCTTTCTTCCGCGAAGCTTCCTGGATCGCAATGGAGGCGCTTGCCGCCGCTTTTCGCTGAGGATAATCGCGCTCCAACTTGGCGACCTTGTTCCTGGCGCCCTCGAGTGTAATGTCGTTCTGCCTGGCCTTGAGGGCCGGGCGTATAGGATTCGCCTTGACCTCGATCTCGGCCTGCCGCAACTCGCCGCGCGCTGCAATCAACTCGTACTCGAGTTCCTGCTCTTTAGCCTTTGCCTCGCATTCAGCCTGGAGCACTTGCTGCCCGGCTTCGGTCAGGTCGGCTTCAGCCTCGCGCAACCTGAAACTCTCGTCGGTGGTGTCGAATTGGGCTACGACATCACCCTGCTTCACCAGTTCGCCGGGCTTGCGCAGATCGGTCAGCGTCAAGGTGCCGCCGCCGATCATCGCAGCGGTGAGCATACGCGAATTTCCACCTTGCAGGCTGCCGTCGGCAGTAACAGTGAAGGTCACGTCGCCGGTCCTGACCTGGGTGGAGGGCAACGGCGCGGGCTCCACCGCGTTCAGCTTTTCGAACAGGCGCGGGACGGAGCGTGCCGCGGTAGCGAGGGCGACGAGCACAGCGATGAGAAGTATGATGCGGGGAACGCGGTTCATTTCGATTCGCCTTTCTTCTTCGCCTGTTCACTCACGGTGTCTACCAGGGCGACTTGAGTTCCGGCCCGGATACCGCGCACAGCGACCTCGTCCGGGTTGCGCGCCAGGACTTCCACTGTCACCGCATGCACGCCGTCCTTGCCGGGCACCAGCACCGCAGGCTTGCCGTCGCGCGCGAATACCGCTTTCGCGGGTACGCTCACGGCATTCGGGATTCTATCCACAGTGATGTCCATGCGCCCGTTCATCTGCGGCCGGAGCCGCTGATCGGCTTCTCCCAGAGCCGCGAATGCGCGGAAACTGGGCTGTGGCGGCCACTCGAAGCTTTGCTCGGTAAGTGCGGAGATGCGCTCCAGTTTTCCCTTGAACGTCTTTTCAGGGAATGGGTCGAGAATGACCCGGACGTCCTGGCCGGCGCTGATTCGGCCGCGGTCGATTTCCTCAGCCTTGCCTTTGAGCCGCAGGCTCTCGAGGTTCGGTATCTCCGCCACCGCGCTGCCGGGCCAAACACTGTCGCCCACCTTGAACGGCTTGGCATTCATCCATCCCTGCGAGTAGTTCATGAGGTAATTGATGACACCGCTGCCGGGCGCCCGAATCTCGGTCCGCGCGATCCGGCTGCGGATCAGTTCCACTTCTGCATCAGCCTTTTTGCGCCGGCTTTCGGCGGATCCGATCTTTGACCTCGAGGAGGCGGTATTGAACTGGGCAGCGGCCTGTTTCACCCGCAGCTTTTCCTCGGCCAGGGCAAGCGAGATCCGGTTGTCCTCGCCTTGGATGGCGCTCAGGATTTCGGCTTTGGATGCCTCGATGCGAGCCAGTTCCACCCCCTGTTTCAGCGCCGCAATCTCCAGGTTGTCCTGCTCTGCCGTGATCTGCGCCTGGGCCTTATCCTGATCGAGCGATGCGATCGCCTGGGCGAGCGCCGCTTCCTTCTCGCTCAACTGCCGCTTCGCCCCGCTTGCGTCGAAACGGATGATCGGGTCGCCTTCCTTTACGGCGGAGTTGGGCGGTGCCAGCCAGACTATGGTCAGGTTGGGTACGTTCGGTGCGGTAATCTGGACGGAATTCTCGGCGACGAGCTCGCCGCGGCAGGTGACCGTCACAAGGAACTCACCGCTCCTGGCGGTAGCGAGCGGCAGTGTGGTGGAGGGTTCCGCCGCCGCCGGCCGGAAAACAACCGTGGCGATCCCGATGGAACCGCCGAGGGCCAGCAGCGCCGTAAGCCACGCGATCAGGATGCGTCGGCGCCGGTGCGGAGAGCGGATTGCGGCTGGTGCGGGCGTGAGGGTAGGGGCGGCGGCGCTCATCGCTTCACCTCTTGAGGAGGAACCCTTCCTGCGGTTTCGACCGGCGCTGTTTTGTGCGGCGCGCCTTCGTGCGGTGACGGCGGGTCGATTTCGAGCGCGGCCGAGAGGTCGGGCAGCAACCGGGGGCTCTGCTGTTTGATGTTGAAGATCGCAACGAAATTCCGCACTGGCGAATCGAGGCCGGCGGTCGCGACCGGACTTGCGGATTCTAGGGTCGCATCAAACAACTCGCCCGGGTAGGCGTCGAGGTAGACGCGCGCGCGAGTGGCCTCGGATACGGACGCGAAATCAGGCTCATCCACAGTGGCTTGCACCACCATGCGCGCCGGGTTGAAAATGCGGACCACCGGCATTCCGGGCCACATGCGATCACCGACTTGCGGCGGCCCCATGGAACCTTGCCTCCACGTATTTTCGTAGGCTACCATCCCGCTCTGGGGCGCTTTGATGAGGAGCCGGTCCAGGTTCGTGCGCAGCCGTTCCAGCGTGACCTGCTGCCGTTGGTGCTTCAACTCGAGGATACGAATCGAAGCCTGCTCGGCTTTGCCGCGGAGGGTATCGGATTGCTTCAGCCGGTCCAGCCGCAACTGCGCATTTTCGACTTTCGCCTCGTTCTTCATGCGGTCGATGTCGCTTAGAACTTCCTTCTTGCGCAACTGCAGCGCCGCTCTTTCAAGGTCGGCTTGCGTCTCGCGGATCTGCGATCCACGCGTCGCCTGAAGGCTGTCCACCTGCGCTTTCCGTTCGTCAAGTTGGTGGGCGAGGTCTTCCAGCAGGGCGACGGCGTCCCGTTCCTGGTCGAGAAGGTTGAGGCGGTCGAATTCGACGAGTACGTCGCCTTTCGACACGCTGGCGCCGTTCGGGATGAGCTTCGTGAGAACCATTTCGAAGCCGCCGACGCCGCTCATGTGAGGTACGCGGATGGACTGCCATTCGAGCGCCCGGACGACACCCGTCGCGCGAATAAGATGAGCATCCCGATGCCATGCCTGCCTTCCCGGTCCCGTATCCGGCAGGCCTGCGTTCGTTGCGGCGCGTTCGGATTGCCGCGATTCGGGGGCATTCCGCCCCCGGGAACATCCTGAAAGCATCAGGCCCGCCGCCAATACGGGCGCCACGGCCGCGTAGAACCATCGTTCTCTGGGCACAGGATTGTCTTCGGGAGTCTTAGACGTACCCGTCGTGCGATTTGTTTAAGCTAATTCGATCTTTTTTGCGGGGGGTACGGAATCAGGGCTGCCCCGATGCGTGTTTCGGGATGTGCAGCCCTGCCGTACAGGGATCAAAGCGTAACGCCGTCTTCGCAGTGCAGGATAGACTCGATGAACTGGACGTTATAGTCCGGAAACTGGCTCAGCGGACCCTTCTTGTCGTAGTACGGATCGCACAGGAACACGCGGTCGAGGGCTCCACGAAGATCGTCGCCCTTCAGGCTCTTGGGCCTGTTAATCAGGATGAACGCGTGATCGCGGTTGGTGAAGCGCGCCCAATCCAGCGGGCCTACACCTTTGGACCGCAGATAATAGAAGGCCAGGGCAGACTGCTCACCGCAATTCCCGGCGCCGTACTTCTTAGCCTTCTCGGCCCAGACCTGCATGGTTCGGTTCGTATCCCAGTTCTTGATATTGCGGAGCGTAATCGTGGTCTCCGCTTCACTTCGCGCCGTACTGACTTTGAGAATTGCCGCGACTTGGTTGATAAGTCCGCGGTCCATCGCCTTCGAGAGACTATTAGACGCTCCCGTCGTCATCATCTGTTTTACATAGCGGCACCCGTCCAGCGCCGCCAGCATGCAACCAGCGTATGTCAGTTCTGCCATTCGTACTCCGTGCGGATGGCGGCGAGCCGCCAGTGATGGAGACTATCAATCCGTGGTGAGGTGTGTCAAGGAAATTCAAACAAAGCGTCGTGTACAAATGGAAATGAGTTTCCGGTAAAGTCTTCACAATTAGGTCGCGGCCGACCCGGTGCGGAGCATCGACTGAGCGGGGCTTCGGTCCGCCGCCGCCAGTTCGCAGGCCCGCGCCGTCAGGGCCATGATGGTCAGCGTCGGATTCTGGCAGCCCGTATTCGGGAAGCACGCGCCGTCCGTGACGTACACGTTCGGAACGTCCCAGACCTGATTATTTGCGTTCACGACCGAAACCTCGGGAGTCTTACCCATGCGCGCGCCGCCGCACTCATGAATCGCCAGTCCGAGGTGCAGCACGCCCACTTCAGGCCCCACTGCCCTCCAGAGCATGCCCCGCAGAGCCGCCGGCAGCGGCATGTTCAGTTGAAGGCCGGCTGACTGGGCCATCAGCAGAAGTTCCCGCTTCTGGGCCTCGATCATCTTCCTGTCGTTCTCATGCCGCCGGATCGAAATATTCACGGCGGGAATGCCGAACGCGTCCATCTTCCCGGACAGCGTCACCCGGTTGTCCGGATGCGGCAGCATCTCGCCAAAAGCGGCAATCGCCCAATGGGTCGGGGACACCGTGCCTTGCATTCCGAAGCCCCGGACGAATTCACGGTCCTTCAGGCTGCTGCTGAAATCCGGGATGCAGAAGTCCAGATCGGTACTGAGGTCCAGCGGAGTGGATGGGCGTGGAACCCACGGCAGCTGTTGGTACTCCTCACCAGCGGTGCCGGCGCCCACCACGAAGTTGTGGTCCAGAATGTACCGGCCCAGTAGTCCGTGGTTGTTCCCTACTCCCTCGGGATGCCGGGGGCAGCGCGAGTTCAATAGGATCCTGACCGATTCGATGGCGGAAGCGCACAGAAATACGCGGTCCGCGTTTACCTCTGACCTGCGTCCGGTGTTCGCATCGATGAACTCCACCCCGATCGCGCGGCTGCCTTCGCTATTAAGAAGAAGCCGGGCTACGGGCGCTTCCGTGATGAGTTGCAGGCGGTTTGTCTCGAGAGCTTGCTCGAGGGGCGCGTGAATCGGCTCGATGTTGTCCTTGAGTATCCGCGGCAGAATCACTCTGCGCTCCGGCCAGCGTGCCTCGATCCTGCTCTTGAACAAAGCGGCCTGCGCGGTGAAGACACCCTGTTTGCTGACGCACCCGTCCGGAAGATGCGGAAGGCCATCGTGCGACCCGCAAAGTCCGTGAAAGGTTTCTACCCTGCAATAATGTTCGGCCAGATCGCTGTAAGAGATTGGCCACGGCGTTCCATATCCGTCCGACTCGGCGCGCTTGAAGTCGCGATCTGACAGCCGCAGCGCCATGCGTGCCCAGGTGTGCAGACGGCCGCCGACTTGCCGCCCTCGGATCCAGAGAAACGTATCGCCACCGCGCGTGCTGTACGGGTTCTGCTTATCATCCACATACAGGTGCTCGAGCTGTGGGTGAAAGGAGGTGGCGCGGGCCTGTGTCGTCCTGTGGCCGAACAGGAGTTTGTGCCAGTAACTCGCGGGCCGGACCCTCTTCGAGAGCGGCTTGATGTCACGGGGAAGATCAGCCGGGGACAATAACCTGCCCGCGTCGAGCGCGACAACGCTCAGACCGTTCTCCGTCAGCACCTTGGCTGCCCAGCAACCTGCGGCGCCGAGGCCCACTACCGCAGCGTCGAAATGTTTCTCTACGGATTCCACCATCACCTCCGAAACGAACAACCGCCGCATCCTGCGGCTAATGCAACCGCTGCTTCAGATGGTCGGCAACCCGCAGCGCATTGGCCATGATCGTCAAGGCCGGGTTCATCGCCGCACTGGAGACAAAGAAGCTGCCGTCCACCACATACAGATTGTCCAGTTCGTGGGCTTTGCAGTTGACGTCGAGGACCGATGTCTTCGGGTCACTTCCGAAACGGACCGTGCCGCACTGGTGCGTTACGCCCCGCAGCGGAATCTTCTTTCGCAGTGAGAAAGACAAAGGAATCAGACGGTGTTCCCCATCCACTTTTCTGAGAAGCCTCGAGAGCTTGGCGTTCAGGCGGTCGTGTGCTTCCAGGTTGTTCTGGCGGTATTGAACGCTGATTCGGCCCTCTTTGGAGACTGTCACCCGATTGGCCGCGCGCGGCAAGTCCTCGGAGGTGAGCCAGAAATCGAGGGAGTGCTTCGCGAGTTGATCAAGCGCGAAGCGAGGTACCGGAATGGGTGCCGCCGCTTCGAATTTCTCGGCGTCCGCCTTGCCCATCGTTTGGATGGCGCCTAGCGGGAATTCCCAGTCGTTCGCCCTGAGGTAGAAGTCGTTCAGTGCGAGCGTCTTTTCGAACGTAGTCGGGTTGAGCTTCGGAGAGAGCGCGACGAACGCCGAGTTGTTATGGCACATGTAGTTCCGCCCCACCTGGTCCGACGCATTGGCCAAACCATTGGGGTGCGCCTCGTTCGCGGAGCGCAACAAGAGGGCCGCCGAGTTGATGGCGCCGCAGGACACCACAACGACACCTGCTTGGTACTGCTCGATCACACCGTTCCGTTCGGCGACGACCGTTGTTACTTCACGACCGGAACTGCTTGTCCTTAAAAGCGTCACGTGCGTGTGTGTCAGGAGCGTGACGTTCGGATTCCGCAGCGCCGGCCGCACACACACAACCTCGGTGTCGGCTTTCCCGTGAATCAGGCAGGGGTAGCCGTCACAGGTGCTGCACCGGATACAGGGGCTGTTTTCCGGGTGCCGTTCGTCCAGAATCACACCCACCGGGAGAGCGAAGGGCGAGTAGCCAAGCCGCCGCAGGTCGTCCTGCAACTCCTGGATCCTCGGCTCGTGCTTGAGCGCGGGGAATGGACCGCCATCGGAATGGACGTGATATAGACGCTCCGCCCGTGCGTAGTACGGCTCCAAATCGCCGTACCTGATCGGCCAGGCAGGTGAGATTCCGTCGCGATGGCGAAGGTCCTCGAAATCTTCCGGCAGAAACCGCAGCAAGGCAGAACCGTACAGCTTCGTTTGCCCGCCGACGTAATAGTGAATCTCGGGCCGAAAGGTTTTCCCATCTTTTTCGAGCCACGTCTCCCGGGCCTTGTACTTGTTGTCTACGAAGACGGCGCGGCTGCTCCAGTTGTCCTTCTCGCGCGGAAGGTAGCCGCCTCGCTCCAGGACGAGGATCTTCTTCCCCGTGGGAGCGAGCGCGTGCAGCAACGTGCCTCCTCCGGCGCCGGACCCGATAACGATCACGTCATAAATTCTGCTGGCATCCATTGAGTGGCTCCTGAGACGGCCGGCCTAGACGGAAGTAGCTGAGGTTCTTGTCGACCCGGTCCGGTGCAGCAGATGCCGCACCAAGCCGGCGAAATCGCTGGCGTGCTCGAGGCGGGGCGCTTCCTCCAGGCCGCGCCTGTCACCGGCCACAACGGCAAACCCTTCGGGTTGGTGTTCGCCCGTTCGCCCGGTAGTGAGGCTAGCGCTCAAGCGGCCGAGGCGGTCGGAGTAGATCTCCTGCGCGGGCATGAGATCGTTCCACAAGATGATCGCGTCGGGCAGATAGCCGCTCCGTGGGCCCGGGTAGGCATCGTGCGCAAACACGACTTCCTTGACGATGGGGGCATGGGTCCGGGCGTCTTTGAAACTGAGGAGACTGTCTGTCAACCATTTCTCATATCGCTGGTGGCGTTCGCTGCCCCGCTGGAGACTACCCTGCATTTCGCGTCCTGCCATGTTGTAGCGGAGATAGCCCTCACCGCTGCCGGGCAGGGCAAACCCGAGCGTCTTTTTCCAATCCAGGCCGCCGCAATACGCGCGCCGGACCACCCAGTCCCGAGCTCCGGCGGGAACGGCTTTCGCAATTCCGTACTGAAGCCGCGGCGGTATTGCCGCCCGGAGTATCCGCATGGGGTTGCTTTTCACCTCTGGCGCCGTAGCGGCGGAACCCATGCCGCCAGTTTCAAATGTGGCATTGATGCGTTCCATGAGCGGCAGAACGAAATGCTCCTGGGTGAGATTCGCCCTCATGCCGTGTACGGAGAACACCACGATCGTTGTGGTCTCCCGGTCAACGCCATCGAGGATATGGCCGATCGCGCGATCAACCGCTTGGTAGACTTCCGAGAGCGCGTTTGGTGGGACGGCCGCGGGTCGGCTGCCCGGTTGGAGAGTGTGGCCGCCGCGGTGGCACTCGGCAAAAACGGTAATGAACAAATCCCACCGGGTGGTCTCCATCAGCCACCGTGCGAGCTCGCCCTTGCGCCGTGCGCCGGCCACCAGGTTGTTTCGGAGCAGCTCCAGTTTGTGAGCGGGTTCCTCGATGGGGACGTCGCTGCCCATGGGATGTTCGCCGAAGCGCTTGCGGATCTCGCGCGCCAGTTCCGGTCGGTTGCTGCCGAACGGCCCCAGACACTCCTGGGAACCCCAGTTCTGGACCTCGACGCCGCGTTCGAGCCTGCTTGGCAAACTGAATGGTACGTCGAGCGTGGTAATGTGCTTTCCCTGCCGCGCGAGAGCGTACCAGAACGGTTCGTAATCAATCCAGTCCGCCGCGACGCGGCGGAGCGTCATCGCAGCGGGGTCCCACTGCATCGGGTAGTAGGAGCCGTGCTGACCCGGAGGCGTCCCCGTCGAGAATGTAGGCCACACGGAGGAAGTCAGCGCGGCCGAAGACTGAAGTTTAGAAACGGGGCCGTCCGCGAAAAGCTGCCGCAGGCGCGGCAGCGTGTCCAGGGAGGATCGGATGATGTTGACATCTCCCGCATCGATCCCAAGCATCAACACCCTGGACCCCTGTGTGTAGCCCATCCTCATCCCCTCTTCCGGACGCTCCGATATTATCAGTTCTTAATCTTTTAGTCCAGAGTTCTCCAGAGCGGGGCTGCCACGTTTCCGGTCGTGTTGTTTTCGCGAACGGTATGTTGGAGGATATCGCCGAGTTCACTGCGGCCCGCATCTCGCTGCCCGTACGGCCGGAGGCGGAGAAGCAGGATAGTACATATTCGGCGCGGTAGGGTAGCGGTGACGGCTTACGGTGCGAATCTCTCCACGGAGCGAGCCTTGGCCTTGGCGGCTTCTTCTTGTCGATTCGTCGGCCTCGCGTTCGTTTCGAGCGAGCGGAGAAGGCGCGTTGAGACCGCGGCTATTTCGTCGACTGCGGCCAGGAAAGTGCCTTCATTTACCTTTGGTGGTTTGTTGAGGCCACTGATCTTCCTTACAAACTGGAGCGCGGCAGCTCGAATCTCCTCGTCTGTGGCGGGCGGATCGAAGTTGAAGAGAGTCCTTATATTTCTGCACATCCTTAATAGCCCTTCGCCTCAGTCCCTATTTTCGCCTGATTCCTGAAGCGGCAGCCGCGGAAGCGGTCTCGTTGAGAATCCCCGGATGGGGGCTCTGATGGCGCACCAATCCAATAAGTATTTGCGCAAAACGCGATCCGTGCTAGACTCTAAATAGATTTGATCGATCCTGCCAATTTGTCGTGAGACTGCCTTAGCGTGCTTCGCTCCGTCCGTCCGCCCAACTTGCCCGCGTCGAATCGGAAAGTAAACCTAATGAAGAATATTTTTGTTGGAAACCTGAGTTTTGGCGCAACTGAGGACGGTATCCGCTCGCTGTTTGAAGCGCACGGTGCCGTTGAACGTGTCAGCATTGTGACGGACCGCGATTCGGGGCAGCCCCGCGGTTTCGGATTCGTTGAAATGACGAACGACAGCGAGGCGGACCAAGCGATTGCCGCTCTGAACGGCCGCGATCACGAAGGCCGAGATCTTACCGTGAACGAAGCTCGTCCGAAGGGTGAGCGCACCGGTGGCGGCGGTGGCTTCCGTGGTGGCTCCGGCGGTGGCGCCGGCCGCGGACGCCGCTGGTAACAATAGTGAATCGGCCGTCGCACTGATCGTCTGACGGCCAAAACACGAGGGGGAGTCGCGGGGCGGTTTGAGGCATCAACTGATGCCAGATCCGAGCCGCGGCTCCTCCATCTGCTCTCGATCCGTTCCTCTCCCTTCCATCTCGCTCGCCCGTAACCCCAACCCAATCAAGTAGCAGCCCGAAACTCGCGCTCAGCCAGCTGGCGCGTCACCTGAACGGGCATTCACGAACCCCGAGACCTCGCCGCATTTCCCACCGGGATTAACCCTCCGCGTAGCCGCGCGATTTCGCGATCGGCGTGCCGCTGATAGATGTACATAATTCAATTTGCAAATCCGCCCCGAACG
>DATMXS010000143.1:0-19337 GCA_035561355.1 Bryobacteraceae bacterium | reverse complement strand
CCGCGGGGTGGATCGTGGCGGGCGCATGCCTGGTGTGGCTGCTGCATGACGTCCACCCGCGTGCGATCCTCGCGTCGGCTGGCCGCCTTTCCTGGGCATGGGTCGCGGCGGGGGTCGCGTTCGATATCCTGAGCTACATCGCCCAAGGCTGGCGCTGGGAGCTTCTGCTGCGCGCGCGGGGACGCCTAAGCGTCTGGCGTACGACGCAGGCCATCTATGCCGGCCTGTTCACGAACGAAGTGGTGCCCATGCGCGCAGGCGAACTGGTGCGCATGGGTCTCGCGGCGCGCTGGCTGAACACGCCGGCGCGCGCCGTGTTTCCTTCGCTGCTCCTCGAACGCTTGATGGATGGGTTCTGGCTGGCGGCGGCAACCGGGACAGCGGCGCTTTTCGTCCCGCTGCCCGATTCCATGCGAATCGCCGCAGGCCTTCTTGGAGTCGTCGTTTTGCTGGGTTTCGGTTTCCTTGAATGGGTGTCCAAGCGGCCGCCCGGCGGGCCGCACACAGGCCGGTACGGAGCGATTCTCCGCTGGCTCGAGCCCATGGAGCAGAGCATTCGCAATGCGGGTCTGTCACGCGACTTCCGGACGGCCATGCTTGCGTCCGGGCTGGTACTGCTGGGGCAGATCCTCGCGTTCTGGTCGATCATGCAGGCCGCCGGGCTCGGACTCGGATTCGGCGCGGGCGCGGTGGTTCTGCTGATCGTTCACCTGGGAACCATGATTCCGAATGCCCCGGCGAACCTCGGGAGCTACCAGTTCTTCGTAGTGGTGGGCCTTGCCGTATTCGGAGTGGACAAGACCAGCGCCACCGCGTTCTCGTTTATCGTGTTCCTGCTGCTCACCGCTCCGCTGTGGATCATCGGCTCATTGGCGTTGAGCCGCAGCGGGATGACGATTGCTTCAGCGTCGCGGCGAGCCCGCGATACGGGGCATCCCCAATCGACGGCATCGGATGTAGCCCCGATCAGGGATTCCGAAGGAACGGGCGGTTGGCGCACGATGAACCTGAGCAGGAACGAACCTGCCCGATAGGAGATTGAAACGGTAATGAAGAAGACGCTGATCGCGCTGTTCATTTCGGCCCTGACCGTTCCTGTGTTTGCACAGGCGCCGGCCATACCCTCGAAGGAGCCGGCTCCGGTCGAGAACCCGAAGCCCAAGAAGGTCAAGAAACACAGCAAAAAGTCTGCGAAGAAACAGACGCCCGAGACTCCGGTCAATCCGGTCCCGCCCGCAAAGTAACGGAGCTTCGAAAACCTCTGGAGGACCCGGCCTGGTGGCCGAGCGCAGTCCGCTGCACCCCCGGACCCGCCCCCTCAGATTACTGTGTGGAAATAAGCGGAGGCGATCGCCCTGCCGGTGTCCGGCACGTCAATAGTGGGTTCGGCTGACGGGTGTTGAGAAATGTCGGAGGGGGCGTCTGGGACGCGAGCCAATGTTGCGGCCGGGAGCGGCCGCGCCACTCGGTGTCAAAGGGGGGCACGCTGAGCGTGTCCCCCTTTTTTCGTTAGAAGCTGTACAGCATCGTGCCGTTCGGTTGGCTGCCCGCACCGACCAGGACCTCTTCGCCTTCCTTCGGTAGCTGACGGCAGTAGATGCCGTTTTCGCCGAGGTAGACTTCGAGATCCGCCGGCCGCGGCAGCGAGCCTTGAATGACGGCTTCCGCCAACGGATCCTCTATGTACTTCTGGAGGGCTCGCCGGAGCGGCCGCGCGCCGAAGCTGCGATCTCCGAGCGTCTTCTCCAAAATGTACTTCTTGGCGTCGTCGGCGACCTGGATCTTGATCTGCTTCGTTTCGATGTTCTGGTTGATCTGGCTGACGAGCAAGTCGATGATCTGGAGCAGATCGGCGTCGCTAAGCGGCGAGAACAGGATCACTTCATCGAGCCGGTTGAGGAACTCGGGGTTGAACGCCCGCTTCACCTCACTCATCACCATGTCCTCGATCTTTTGAGGGATCGCGGAGTCCGCCGGAGCGGAGAAGCCCATACCGGACTTCTTCTCCAGGTGCCGCGCCCCCAGATTGGAGGTCATGATAATGATTGTGTTCTTGAAGTCCACTGTGTTGCCGAGGCCGTCGGTCAACTGTCCGTCTTCAAACACCTGAAGCAGGATGTTATAGACGTCCGGGTGCGACTTCTCGATCTCATCCAGCAGGATCACGGAGTATGGCTGGCGCTTCACGCGCTCGGTGAGCTGGCCGCCCTCTTCATAGCCCACGTAGCCCGGAGGCGACCCGATCAGCTTCGAGACCGAGTGCTTCTCCATGAACTCCGACATATCGAAGCGGATGAGAGATTTTTCGCTGCCGAACACGAACTCGGCCAAAGCACGCGCGACCTCAGTCTTGCCGACTCCCGTCGGACCGAGGAACAGGAACGAACCCGCCGGCCGCTTGGGCGATTTGAGGCCCGCGCGAGAGCGCCGGATGGCGCGTGACAGGGCGCCGATCGCCTTGTTCTGGCTGACGACGCGCTTGTGCAGCTCCTCCTCGATGCGGAGCAGCTTGCTGACTTCCTCTTCCTTGATGGAGGTCATCGGCACGCCGGTCCAGCGCGCGACAACATCCTCAATGTCGTCCTTCGTGACGATGCCGGTGGAAGTGTCGTCAAGGTTGTAGCGCTCGCGGAGCTGGCGAAGGTTCTCGCGCTCCTTGCGTTCTTCATCCGAGTAGAAACGCGCCTTCTCGAACTCGTGGTTCGCAATGGCGTTCTCCATGCGGTGGACGATGAACTTGATGCGCTTCTGGATCTCCGCGACGTCGGCCGGAAGCGTGGTCTGCCGCAATTTGACGCGGGCGCCGGCCTCGTCGATGAGGTCGATGGCCTTGTCCGGCAGGAAACGGTCCGGAATGAACCGGCTGGAGGCATAGACCGCCGTCTCGATGGCGTCATCCGTGTACGCGACGGCGTGGAACTTCTCGTACCGCTCCTTGATGCCGCGGAGCACTTTGACGGCGTCGCCTTCGGAGGGCGGCGGCACCTTGACGGCCTGGAAGCGGCGCTCCAGCGAGCGGTCCTTCTCAATCGACTTGCGATACTCGCCGGGCGTGGTTGCGCCGATGCACTGAATCTCGCCGCGGGAGAGGGCCGGTTTCAGGATGTTGGCCGCGTCGAGCGAGCCTTCGGCCGAGCCGGCGCCGACCAGTGTGTGGAGCTCATCAATAAATATGATGGCGTTCTGATTCTCCATCAGCTCCTTCATGATGGTCTTCAAGCGCTCTTCAAACTGGCCGCGGTACTTGGTCCCGGCGACAATGAGCGAGAGGTCGAGCGCGAGAATCCGCTTGTCGGCGAGGAACGAGGGCACTTCGCCGTCGGCGATGCGCTGTGCGAGGCCTTCGACAATGGCGGTCTTGCCGACGCCGGGCTCACCGATGAGCACCGGGTTATTCTTAGTGCGACGGCAGAGGATCTGGACGACGCGCTCGAGTTCGTAATCGCGCCCGATCAGGGGATCGAGCGTGGCATCGACAGCCGCCTGGGTGAGGTCCCGGCTGAACTCGCCGAGCAGCGAGCTTTCCTTCGGGCGGTTGGCCGAGACTTTTTCCGACGAAGAGCGTGCAATCTCCTCGCGTACCTGAGAGAGGCGAAGGCCCCGCTCGTGGAGGATCTCCGCAGCAAGGCTCTTTTCTTCCCGGAGCAGGCCGAGGAGAAGGTGCTCGGTCCCGATGTGCTTGTGGTTGAGCCTTTCGGCCTCCTCAGCGCCATAGGCCAGCACGCGCTTGCACTCGTGGCTGAGGGGCAGATCCACAGAGGTGGAGACCTTCTCACGGATCGTTGTATGGGCCTCGACCTGTTTGCGGATCGAATCGATCTGGGCGGCGGACCGAAGAAACCGGTTCGCCAGGGTCTTGTCCTCGCGCAAAAGGCCGAGCAGCAGGTGCTCGGTTTCGATATACGGGCTGCCGAACTGGCTGGCCTCGTAGCGCGCGAAGAAGATGACCCGTCTGGCCTTTTCCGTGTAGCGTTCAAACATAGTGATCTTTTCCGTGAAAACTAACAGCGTCCTGGATCGGAGCGCCTTCGAGCAGCGCCCCGGCTTCGAGCCGCAGAATCCGGTCGCACCTCTTCGCGAACGAGAGATTGTGAGTAACGTAGATCGAGGTCAACTGGTGGGACTGGTGCAGATCATTGAGCAGTCCAATGATCATGTCTCCGGTCCGGAAATCAAGATTGCCGGTTGGCTCGTCAGCGAAGAGAAAGCTGGGGTTGCCGACAAGCGCTCGGGCAAGGACTACCCGCTGCTGCTCACCGCCTGAGAGTTCGCCTGCGCGGTGATGGGAGCGGGCCTTCAAACCTACCTCGTCCAACCGGGTTGCCGCCACTGGAGACGCATCCGACTGGCTCAGCCCCCGAATCAACAGAGGCATCATCACGTTCTCCAGAGCCGTGAACTCCGGCAGAAGGTAATGAGTCTGCCATACGAAACCCAACTCGCGGTTCCGGAACATCGCCAGCTCGGACTCGTTGAGCTTTGTTAATTCTCTTGCCCCATAGTAGATTTGCCCGCTGGAAGGCCTGTCCAGAGCGCCGAGGAGGTGGAGCAACGTGGATTTACCTGCACCGGACTCGCCCACGAGAGCGAGCCGCTCACCCGGCGCTACGTCGAAACTCAGGTGATCCAGAACGACCAAATCCGAGGAGCCGGAGCGGTAGCGTTTGCTCAGATCCGCAACCCGGATGGCCGATTCGTGTGACATTTGACAGGCCCTACCATTACGCTAGCACGGGACATTAAGAATCTTAAGCCACCGTGCGAAGACGGCACGCCCTTTCCCAGGAGTGGCAGGGTTCATTTATTCAGATGCAGCCCGAGGCCTGCGGGTTGCGGACGTCCTGATGGCGGATGCGCGGTCACGCACAAGGACATCCCGAATTCGGACACCCCAGTCTGAAGCGCTCGGGCACGCCAGCCGGTGCGGATCCGTTAAGCCCGTTAAAGTAAGGCTGCCAGCAGCCGTTGGCAGTGTTGGAAGCGATTGGTCAACTGCTTGCAGATACGACGCGCGATGGCTACATTCCTGCAGGATGTGCGGTATTCGCTCCGGGTGCTGATGCGCAATCGCAGCTTCTCCCTGGTGGCCGTGCTCTCGCTCGCGCTGGGCATCGGCGCCAATACTTCGATGTTCAGCGTGGTGAGCGCGGTCCTTTTGCGCCCGTTGCCGTTTCCCGAACCGCACCGCCTCATCACGGCGAAGCTCACGTTCCCAAAGCCCGACGGCGGTGTGGAAGCGATTCGGGTCTGGTCATACCCCAAATTCCGAGAGGTTAAGGCGAATCTCCGCGCGTTCGAGAGCCTTTCCGGATTCGTGGATCATCAGTTCGCACTCTCGGGAGCGGGCATTCCGGAGCGCATAGCAGGAGAAGCAGTCTCCGCCGACTACTTCAGGACGCTTGGCGTCAAAGCAAGCCTCGGAAGGGTATTCGTTCCGGAGGAGGACAGGACTCCCGGCACACACCCTGTCGTGCTGTTGGGCCATGGACTGTGGCAGCGCCGTTTCGGTGCGGATCCCGACATTATCGGACGGACCGTCCTGGTGGAGCGCCTCCCGCTAACTGTCATCGGGATACTGCCGCCGGGTTTTCGCGGATTGACCGGAACCGGGGAGATGTGGACACCCCTGGCGATGCTTCCGGCCCTGAGCGGGATGCCGCGGCGCCTGGAGATGGCCCAGGCACACTGGCTCAACGTGGTCGGCAGATTGAGCCGCAGCGCGACGCTGGAGCAGGCGTCGAGCGAGGTCAGGTCTGCGGCGGACTCGGCTCGCGCGTCCTTCCCGAATCCCAAGGGTTGGGGGATTGAAGTGCAGCGCCTGCACGACGCCTCGGTGGACCCGGTCCTGCGCAGGCTGCTGCTGGTTCTGCTTGGGGCTGTGGCGTGCGTGCTGCTGATCGCCTGCGCGAATATCGCGAACCTGACGCTCGCGCGCGGCGCGGCGCGGAAGCATGAGGTCGCGTTGCGGCTCGCAGTGGGCGCCGGGCGCTGGCGGCTGGTTCGGCAGTTGCTGACCGAGAGTCTCGTCATCGGCGTCCTCGGCGGCGTTTGCGGGCTGTTCATTGCGCTCTGGGGAGTGGACATGCTGGCGTCGTTCAAACCCGGGGATTCGTTCGCGTTGGGCGGCAGGCCCATTGAGATACCGGCATTGAACGCGGTCCGGCTGGACGGCGCTGTGCTCGGGTTCAATTTCACGCTTGCGCTCGCGGCCGTGATGGTGTTCGGACTGGCGCCCGCGATCCGTGCCTCCCGGGTCTCGCTGGTGACATCGCTCAAGCACGGCGGGGCTCCGCGGCTGTGGCGGATGGGGCCGGGCGCCCTGCTGGTTGCCGGGGAGGTAGCGCTGGCGCTAGTGCTGGTGACGGGCGCGGGCCTGATGTTGAACAGCATGGCGCGCCTACTGCGAACGCCGATTGGCTTCGAACCGCAAAACGTACTCTCGTTCCGTGTTTCCCTGCCCCTGGACCTGAAGGAGCCGGCGGCGCGTGCGTTCCAGGACGCTCTGCTTCAGCGGGCGGCTGCGCTGCCCGGCGTCGAAGCGGCCGAGACTTCATCCTCTTCGCCGCTCGCACGGTTCCATGACATCAGCCTGCTTTCGGTACCCGGCCGCGGCGAGGAGCGCATTGAGGTCGGCATCCACACGGTGAGCCCCGGCTTGTTTGGGTTGCTTCGCATCCCGGTCTTGAGGGGACGCGGCTTCACCGCTCAGGATTCTCCGGGGGCCCCGTGGGTGGCCCTGTTGAGCCGGACCACGGCGCGTAAGCTGTTCGGCGCGTCGGACCCGGTGGGCCGCACCATTTCCCTCGCGATGTGGGACGAACGCCTGAAATCCGTACAGGTGATCGGCGTCGCTGGAGACGTTCAGTACGGCAACGTTCAGGACTCGCTCGATCCGCAGGTTTACCTCTGTTCGCGGCAGCTGTACACTCCGTTCGGCCTGTTCTTCGTGCGGGCAAAAGGAAGCCCCGACGCTCTGGCGTCCGCACTCCGGCGCGAGGTGGCCGGGCTCGACCGCAACCTGCCCGTCTTCGATGTTGTAACGATGGAGCAGCGGTACTCGGCTGCGATGGCGCGCACCCGGTTCACTACCGTCCTCCTCGGATGCTTCGCCGTCCTGGCGCTCGCGCTGGCGGCGGTGGGCATCTACGGAGTGATCGCGTACAACGTCTCACGCCGCGGGCGTGAAGTTGGCATTCGCATGGCGCTCGGCGCCGGGCGGGGCGGCGTTCTTCGAATGGTGCTCAAGGAAAGCCTCTGGGTGACGTGGGCGGGCATCGCCGCCGGGTCAGTGGGTTCACTGGCTCTCACGCGCTTTCTTTCGAGCCAGCTTTATGAGGTCCGGCCTAACGATCCGCTCACCTTTGCCTCCACAGCGGTGGTGCTGACCGGCGTAGCGCTCGCGGCCACGTGGATCCCGGCGCGGCGTGCGGCTCGGGTAGACCCGATGGCTGCGCTGCGCTACGAATAGCCGAGCGCGGCGCCTCCGCGCTGAAGCGAATCCGGTAGCCTGAAGGCATGCGAAGGCAGGCTTTGTGGCTCCTGGTGTTGATTGCAGCTTCTCACGCATCGGCCGAGGTTCGGGATCTGACCATGCGCGACGCGGTCGCGCTTGCGCTCAAGCAGAACCCGGACGTCGTGCTGGCCCGTTACGACGAGCGCAAGGCGGACGAGGCGGTTCGAATCGCGCGCGATCCCTTTATCCCGAAGGTGGTTGTCGGCAGCGGGCTGGCATATTCGAACGGCATGCCGATGAGCATTGAAGGCTCCACGCCCTCGATATTCCAGGCCCAGGGGATCGGCAGCGTGTTCAACAGGCCGCAGAGCTACCGCATTGCAGCGGCGAGGGAAAACCGCAGAACGGCGGCGCTCGACACGGCCGCGAAGCAGGAGGAGGCGGTATGGCGCGCAGCGGAGTTGTACATCGACGCGGAGCGCGTGGTGAAGCAACTCGATGCGGTGCGCCGCGAGAGCGATGGCCTGGAGAGGGCGCTCGAAGCGGTTCGGGCGCGGATTGTGGAAGGCCGGGAACTGCCGATCGAGGGCAAGAAAGCGGAACTGATGCTGGCGCGCGCGCGCTATCGGAGGCAGGCGCTCGAGGGGAGCGTGCGGACGGCGGAGGATGCGCTGGCGGCGGTGCTGGGGCTGGAGCCAGGAGAAAGAGTACGGGTTGTGACGGATCAGCGGCCGCTGCCGGAATTGCCGCCCTCGGCGGATGCGGCTGTGCAGACGGCGTTTCAGAACAGCAAGCAGATCCGCGCGCTCGAATCGCGCATGCTGGCGAAGGGACACGAGGTGCGCTCCGCGAAAGCCTCGTGGCTACCGCAGGCGGATTTGGTAGCGCAGTACGCTCTGCTGGGCCGCTACAACAACTACGATCAGTTCTTCAACCGGTTCCAGCGTCACAACGGGCAGCTTGGCGTTTCGTTCCAAGTGCCGGTTTGGGCGGGTACGGGAGCGCGCGCGCAGGGGGCGCAATCGGAAGCCGAGGCGGCGCAAATCCGGGTTCAGCTTCGGAACACCAGACGCAAGCTGGAGGACGATACACGCCGCGCGCTGGCGGATGTGGAACAGGCCGAGACCGCGCAGCAGGTGGCCCGCCTGGACCTGGAAGTGGCGCGCGAACAGGTTTCCGTGCTGCTGGCGCAGAGCGAGGAGGGGCGGGCGCCGATCCGCGAACTCGAGGAGGCGCGTTTCGCAGAAACCGGGAAGTGGATCGACTATTACGACGCGGCGGCAGCGCTCGAGAAGGCGCGCCTGGCGGTGCTGCGCGAAACCGGAACTCTTTCGGCGGCTCTTCAGTAGGTGGCGGTAAACTAAGAGTTTACGCAATGAAACAACGCATCCGGTCTACGACCGTTCTGTGCGTCCGGCGCAACGGCAAGACCGTCATGGCGGCGGACGGACAGGTGACATTCGGCCAGGAGGTTCTCAAGGCGAACGCCCGAAAGATCCGCCGGCTCTATAACGAGAAAATACTGGCCGGGTTCGCCGGCTCCACCGCGGACGCCTTCGCCCTATTCTCGCGCTTCGAATCGAAGCTCGAACAGCACAACGGCAACCTCTCACGGTCAGTGGTGGAACTCGCGAAAGACTGGCGCACGGACAAGGTTCTAAGGCACCTGGAAGCGCTACTCGTGGTGGCCGATACGGTGAGCACATATATCGTGAGCGGCACTGGCGACGTAATCGAGCCGGAGGAGGGGATCGCGGCGATCGGCTCGGGCGGTCCGTTCGCATCGGCTGCGGCGCGAGCGCTGTCCCGACACACAAAAATGGAAGCGAGAAAAATCGTCGAGAACTCGATGGCGATTGCGGGCGAGATCTGTATCTACACGAACAGCAACGTAAACTTCGAGGAGCTTGGATAGATGGTGATTTACCTGCCTGCCCAGGCTTCCGGGGACACGCCTCTGCTTGATGAGCTCACGCCGCGGGAGATCGTTCGCGAACTCGATAAGTATGTAATCTCGCAGCACGAGGCGAAGCGCGCGGTCGCGATCGCGCTCCGGAATCGCATCCGCCGCCAGAAACTCGATCCCGACATGGCCGAAGAGGTCATGCCGAAGAACATCCTCATGATCGGGCCGACGGGGGTCGGCAAGACGGAGTTGGCGCGCCGCCTGGCGAAGCTCGCGAACTCGCCATTCATGAAGGTAGAGGCCAGCAAGTTCACCGAGGTCGGCTACGTCGGGCGGGACGTCGAATCGATGATCCGCGATTTGGCGGAGATCTCGATCGAGATGGTGCGGGACGAGCGGTTGGAGGAAATCGGCGATCGCGCGGAGCACAATGCGGAAGAGCGCCTGCTGGAACTGCTCATGCCGCTTCAGCCGGAGCAGAGCGAATCCGCAGAGCGGAGCCGCGAGAAGCTGCGCGAAAAGCTGCGGTCAGGCAAGCTGGACGACCGCACAGTTGAGATCGACGTCAAAGAGCGCGGGCCGTCATTCGAGATCTCCACGCCCGGCGGCATGGAGGAAATGGACATCAATATCAAGGATGTCCTGCCCGGGCTGTTCGGCAGCCGCTCGCGGAAACGCAAGATGCGCGTTACGGAGGCTATGGAGTACCTGGTCCAGGAAGAGGAGCAGAAGCTCGTCGACATGGAGCAGGTGGTCCGGATCGCCTTGGAGCGGGTGGAACGCAGCGGCATCATCTTCCTGGACGAGATCGACAAGATCGCCGGGAGAGAATCGGGGCACGGTCCCGACGTGAGCCGCGAGGGCGTGCAGCGCGACATTCTCCCGATTGTCGAAGGAACGACGGTGAACACGCGGCACGGGTTCGTGCGGACGGATCACATCCTGTTCATCGCCGCGGGCGCGTTTCACGTGTCGAAGCCGTCCGACATGATTCCCGAGTTGCAGGGCCGGTTCCCGATCCGAGTGGAGTTGAAGTCGCTCAGCGAGGCCGATTTCATTCGCATTCTGAAGGAGCCGAAGAACGCACTCATCAAGCAGTACACCGCGCTTCTCGAGACCGAGGGCATCAAACTGACTTTCACGGAGGAAGCGCTCAAGGAAGTGGCGCGGCTCGCGGCGTTCGTGAACGAGACCACCGAGAACATCGGCGCGCGGCGGCTGCACACGATTATGGAGAAGCTGCTGGAAGAGATCTCCTTCGAAGGTCCGGACCTCAAAAAGAAGAACGTAAAGATCGATGCAGAATACGTGCGCAAGGCCCTGTCTACGATCGTCAAGGACCAGGACCTGACGCGGTACATCCTCTAGCCCGCATATGGGGGCACCGGCAATGAACACCCGGCGGGCGCTGCTCGTGGTTCCAGTGCTCGCGTTGGTCACGGGCTGCGGGTACGTCGGGGATCCGCAACCGCCATCGCTCGAGATTCCGGTGCGTGTGATCGACCTCGGAGTGGTGGAGCGCGGCGAATCGCTCGTGATGACGTTCACGCTACCCGCGCAGACAACAGATGGTGTCCCGATCCGCCGGATCGAGGAGATCGACCTGCGCATCGGCCCGGACACAGCGACGTGGGAAGCGGAGGCGGCGCGGATCGAAGCGGCAGCGGGCGAGGACCCCAAAGTTCGGGTCGAGGCGCCGGCGGCGCAGTGGGCCGACCGCGACGTGGCAGTGCGGGTTCGGGTCGCGGTGCGGAAGGAACGATTCTCGGAATGGTCTGAGCCGGTTCGGATGCGCGTGGCCAAGCCGCTTGCCACACCGACCGACGTAAAGACCGAGGCGGTGGCGGAGGGCGTGCGGGTTACGTGGACGATCGAACCCGGAAGCCCGCAGGGCACGCGATACCGCGTGTTCCGTGGAGAGCTGACGCTGGCCGGGACTGCCGATAAGAACGAGTTCATCGATAAGGCCACGCAGTACGGGCGGAAGTACGAGTACACGATCCAGGCATTTCTGAAGACCGGGGAGACGACTGAGGCTGTGAGCGAGGTGTCGGCCGTCGCTTCCGTGACGCCGGTGGACCGGTTCGCACCTGCGACACCGGCCGGACTGACCGTTACCGCGGGGGTCTCCGCGATCCAACTCAACTGGGAGCCGAACAGCGAAGCTGACCTTCAGGGTTACCGCGTCTACCGCTCGGCCGCGGGCGGTGAGTTTGCGGCGATCGGGGATATTCTGCCGACGCCGAACTTCACGGATCGCGCAGTGACCGCGGGGGCGTCGTATAGTTACTGCGTGACCGCGATCGATCAAAATGGAAACGAGAGCGCGCGCACGGCGACCTCCGAGGCGACCGCCCAATGAGCCGGCACATCAGATTCAGCCTGAACCCGAGTGCAGAGCCGACAGCTCCCGACGGCTCACCCGATGTGAAACACGGAATTCTCGAAGGTGACACGATCTACGAGTCGGCATCTCTGCGGGCGGAGCGCGGCACTGGTGAAGCGTATTCGCTGAACCACGTGCGACTCTTGCCGCCGTGCTGGCCCTCGAAGATCGTCTGCGTGGGGCGGAATTATCGCGAGCACGCGAGCGAGTTGGGAAACGCGGTGCCTACCGAGCCGCTGATCTTCCTGAAGCCGCCGTCGTCGCTAATCGGGGACCGGGACCAAATTGTCTATCCCGCGATCTCGGAGCGTGTCGATTATGAAGGAGAACTGGGCATTGTAATCGGCCATCGCGCGCGGAAGGTGCGGCGGGAAGACGCTCAGGATTACATCTTCGGCTACACGTGCGTGAACGACGTGACCGCGCGCGACCTTCAGAAGAAGGACGGCCAGTGGACGCGAGGCAAAGGATTCGACACGTTCTGCGTGGTGGGTCCGTGGGTGACCGAAAAAGGTGATGTGCGGTTCGAGGACCTGACCGTACGCACCTTCGTTGATGGGGTAAAGAAGCAGGACGCGCCGGTGACGGACATGATCTTCGACCCGGCACAGGTGATCGAATTCGTGAGTGCGTTCATGACACTCGAACCGGGAGACCTGATAGCAACCGGAACGCCGGCGGGCGTCGGTTCTGTAGCGCCCGGAGCGGTGATCCGCGTGGTGGTGGAAGGCGTCGGCGCGATTGAGAACACGGTGGTCCGGTGAAGACTCTGTTCAACACGCTGGTGGCATGGGGACCGCTGGGCGTCCTGATCATGGCCGTACTCGATTCGGCCGGGATACCGCTGCCCGGTGGCGTAGACGTGCTTCTGGTGATGCTGAGCGCCACCAACCCGTCACGGGGATACACCGCTGCAGTGCTGGCGATCATCGGTTCCGTCGCCGGAAACGTAATCCTCTTTTACATCGCGCGGAAGGGCGGTGAGGCCTATCTTGAACGGCATTACCTGTCCCCGCGAGCACAACGGTTCCGGCAGTGGTTCCAACATTACGGTTTGTTGACAGTCTTCATCCCTGCCCTGATCCCGATCCCGCTTCCGTTGAAGATATTCGTGATTTCAGCGGGCGCTCTGGGCGTGAGCGCGCGGACATTCGTCCTGACGGTGATCGCGGCACGGATCCCACGCTACTTCGCGCTGGCGTACCTGGGCGCCAGACTCGGGGAGAACTCGATGGCGTGGTTCCGCCAGAACGCAGTCGGGTTGACGCTGTTCGCCGCGGCGCTCTTCGCGGCCTTGTACGCAGCCGTAAAAGTCAAAGACAGGATGCGCGCGCGGGCGGCGACGTAAGAACTGGAATCGCTGACAGCGGCCTCTGGCGCACAGCGATCGGCGCTCCGAACGGAGTTCAAGCTGCCGCCTGGTGAACCGCGTGGTGAGGTGATCACCGGCAGCATTCCGTAGTGCGCATCCACGATTAATGGCGGAAGTGGCGGACTCCAGTGAAGACCATGGCGAGGCCGAGGCGGTTCGCAGCGGTGATCACCTCGTTGTCACGAACGGAACCGCCGGGCTGAATCACGGCTCTCGCGCCGTTTTTCGCCAACTCCTCAACGCCATCCGGGAAGGGGAAGAATGCATCTGATGCCGCGACGCTGCCCTCGAGCGGGAGCACGGCTTTCATGGCCCCGATCTTGACGGAATCCACGCGACTCATCTGGCCCGCGCCGACAGCGACCGTCTGTCCTGAGCGTGCGTACACGATCGCGTTCGACTTTACGTGCTTCGCCACCTTCCAGCCAAACAACATCGCCTTCCACTCTTCCTCACTCGGCGGGCGATCGGTCTGGACCGTACACTGCGAGCGATCCAGCCGGTGCGTGTCCGGCGTCTGGGCGAGGAAGCCGCCCGAGATCGATTTCACAACCAGTTCGGGGCAGGCCGGCGACTGCACCTGGAGCAAGCGGACGTTCTTCTTTGCCGAGAGGACCGCGAGAGCCTCGGGCGAGTAGCCCGGCGCGGCGACCGCTTCGACAAATAGCTTCGCGACTTCCCGGGCGGTCTCCTCATCAACCGGGCGGTTGAAGGCCAGAACGCCCCCAAATGCGGAAACGGGGTCGCATTCGAATGCCTTGCGGTACGCCTCGACGAGCGAGTTCTGCTCGGCGCAGCCGCACGGGTTGGTGTGCTTGATGATGGCGGCTGCGGGCGACTCGAACTCGCAGGCAAGCTGCCAGGCGGCATCGAGGTCAACCAAGTTGTTGTACGAAAGCTCCTTGCCGTGCAACTGCTGGGCGGACGCGATGCCCGCACCGCGGCCGGCGTAAAGAGCGGCCTGCTGATGGGGGTTCTCGCCGTAGCGCAAGTCGAGCGCACGCTCTGCGTGGATATCGAGCACCGCAGGCAGGGAACTGGCGCGCTCGATGAACTCCTCCTTGTCAAAGTGGATCCGGGCCAGGCGCGCGCTGATGGCGCGGTCGTAATCGGCGGTGACGCGGAAAGCCTTTTTCGCGAGCCGCCATCGCGTGGCCATCGGGAGATCGCCGTTCCAGGCGCGCATCTCGTCGAGCACGCGCGCATAATCGTCAGGCGAGACCACGACGGCGACGTCCTGGTAATTCTTAGCCGCAGCACGTATCAGGGTTGGGCCGCCGATGTCGATGTTCTCGATCAGTTCGGGCACACCGGCGTCCTGGCGCTCGGCGATCTTCTCAAACGCATACAGGTTGACCGCGACGAGGTCGATCTCGGGGATGCCATGCTCCTCCATCGCGCGGCGGTGTTCGGGATTCGAACGGATACCGAGCACACCGCCCGCCACATTAGGGTGGAGAGTCTTGACACGCCCGTCCATCATCTCGGGGAAGCCGGTGACATCCGAAATATCCCTGACGGTGAGCCCGGCGTCACGCAGCGTTCGGGCCGTGCCGCCAGTCGAGAGCAGCTCGATGCCGAATTCGGCGAGTCCCTTCGCGAACTCCGCAATGCCGGACTTGTCGGTTACGGAGATGAGAGCGCGCTTGATGGTTGGCATAGGGGAACTTCTATTGTGCCAAACCGTCGACGGGCGCGGATGCTGCTCAGATTGGCCGACACGGCTAAAGCCGAGCTCTGCCATCAATTGGCCGAGAGCCCGTCAATTGGCGGAAAGTTTCATCAATTGGCGGAGACCAGGCAGAGCGCATCATGCGGAGAGCCGAACAGCAGTGACTGCCGCTCCAGACGGGCGACAAACCCCAGGAACCGGCCAGAGTCGCGATTCGCGGACGGGGCGTCCACTTTACACCGACAGCAGCGCTCCTCAATTATTCGATGACGAGGCGGCCCGCCTTTACGCGACGCCGCACTCGTTAACGCTTCATAATGATAACGTGCCTTACCAAGTAACCTTAATACCTGGAGATGGGATCGGTCCGGAAGTGGCGGATGCCACACGCCGGGCCGTGGAAGCCACTGGAGTAAAGATCGACTGGGAATGCGTGGATCTCAAAGCGCAAGTCCTGGAAGGCACGGAAGGCGACATTCCGCTGGCAGTGCTGGAATCTCTCGAGCGAACGCGTGTGGGATTGAAGGGTCCAACAACGACGCCGGTCGGGACAGGGCACGTCAGCCTGAACGTGCAACTGCGGAAGAGGCTGGACCTGTTCGCGAATTTCCGTCCGGTGCGCAGCTTCCCCGGAATCAAGACGCGGTACAGCGACGTGTTCATCGATATGGTGATGTTCCGCGAGAACACCGAGGACCTGTACGCCGGCCTCGAGCACGAAGTCGTGAAGGATGTGGTGACGAGCATCAAGGTGATCACGCGCGCGGCCTCTGCGCGGATCGCGCGTTACGCGTTTGATTGGACGAAGCGAAACGGACGCAAGAAGGTGACCGCCATTCACAAGGCGAACATCATGAAGCTGAGCGATGGCCTGTTCCTGCGCTGTTGCCGCGAAGTTGCGGCGGAGCACCCGGACATACAGTACACGGAACTGATCGTTGATAACGCAGCGATGCAGATGGTGATGCGGCCGGAGAAGTTTGACGTCCTGCTGATGCCCAATTTATACGGCGACATCGTGTCGGATCTTGCGGCAGGCCTGGTGGGCGGGTTGGGCATTGTGCCGGGGGCGAACCTCGGCGAGAAACACGCGGTTTTTGAGGCGGTTCACGGGAGCGCCCCGGATATTGCCGGCAAGGGGGTGGCAAACCCGACCGCGCTCATGCAGTCGGCTGCGCTGATGCTCCACCACCTGGGCGAAAGCGATGCGGCGAAGCGACTGCAAGCGGCAATCGAACGCGTATATGCGGAGGGGAAGCGCTTGACTGCGGACGTGGGCGGCTCATCGAGCACCGCCGAGTTCACGGAAGCAGTGATGAAGCACACCGGGTAATCGCCGCGGCTGCAGGAACCAGCAAAAAGGCCTCCCGGATCACGCGGGAGGCCTTTTACTAAGCACAGGAGCGAAAGGACTACAGGCCCTTGTTGGCCATGAAGGTAACCAGATCGACAACGCGGCAGGAGTAACCCCACTCGTTGTCGTACCAGGAAACAACCTTCAGCAAGTTACCGCCGAGCACCTTAGTCATCTGCCCGTCAATGATCGAGCTGTTCGGGTTGTGCAGCATATCGGTGGACACGACGGGATCTTCCGTGTACGCCAGGATGCCCTTGAGGGGGCCATCGGCAGCCTTCTTGAAGGCGGCGTTCACTTCCTCGGCGGTGGCGGGTCTATTGAGGATCGCTACCAGATCTACGGCCGAGACGTCGGGGGTCGGGACGCGCATCGAGTAGCCGTCCAGCTTGCCCTTCAGTTCCGGCATGACGAGGCCGATGGCCTTGGCGGCGCCGGTGGAGGTGGGGATCATGTTGATCGCGGCCGCACGGGCGCGGCGGAGATCCTTGTGGGGGAAGTCGAGGACGTTCTGATCGTTGGTGTAGCTGTGGATCGTCGTCATCGAGCCCTTCTCGACTCCGAAGGTTTCGTGCAGAACCTTCACCATCGGCGCGAGGCAATTCGTGGTGCAGGACGCGTTGGAGACAATGTTGTGCTTCTTGGCATCGTACTTGTCATCATTGACGCCGAGCACGACAGTGAGGTCTTCATTCTTGGCCGGAGCCGAAATGATGACCTTCTTCACGGTGCCGCGGAGGTGCTTCGCGGCGGCGGTCGCGTCAGTGAACTTGCCCGTGGATTCGATGACCACCTGGGCGCCCACCGAACTCCAATCCAGCTCGGCCGGATCCTTGATCGCGAACACCTTGATCGTTTTTCCGTTCACCGTAATCGAATCGGCGCCAGACGTGATTTCGGCCGACAGCGTGCCGAGGACGGAATCGTACTTCAGCAGATGGGCGAGAGTCTTAGTGTCGGTGAGGTCGTTCACCGCTACGAACTCAATCTCCGGATTGTTGAGCGCGGCCCGGACCACGTTACGTCCGATGCGTCCAAACCCGTTGATAGCGACCTTGATTGCCATATTGAGAAGTTCTCCTAGTTGCTGATGAGGGTTACACGGTACGCAGGGCGCCAAACAGGCCCCCCGCGAGGGAAATGAACCTCCAATGATAGCAACTACGACGAGTGGACGCTGGCACACTATCGACGTCGCCGGGCGCGAGACTGCGAGAGAGGAGCACGTTGACTTGGTCGAGACGGATGAACAGGCCTCGTCACGCCGGCAATGCCGGTGCGGCAGCAGGCCGTTCCCAGTGCGAGGGCACGTCCGCCGACCCGCCCAAGGTCCAGTGGAACGTCGACGCAACTGCCGGGTAACTCACTGCAGCGATAGATTGAGAGTGGCGCCTGCGTTCCGTGCTGGGCGACTATCATCAGCGCCCTATTGATCGTGCCCTCGGACCTGTCCCCAGCAGGTCTAAAAGGGCCGGCCAGCCAAGCGCCAGTCCCAGCCCCATAGTGCGCCAACCGTGGCCGCGGTTGACGCCGGGATGAACGCCCGGAAACTGCAGTGACCGGGATCGACGCCCGCCGAATCCCTCGCCACCGCCGTCCCCTGGCAGCCGCTCACCCCGTTTCCTGATCTCAGAACATACGCCACCTCACTCGGAAGCATCGGCGGCTCGCCAAATCAGAGCGTTTGCCTTTCACGAACACGCCGGCATCAGCGAATCGGCCGGCTCTTCAGTCGGCGTGTTCTTCTTCAGCTCGAAGTGCCACTTCCAGAGCTCAAAAACGACGGGGTAGACCATCAACTCCAGAAGGAAGGAGGTGAACACCCCGCCGATCAGAGGCGCGCCGATGCGCTTCATCACATCCGAACCGGTGCCCACCGCCCAGAGGATGGGAACCAGCCCGATGAAGTCCGTTGCGACGGTCATGAACTTGGGACGGATGCGCTTGACTGCGCCGTTCACAACCGCATCCCGCAGCGCCGCCCGGCTCGCCAGCCGGCCCTCCTTCCTGGCCTGCTCGTAGGCGAGATCGAGATACAGGAGCATGAATACGCCCGTCTCGGCATCGATCCCGAGCAGTGCGATCATGCCCACCCACACGCCGACGCTCATGTTGTAACCGAGCAGGTACAGGAACCACACCGCCCCGATCGCGGAGAAGGGGACAGCGAGCACGACGATCATCGTTTTGGCCGCCGACCGCGTGTTCAGGTACAACAGCAGCAGGATGAGGAATGCCGTCGCCGGGAGCACCACCAGCAGGCGCTTGTTGACGCGTTCCATGGCCTCGTACTGGCCGCTCCAGGTGATCGCAAACCCGGGCGGCAGTTGGACCTTGTCGCGCACCACCTGCTGCGCCTCGCGAACATATCCCCCGGGGTCGCGTCCCGCGATGTCGACGTAGACATAGCCGGTCAGCATCCCTCCTTCGTCGCGGATCATTCCGGGTCCGGAGGTCGGCTTGATGGCGGCCACATCGGAAAGCGGGATCTGACGGCTGCCTCCGGCCGGCACCAGCACGCGCCCGAGCGCAGTGAGATCCGACCGGAAGTCGCGCATGTAACGGACGTTCACCGGATAACGGGCCCGCCCCTCGACCGTGGTCGTCACGTTCTCGCCACCGATGGCGTTCTGAACGGCGGCTTGGGCCTCATCGATGGTCAGCCCGTACCGGGAGAGCGCCTCGCGGTTCCACTCGAAATCGAGAAAATAACCCTGGGCGGTCCGCTCCGCGAATACGCTGCGTGTGCCGGAGACCAACGGCAGTGCGGCCTCGACCTGTGCGCCAATGGCTTCGATTTTGGCGAGGTCGTCGCCGTGGATCTTCAGCCCCACGGGCGTCCGCATCCCGGTGCTGAGCATGTCGATGCGAGCCTTGATCGGCATCGTCCATGCATTGGAAACCCCGGGAAGCTTGAGCGCGGCGTTGAGCTGGTTGACGAGTTCCTCGGGCGAAAGCGTGTCGGACGTGACGCGGCGGAACAGCGGCTTCAGCCGTTCCGGCGACCACGCGGAATACCAGGTCGGCACGGTGCGCCACTGGGAGCGCGGTTTGAGCGTGATCACCGTTTCGAGCATCGAGAGCGGCGCCGGATCGGTCGAGGTTTCCGCCCGGCCCGCTTTGCCCAGCACGCGGTCCACCTCCGGGAATTGCTTGATCACCCTGTCACTGACCTGCAGGATCCGCTGCGCCTC
>DATMXS010000142.1:0-7672 GCA_035561355.1 Bryobacteraceae bacterium | reverse complement strand
ATGTAACGAAAAGATGGCAAGAAGATCGAACGACGCCAGGTCTACCCAAAAAGCAGAGAGCGGCCTAAGCCAGCACCCGCGCCGGAGAACCGCGCGACCCAAGGCAGCCGTTGCTCCAACCGAAGCGCCTGTCCCCACCATCGCTCAGGGTGCCGAGGCTACTGAGGCGGAGGCCCCAGCAGCGATGACCGAATTATCGGAGACGTTCGGTGCTGCGACCCCGGCAGCGTTCAATACGGTTTCCGAGCGTACGGAAATCGAGCGTCTCGCGTACTCTTATTGGGAAGCGAGGGGCGGCCAGGACGGCTCGCCCGAGGAAGACTGGCTGCGGGCCGAGCAGGAATTCCGCGCCCGCCGGTAAGTCAGCTCAGAACAGGAAGGGGGCAGGCGTGAGCCGGCTCCCTTCTACCGATATTTCCGCAGTACCGCCAAAACCCTGCCTTGAATCTCCAGATCCGCCAGCGGCACGACAATCGGTTCCATTGTGGAATTCGCGGGCTGCAGCCGAGCGGTAGTAACGGACTCCTTGTAATAGCGTTTCAGCGTCGCCTCGGTACCGCGCACGAGTGCGACGACGATGTCTCCGTCTCGCACGTTCGCGGTCCGCTCAACGAGCACAAGGTCGCCGGAGCAGATGTGGTCGTCGATCATCGATTCGCCGCGAACCTCGAGTGCGTAGGTTCCCTCATGCTGCGTGAAATCCGCGAAGTCCAGCCGCTCTGGCGTCTCCACCGCCTCCACCGGCGCGCCTGCGGCGATGCGCCCCAGCAACGGAATTGTGTGCGCAGCCGCCGGAACATCGTGCCGCTTGCGGACTTCCTGGTAGTACTTCGGAGCAATGTCGAGCGACCTGCTCTGGTTGAAGCCGCGCTTCAGGTAATGTTTTCCCTCGAGTGCGGCGATATGCTTGTGAACGGTCGCAAGCGACGCAAGCGAGAGCCCTCGTGCGATTTCCTCGTAACTCGGGCTGTAGCCGTTCTCATCAATGAAGCCGGCCACGAAATCGAGCACCTGCTTCTGGCGCCGGGTAAGTGCCATGCCTTTATTGTTGGCGAATAAAAGGTGAAAGTCAACAGGAAGACTGTTGGTCTGCGCTCTCCAACGCGCTTGACGGGAACCGTCGCGCTTCGGGACAGTGGGTTTGAACACACCCGGAGGGACACATGAGGATTTTCCTGATTGCCGCATTTTCGCTGGCGCTCGCTGCGCCCACGTTCGCCGAGACCTGGAAAAACGCTCCTATGGTCGATGGCCTGTGCGGCTCGAATGCAAAAAAGGATGCCGACAAGCACACCGCCGCCTGCACGAAACATTGCTCGCGCACGGGAGGCGTCGGCATCCTGACCGCGGACGGCACATTCCTGAAGTTCGACGCCAAGGGCCAGAAAACCGCGCTGGACCTGCTGGAGAAGTCCGGCAAGAAGGACCACATCCGTGCCGACGTGACTGGAGAGCGCAAGGGCACCGACATCATCGTCGAAACCGTGGCGCTGAAGTAGTACCGGTCAGAACTTCGTCACGTCGGTGAAGTTGAATTCCCGTACTTTCATCGCGGGCGCGACCATGTCGAAAGCCTCTTCACCGGAGGCGCGAACGGCCGGCGTCATGGCCTCAACCCGGTTGAGCATGTCGATCAGGCTCTGGTTGAACCGGAAGTTGCGCAGCCCGCTCACGATGCGACCGCCTTCGATCAGGAAAGTCCCGTCGCGCGTCAGGCCGGTCATAATCTTCTCGTAGGGATCCACCTCGCGGATGTACCAGAGGCGCGTGATCAGTATTCCGTGCTCCGTCGAGGCGATTAACCCTTCCAGACTGGCGTCGCCGCCCATGATGACGATGTTGTCCGGCATCTCGCCCGCCTCGCTCGGCACCGGTAAGCCGTGACCAGTCGGTTCGACTCCGGCGCGCTTCGCCGCAAGCCGCGAGTACGCCACATCCCGTACAACTCCCCGGTCCACCAGCGTCAGAATCCGCTGTGGCACACCCTCGCCGTCGAACGGCGGCCCGGATTGCAGCGGGTGGTAGACGTTGTCCATGATCGAGATGTTCTCGCCGAACAGTTTGGTCCCGATCCGCCCGTTCAGGAAACTGTGCTGGTCGTGGAGTGAAGTTGCGCTGAAGTCGAAGAACATCTGCCCGATCAGATCCTGCGCCGCCGATGGTTCCAAGATAACGGTGTATCGACCCGGCGGGAGCTCGCGCGGACCCGCCGACGCTGTTGCTTTCAATGACGCGCGCCGGGCGAGGCCGATGGGATCCAGGAGGCCGCAATCCGGTGTGCCGAGTTTTGCCCAGCCGGAACTATCCGCGCCGATCGCGGTCATCGAAAACGTGGCGTTGGTGTCGTAGTAGTAGCCGAAAGCGCCGCGGGAGTTCAGGATGGCATCCACGGTCTGCCCGGTGGAGTAGATTCCAGCGGCGGTTTGCGAAGCGGCCTCCGCGATCCCGATGGCCTCGGCGACAACTGCAGCACGGTCCTCCGGAGTAGCCAGGGCGGTCGAGGTGCAGAAGCGGTCCACGTCGCGGTATTCGGCAGCCCCAAACACCGGCAGCAACTCCGGGTCGGGTTCCTGGGCGCGGGTAATGGCGACCGCCTCCGCCGCTGTGGCCTGAATCGACCGTTCGTCCAGGCGATTGGTGGAGGCCCTGGCTGTGCGGCTATCGAGTACGGGGCGTATCGACACCAGTCCTCGCCGCTCTGCAACATTCTGGTGGATTTCGTTATTCGCGAAGCGCGTGAGTGATGAGACTGTCGCGCCGAACGTTACTTCCACGTCCTCTGCGCCCGCCGACTTCGCAGCCGACCACGCGATGTCGAAGATGCGCCTGCATTCCGCCCGCGACAGCAGTTCAGATTCGCCCATATGATGTCACCCCGAGTACGCCGAACCGATCTTCACGTTGCGGAACCGCGCCGGGCTGGCTCCGTGCCCTGTCCCCATCACCTGCTCCGGCTGTCCCTTGCCGCAGTTCGGCGTTCCCCAGAGCGTCCAGTGCTCCGGTCCGGCGATCGCGGCGCATGAGTTCCAGAATTCCGTTGAGATGCCGCTGTAACTCGGGTTCTTCAACATACGCATCCGGCGCCCGTTCCGGATCTCCCAACCGATTTCGCATCCGAACTGAAAGTTATAGCGCTTATCATCAATAGACCAGCTCTTATTCGTCTCCATGTAGATGCCGTCGCCGCCGAAGACCTGGTCGAGGGTCTGTCCTCCCGGAAGCAAGCTCACGTTCGTCATCCTGATGAGCGGTAGCCGTGCCCATCCGTCCGCGCGCATGCAGCCGTTCGAGCGCGACAGCCCAACCGTAGCGGCGGTTTCGCGCGAGGCCAAATACGCCGTGAAAAGCCCATTCTCGATGATCGGTGAGCGTTGCGCCGGCACGCCTTCATCGTCGAAGGCGAACGTCCCTAGACCCGGGCCGTGCTCCATGCGCGCGTCCGCCACCACGTTCACCATGTCCGAGGCATAACGCAGCGTATTCAGCTTGTCGAGCGTGAGGAAGCTCATGCCTGCGTAGTTTGCTTCGGACCCGAGCACCCGGTCCAACTCGATAGGATGTCCGATCGATTCATGGATCTGTAACCCGAGTTGAGAGCTGTCGAGAATGAGATCGAACCGGCCCTCCGGGCACTGGTCGGCTGAGTGCAGCGCTACCGCTTCTTCCGCAATCCGCGGCGCTGCGTCGAGTAAGTTCAGCTCACTGATGAGTTCGTATCCCTTTAGCTGGTGCTGGCCGCCGAAAGAGTTAGGATACGAGCGCTTCTGTATCTCGTCTCCCTGGAAGCTGTTCGCCTCGAAGCCCGCGCCCGATACAGTGCGCGTCTGATCGATTGCGCTCCCCAGGGTCGAGACGAACACCTGCCGTTCACGGCTGAAGGACATCGATGCTTCGGCGAGAGTGACGTCCTTGTTGCGGCGCAGTTCCGCGTCGATGGCCAGGAGCACGCGCAGGTTCTCCTCCACCGGCACAGTGAACGGGTCGATGCGGCACGGCGAGACCCAAACCGCTTCGTGCTTCTCTTCGGGCGCCAGCGAGACGCCGTTCTTGCGCGCCATTCCACTCGCCCGTGCGATCTCGCACGCCAGCGCGGCGCACGCTTCGACGCCAGCGGAGGTCAAATCGTCTGTGGCGGCAAAGCCCCAGCAACCGTTCGCGAGAACGCGCACGCCGATTCCCGCCGATTCGTTGCTCGAGATGCTGCCGAGTTTGCCGTTCTTCGTGGAGACGTGGCGCGAACGCGTCTCCACCGCGCGCGCATCGGCATACTCTACCTTGCGGCGCGCGACCGCGTCGAGAGCCTCCCAGGCGAGACGGAACATGACTTGATTCTAGAATGCAGAAGGCAGCTGCAGAAGCCAGTTCTGATCCGGCGGACGTCCTACGCACTTCGGTTGGCGGCGGTGCTGGCGTGATGCCCTTCTAGCCGCCGGCCATTCGCTTGAGCTGCCCGCAGGCGGCATAGATGTCCAGGCCCCGCGGTTTGCGGATGAAGCAGGGAACGGCGCGCTTAACGATTTCCTGGAAGGCGAGGACGCGATCGGGGTCGGGCGTTTGGTACGGGATGCCCGGTCCGGGGTTTAGGGCGATCAGGTTCACCTTGCACCGCAATTGCCCCAGCATGCCCGCCACCCTGCGCGCGTCCGCGTCAGTGTCGTTCACGCCCTTCAGCAGCACGTATTCGAACGTGAGCTTCTCCCAAGTCCGTAGCGGGTACCGGCGGCACGACTCCATCAAATCCGCCAGATGGTACTTGCGCGTGATCGGCATCAGCTCCTGGCGCTGCGTTTCGTTCGAAGCGTTCAGCGAGATCGCGAGCTTCGGACGAATTTGCTCGCGCGCAAGCTCGTCGATCTTGGGAATGATCCCGGAGGTCGAAACGGTGATCCGCCGCGGCGAGAGCCCAACACCGTCCGGATCCGTAAGAATTCGCGTGGCCTTAACCACGTTAGCCAGATTGAGCAGCGGCTCGCCTTGGCCCATCATGACGATGTTGATGCGCTCGCCCTCTATTTCCAGGCCGTTATCGGCGGCCACCGCGAGCACCTGCCCGACGATCTCGCCTGCCGTCAGGTTGCGCTCCAGCCCCATCAGCGCAGTCAGGCAGAAGCGGCAGGCCACAGGGCAGCCAACCTGGCTCGAGATGCAGAACGTGCTTCGCCGCTCCTCAGGCATCAGCACGGTCTCGACGCTCCGGCCGTCATCAAGCGCGAGCAGATAACGGCGCGTGCCATCCGCGGAGTCATACCGGCGCTCGATTGCGGGCAGCCCGAGACGGTGGGCCAAAACCAGCCGTTGCCGTAAAGCCGAGGGCAGGCTCGTAACGTTGTCGAGATCCAGCCGCCTTTCCCGGTAAATTGCGGAATAAAGCTGTCGGGCGCGGTAGGGAGGCTCGGCCGGACCTAGAAGCTCTTCCAAATCCTTCACTTCCAAGCCAAGAAGAGCTTCCATACTACGAGTGTAGCAGCCAATTTGCGCCCGGAATGGCCTTTGCAGCGTTCTCCCGACTAGCATTCGTCAGGCGTGCAATGGGAGAATCTGACTAGCGGAACCGCTCCGGACCGGAGGGGACACACTGGGATGGCCGCCTGGCCTTTGGCGGTCGCAGCCGGTCGATCTGGGTTCTACACGATCCATGCCAGCTATCGCGCTTGTAACCGGAGAAGTGGAACGAACCGTTCTCGCCAACGGTGTCCGTGTTGTCACGGAAGTCATGCCGCACGTCCGTTCGGTGGCCGCCGGCATCTGGGTCGGTTCGGGCTCGCGCAGCGAGCGGCCTGACCAGAACGGTCTTTGCCACTTCATCGAGCACATGCTCTTCAAAGGCACGAATCGCCGGTCCGCCGAAGAAATTGCCCGGGACGTGGACTCAATCGGCGGGAATGTGGACGCTTTCACTGCGAAGGAGTTGGTAGGTTTCAATACCAAGGTGATGGACGAGCACCTGCCGGCCGCCTTCGACGTCGTCGCCGACCTCGTCCTCAACCCTATATTCCGGCATGAGGACATTGAGAGGGAGCGTCAGGTGATCCTCGAAGAGCTCAAGATGGAGGCGGACAACCCCGAGTACCTTATCCATGAGATCTTCTCGGCGAATTTCTGGAAGGACCATCCAATCGGCCGCCCAATTCTGGGAACGCGCGACACCGTGCGGGGGTTTGATCGTGACGCTGTGCTCGGTTTCTACAGCCATGCCTACACGGGTTCGAACCTCACCATCACCGCGGCCGGCAATCTAGCGCACGAGCAAATCGTTGCGCTTGCGCGCCGCTATTTCGAAGGTGTGCCGAGGGGCACGCCGCTGGATCCCGGTCCCGTGCCCGATACGCATGCCCGCGTGGCGATTCGCAGCAAGCGCGAACTTGAGCAGGTACACCTGTGCCTGGGCGTGCCGTCCTATTCCCTTACGGATCGGGACCGGTTCATCGGGTACATCCTGAACACCATTCTCGGCGGCGGCATGAGCTCACGGCTGTTCCAGACCATCCGCGAGCGGCAGGGACTGGCCTACGCGGTATTCTCCGAGCTCAGCCCTTACCGCGACACGGGCGCGCTGTGCATTTATGCGGGTACCTCGCTCGAGCATGTCGGCCGGGTGATCAGCTCTATCATGAGCGAGTTTACCCGTCTGAAGGAAGAGTACGTGCCCGATGAGGAGATGCGCCGGGCTGTTAACTATCTGAAGGGCTCACTGCTGCTCAGCCTCGAATCCACCACCAGCCGCATGTCTAATCTCGCACGCCAGGAACTGTACTTCGGCCGGTTCTTTACGGTTGACGAACTCGTCGCCTGCGTGGAAGCGGTCACGCGCGAGGACGTGATGCGGGTCGCGCAATCTTTCTTCGTCCCCAGGCATATCGCGGTTTCGATTCTGGGGAACATCGGTGCACTCCGAGTTGCGAGGGAAGATCTCGCCTGTTGAGCCGCCGTGGTCGCGTAGATAGTAGACTGTTGATTTGCAACTCCGTAAGGTAGCCTGCATCCTCGCGTTGGTGTGTCTAGCGGGTGGCCTGGCCACCGCCGTCGATTTTGCCGCGCTCAAACCGCAGGGATATGTCAGCGACTTCGCGCAAGTCATCGACGCCGCCAGCCGCGCCGAAATCGAGAGCTACTGCGCCGCAGTGGAGCGTTCCACCGGCGCGCAACTGGCGTTCGTTACCATCCCGTCGCTCGACGGCGAGCCGGTTGAGGATGTAGCAAACGCACTGTACAGGAAATGGGGGATCGGGCAGAAGGGCACCAATGAGGGTGTCCTGCTGCTGCTCTCGGTCAACGACCGCCGCAGCCGGCTGGAGGTCGGTTACGGCCTGGAGCCAATCATCCCGGACGGCGCCGCCGGCGGCATCCTGCGCACAATGGCCCCCTACCTTCGGGAAGGGCAGTACGGGCCAGCTATGCTGGAGGCCGCGCGCGAAATCGGCGGGCGCATTGCACAGGAAAAGGGCGTCGCAATCGACTCTCCTGCCGCGCAGAGGCGTCGCCCGCGCCAGCGTGAACAGCCGATCCCCATCGGCCTGATCCTCGGCGGGATCATCCTGTTCGCGGTGCTCTCGGGCATGTTCGGGGGCGGCGGCGGAGGTGGGCGCCATACTCGCGGCGGGCTCGGCGGAGTACTCCCCGGCCTCATCCTGGGCAATATGCTGGGCCGTTCTTTCGGAGGGCGGCATAGCGG
>DATMXS010000141.1:0-5244 GCA_035561355.1 Bryobacteraceae bacterium | reverse complement strand
GTTGCAGGAACTGCGGGATCAGCACCGGGTCGGAGATCTTGAGGTCGCTGATGCTTACGCGGCGGTACGTGATGCGGTACAGCATCGTGCTGGCGCGCGACCACCGCTGACCGACCTGCACCGAGGCCTCACGCCGGCGCGCCGAGTACGTCCGGACGTCGCGAGAGTCGTCGTACACGCCGCTGAACAGCAGGTTGATGTCAGGATCGCTGCGGAACTGCGGGGCGTTGTAGCTCAGAACGCCACGCTTCTGGAGCGTCGATGCACGGCTCTGAAAGGAGATGATGTGTCCCGTTCCCAGGAAGTTTCTGCGGGTTAGGCCGAACGAGACGCGCGGGCTGAATCCGGTGTCGCCGGCAGGCGCGTCCAGACATGTGGCGCAGCCGCCGATTTTTGCGATTTCAGCGCCGATACCGCCCGTTACGGTCCACTTCCGCGCCTCTTCGAAATCCATCAGTACGTACTTGCGCGGCTCGTCACCCTCGGGGTTCTGGAGCGACATGTTGACACGCGCGAAGATGCCCAGATCATACAACCGCCGCTGCGTCTCGAGCATCCGCGAGCGTGACAACTCGTCGCCGGGTTCGAGCAGCAACCGCTCCCGCACCAACCCCTCGTCCGTGGTCTCGAGCCCGCCTGCGATCAGCACCTCGCGCACGAACCGTTGCTGCCCTTCCGTGATCTGGTACTCCAGTATCATCCGGTGCGGCGCTTCCGCCGGCTTGAAGGTACTCGTGAACGCCGCTTCCGGGTACCCGAGGTTGTAGTAGTAATCCAGGATGTTGTCCCGATCGATAGAAATGTTGAACTCGCTGAACGGTTGCCCCTCCTGCGACTGAATCATTCCGAGCACCGTCGCCTCGTTATCTTCCGAGGCGCCCTGCACGTTCAACTTCTCCACCAGCCACTGCGGCCCCTCGTTCACTCGGATCCGGACCGCCATCTGAGTGCTCTTGCCCCCGATGCCGTGCTGCACCCCCGTAGTAACCTCCACATCACGGAAGCCATTTGAGCGGTACAGCGACTCGATCGCTTCCACGTCCCGCTCGAGGAACGCTTCGCTGTAACGCCCGTGCCGGAATTGGAGGAAGGACGCAGGGCGCACGTACATCCGCTCCTTCAGGGTCTGGGTATCGAAGTAACGATTGCCCTCGATCGTGACCGACACCACCTTGTGACGTTCCCCGCGCTCAATCTGGTACTCGATCACCTGGGCGTCTGACGGCCCGTTCACATTCTTGCTTTCGAAATCCACAGAGGCATTGAAGTAGCCCTGGCTCTCCAGGTACTCTTCGATGTTCCGCGCGCCTTCCACCAGCAGGTCGCGATCGACCGATTGCTCCTCGAACACCGGGACGAGTTGCCGCAACTTGCCGCGCGACACGCCGGCGCCGCTGGTGCGGATGTCGATCTTTGGCCCTGGCTCGACGTTCAGGGTAGCCGTCACTCGCGAAGTTTCCGGATCGAACTCCATGCCCTCGAGCGATGCCCTGGCTTCCAGCCGCTGCCGTTTGTGATACCAGCGGCGCACACGATCGATGCCATCTTCCGTTCGTGCGCTGGTCACCTTTTGCCAGCCGAACCAGCCCCTCCATTTCGTCGCGTCGATGATCTCCTCAACGTCGCCCGTGACGGGCCCGATGATTCGAGGCCGTTGGTATCGCGCGCGATCGCCGTGCTCCACTGTGAAGTGGATCCGAACTTGCTGGGTCGCCTCGTCGCGCTCGAAGTGCGGAGTAATCCTGGTTTGATAGAAGCCGTTCTGCCTGAGAACGGTCTCCAGGTTCCGGACCGCATTCTCGGTGCTCTCGGATGTGAAAAGAGTCCCGAGTTCCAGGCGCGTGGCATTCGCGAGCACGCCGGGGTTGGGCGGCGGCGATACTCGCTCCACAGTAACCCTGCCCAGGAAGAAGTTTGCTCGCGTTGTGAACGTCAGTACGACGCCCCCGTCGTCGAGCCTCGCGTCCACCTCGACGTCCTCATATCGGCCGGTGGCGTGCAACCGCTCAATCGCGGCCCGGACGGCATCGAGCCGGAGCGGCTCTCCAACCTTCATTCCCACCATCGGATCGAGCGTTTCACGCGGGTAAGGCTGCTGCTCCGGACGATACTCAACGGCCTTGATGGGGCGGCCGGCATAGTCCTCGGGCGCGGCTATCGCGGGGCCTGCGCAGATGCCAAAAAATACGGCAGTCAGGCCTAAAAATCGGAGAGCCTTCTTCACCTAAAAGCATATTAACATTGGGTCTGAAATTTCCTGTCTCAACTGGGCATGCGAACATCGGGATGATGAGTCCGGAAGAGCGCGATCGCTATTCGAGACAGATCCGGTTCGGCGGCATCGCCGAAGAGGGCCAGGAGCGTCTTCTCGCAGCCACGGCTGCGGTGGTCGGTTGCGGCGCGTTGGGGAGTTTCCATACCGGCGCCCTCGCCCGGGCTGGCGTGGGCCATCTCATACTCATCGATCGCGATTTCGTCGAGACCAGCAACCTGCAACGACAGTGGCTCTATACCGAGCAGGACGCCCGCGACGCCGTTCCCAAGGCGGCAGCGGCGGCGCACGCCATCGCACAGATCAATTCCGGCATTCACGTCACTGCCGCTGTCGCCGACCTCACGACGGCCAACATCGCTGATCTGCTCGGATCCGCGGCGGTGGTCCTCGATGGCACGGACAACTTCGACACGCGCTACCTCGTCAACGATTTCTGCGTTCGCGAGGAGATCCCGTGGATTTACGGCGCTGCGATCGGCAGCTACGGTCTCTCCATGCCGGTCATTCCGGGCCGCACCTCTTGCCTGAAATGCGTTTTCCCGGAGCCTCCCGGCGGCGTTCAGCCGACCTGCGAAACCGCGGGGGTGGTCAACGCGCTCACCTCCGCCATCGCGTCCATCCAGGTGGCGGACGCGCTCAAGTTGCTCTGCGGTCAGGAAGTGAAGCCGCGCATCACAACCCTCGACGTGTGGAGCGGCGATATCCGCCAGATCTCGCAGCCGGCGCCGGAACCCGCGTGTCCGGCCTGTGGCCGCCGTGATTTCGTCCACTTGCAAGAGTCCAGCCGGGCTCCGTTTGGATTGTGCGGCCGCAACGCTGTGCAAGTACACGAGCGGGAGCAGGCGATCGACCTTCAGGAGCTTGCCGCGACGCTTGCGCCATTGGGTGACGTTCGCGCCGGCGAGTTCGCGCTCCGCTTTGCCATCCCGCCCTACGAGCTGACCGTCTTTCCGGACGGCCGGGCGATCGTCAAGGGAACCTCCGACATCGGGCTCGCCCGCAGCCTGTACGCCCGGTATGTCGGCGCCTGAGCGGATCGAGGTGCACGGGCATCGCGGCGCCCGCGCGCTCCTTCCCGAGAACACCCTGGCGGGCTATCTCTACGCGATTCAGGCGGGTGCGGACTTCATCGAACTGGACGTCCTCGCGACCGCCGACGACGCTCTCGTAGCGTGCCATGATCCCGTACTGCGTCGCCGGATCTACTCCGGTCCGTTCGGAACGCGCGTGGTCCGGCGCATGACCCTCGCGCAGCTAAAGGAATGGGACTGCGGAGCACGCCGCAATCCCCTCTTCCGCCGGCAGTCGGCCGCACCCGGGGCGCGCATCCCGGCGCTGACGGAAGTCTTGGACCTGGCCTCGCGCGACGGGTTCAGCTTCAATATCGAGGTGAAGACCGTGCCCAAGCGGCCGCACCTGACGCCTTCCCCTGCGCGCTATGCCGAGTTACTCGTCGCGCTCGTGCGTGAACGCGGCCTTGAAAAGCGAGTGCTCGTGCAATCGTTCGATTTTCGGGTGCTCGCATGCGTACGCGCTCTCGCTCCGGAGATTCCGGCGTCCGCTTTATGCGGCTTTCGAACCCGCGAGTTCGTCGCGCTCGCCGCTGCAGCGGGCGTTTCCACGGTCGCACCATACCATCGAGCCATCAACAGCCGCCGCGTGTCAGACGCGCACGACGCCGGTATCCGAGTCATCGCCTGGACCGCAAACCGTCCGCGGGACTGGGAACGCCTCATCCGTGCAGGAGTGGACGGCATCATCACCGATGATCCGGCCGGCCTCTTGTGCCACTTGGGGCGACGCTAGGTAAGCGTCCAGCTATCAACTGTTCTTAGATGATTTGGGAGTCGAAACAACTTGGAATGGTGCGCCCGGAGTGATTCGAACACCCGACCTTCTGGTTCGTAGTTCGCCAACAGCGCGTATGTGATTGATTACTATGTCAGGTACAAGCGGCCAACGTGGCGAAACTGCGGCGAATCTGGCGCTTATTTTGCCTTAGCGTTTGCCTTGACAAGAGCGTCTGGCAGGAGGCCAGCGGTTTCAAACGAAAACCGCGTACCGGTGCCCGATTCACCCCGGCACGGGCACAATTTCGGAGTCGATTCTCACGCGATTCGATCCGCCCGGGAGTCTCTGACCCGATTTCAACGATCCTTGGCCAGGCTCATCGCCCCAGCCATCCGATCACGACAAGGAGGAAAGGCATGTCTATTGAAATTCGCGAGCGGCCCAGGTGCTGCAGGAACATCATCAAAAATGGACTGCGTCCGCATCTCGACTCAAAAGGCCAGTGGGACGGGCACGGAGTGCAGCCCGATGGCGAGGAGGTCTTCCAAATCGGCGGGATGCGGGCGCAAATGAGGAAGATGATCCAGGAGGGCTACTGGGAGGACCTCGCGGGCGATTTGGCCAAACGTGGGACCGCCTCCCGCATCGGGGGTCCCTAATCGTCAGCTAGCCAACAGGGCGATCAGCTGCCGAGACCCCGTTCACGACTGATTCTGGCTTTAGCGAATGTCTCAGCTAAAGCGATCACCGCATGTTGTTCCAACGCATCGAGATACCCCCAAACCCGCAGCAATGGCAGGACGGTGAGAGGTACGCCCGTCTGCTGGTTAGCCCGATCAATCCCGTACCGACGCCGAACCCTGTCCGCAAATGCGAGTTCGTGGAGTCGCTTGAAATCGAGGTTCAGAGTATCTGAAATCTGGGCAAGAACGAAATTTGATGGCACCCCTTCTCCCCGAGTGATGCGCCTGAGGTGCTCATAGGTGATATCAAGGCGGAGAGAGAGGGACCGAAGATCGAAGCCCTGTTCTTCCATTGCGTCTAAAATGGCTTGCCCCACTCGCGTGGCAGCGATAACGGCTTGGAAACCCATGTGCTCCCCCAATCCAGCGTTGCTGCGACGAGGACGTAAATACTCTTTTCGTGTACACCTCCTGCCGTTAGAACAATCAACGGCA
>DATMXS010000140.1:0-6282 GCA_035561355.1 Bryobacteraceae bacterium | reverse complement strand
GGTCCGGGAAGCCGCAGTTCCGCCGGAAGATGGGCGAACAGGTCCTCGATCGAGTTCACACCGCAGGCTTTCAGCATCTCGCGGCGCTCGGTGTCTGATTTGGGAAGGTAACGCAAAGGCTGACTCCAGTGGCGGGGAGCCGCTCCGCCGGTTGGCGTGCGGCTCCCACTCTCTTATGATGCCGCGGATGGCGCGGCCGTGCTGATTTAAGCTTCGGCGTCGATGTACGCCTGATAATCGGCAGCCGACATCAGAGCGCTCACCTGGGCCGGATCGTCTAACTTCATCTTCGCCAGCCAGGCCTCGCCGTGTGGGTCGGCGTTCAACTTCTCGGGAGCTTCGGCCAGCGCCTCGTTCACTTCAATCACTTCGCCCGTGACCGGTGAGTAGATGTCAGATACGGCTTTCACCGATTCGACCGAGCCGAGCGTCTGCCCCGCTTCGACGCGCGCCCCGACCTTCGGGAGGTCAACGAAAACGATATCGCCCAGCTCATGCTGTGCGTGGTCGGTGATCCCGATGGTTCCGGTGTCGCCTTCCAGACGGACCCACTCGTGTTCCTTCGTGTACCTGAATTGCTCTGGATACATGGTCATTTTGCTCGCTTGTAGAACGGGGTTGGAACGGTGACGGCGTCCGCGAACTGGCCGCGGATCTGGATCTGAATCGCTTCGCCGGCGATGGCCCGCTCGACTGGAAGATAGCAGAGTCCAATGTTCTTGTTCAGGGTCGGAGAGGGTCCGCCGCTGGTGACGAATCCGGCGGGCTGTTTTTCGAGGAACACTTCATAGCCGTCGCGCGCGATGCCGCGCCCGCACATTTCGAAGCCCACCACCTTGCGTTTCAACCCGCCTTTGACCTGTTTGCCAAGAGACGCCTTGCCGAGGAAATCGCCCTTATCCATCTTGACGATCCAGCCGAGGTCGGCTTCGAAGGGCGTGATGGAAGGGCCGATCTCGTGCCCGTAGAGCGCCATCTTGGCCTCGAGCCGCAAGGTGTTGCGCGCTCCCAAGCCGCACGGCTTGATGCCGAATTCCTGGCCGGCCTGCATCATTTCGTCCCAGATCCGAACTGCTTCGGAAGGCGCAACGTACAGTTCGACACCATCCTCGCCGGTGTAGCCGGTGCGCGCTATGCGTGCCGGGACACCCGAAACCTCGCCATCCGTGAACCAGTAATATTTGATGCCCGCCAGGTCGGCCTTCGTCAGCTTCTGGACCGTGGCGAGGGCCTTCGGGCCCTGGATCGCGATCTGAGCGTACTTCTCGCTCGAGAGCTCCACTTCAGCGTCAAAACGGTTGTGTGATCGGATGTACTCGAAATCTTTCTCTTGATTCGAGGCGTTCACGCACAGGAAGTAGTGATCGTCCGCAACCTTGTGGACCAGGATGTCGTCCACAAAACCGCCGTGCTCGTACAAGAGGCCCGAGTAGTGGATCTGCCCGGTCTTGAGGCGTGCGGCGGCGTTGGTGGTGATCCAGTCCGTAAGTTGGAGCGCTTCCGGGCCGCGAATGTCGATCTCGCCCATGTGGCTGACGTCGAAAACGCCAGCGGCGCGGCGTACGGCATGGTGTTCGTCGAGAATGCCCGAGTACTGCACGGGCATCTCCCACCCGCCAAAATCGATCAGCCGGGCTCCACTGCGGCGATGAACATCGTATAAGGGGGTGCGCTTGAGGGCGCTGTGGGCGGACATCGAAGAGACAGGCTAGCACAGGAGGAGGTAGGAGGTAGAAGGTAGGAGGATCCGGCAGTCACTCAAATAGGTGTCCTGCGGGAGTTCTTCCCCGCATTCCACCTCCTACCTTCTACCGCCTGCCTCCTGTTTCATTTGCTATCCTTAATGTCTCGCCCCATGGAAGGCGAATGGGCAAGGATGCCTCTTCCATTTCAAGGAGATAGAAGCTGATGCGTGGAAATGACCGGGTAATTGCAGCCCTGAACGAAGCTCTCAAATCTGAACTCACCGCTATCAACCAGTACTTCGTGCACGCCGAGATGGACGAGAACTGGGGCTACAAGCGGCTTTCCGGACTGATTAAGAAGGAATCTATCGCGGAGATGAAGCATGCCGAGGCGATCATCGAGCGAATTCTCTTCCTCGACGGCGAACCGAACATGTCCGAGCTGTTTCCGATCAAGGTCGGTCGCAATGTGAAACAGCAGATCGAAAACGACCTCGCGCTGGAGATTGAAGCCGTAGCTGCCTACAACGCTTCAGTGGCTCTCTGCCGCGAAGTCGGCGACAACGGAACGCGCGAATTGTTCGAAAAACTGCTCGCCGATGAGGAAGGTCACGTGGACTTCCTCGAAGCGCTCCTGTTCCAGATACAGGAGATGGGCTACGAGCGCTTCCTCTCGCAGCAGATCAAAGATTAAGCAGCCTCTCCGAGCGGGTCCGCGGGGGCGGCACGGTCCGCCTCCGCCGCTTCGGCCGGCGCAAGCCAGGCTTTGATCCTGGGCAGTGCAGCAAGCGCCGCCCTCTCTCCCGCCTCGATCAGTCTATCCGCGGCATCGAAGCGATCCCACCCCACGCCGCGAGCGTCCGGCTCGATGACCAGAGTCGAATGCCGCCGCCACTGGTGTTCGGTGCGGGTGTGCATGATTTGGAAGCTGCGGCTCACCACCTGGAACATATTCCGGGGGTCGACCTCCTGGCCGCCCACTGCCAGGCAAACCGAAAGCACGTGAGTGGCGCCCAAGCGCCGCACCGCTTCGGCCGGTACCTCCATGGTCATCGCGCCGTCCACGAGGTAAGCGCCGTTGTGCCTTACGGGCTGGAATAGTCCGGGGTAGGAGCAACTGGCCCGGATCGGCAGCATGACGTCTCCGTGATCGCGGAACACCACGGCTCTGCCGCCGGCGAGATCGGTGGCCAATACTGCCAGCGGAATTTTCATCTCCTCGAAGCGGCAGGTGCGGAGCAGCCTGCAGAGGAAGCTCTCCATCTTTTCACTGCCCGCCAGGCCGATCGCGCTCAGGTTCCAACGGGCGATGTCGTTGAACCTCATTGCACTCGCGATGCGCACGATCTGTTGAATCTCGGTCCCGCTCGCGTAAGCCGCCGCCGCGATGGCGCCGGCGCTGACTCCGGCGATTGCGCCGACGGGGACCTTGTTCTGCTCCAGAACGCGGAGCACTCCCATGTGAGCGATGCCGCGAGCGAATCCGCCCCCAAGTGCGACACCGATGACCGGACCTGCGTGTCCTGATTTGGACCGTTTCCAATCTCGAAATCGGGCTCCCCAGTTGCCCATAGCGAGAATCCCCCCGTATGTCACGCGTGCCGGTATGACCACACTAAGCCGGCACCGCCCCCCTGTACTATTAAGTTTGATGCCGCTCTCGCGATGGAAGTTGCTGTCCCTCCTCCTCTTTTCCGTGGCAGTCGCCCGGCCGCAGGCCGAAAGCGTCATTGCCGGGGCGGCCGAACGCCGTCAGGCGGTGGCGAAGCTGGGCGTGCTCGGTAGCGTGCTCATGATCGGGGCGCATCCTGACGACGAGCACACGCCCACCCTGGCCTGGGCAGCCCGGGGCCAGCTTCTGCGCACCGGCTATCTCTCCCTCACGCGGGGGGAAGGCGGGCAGAACCTGATCGGCCCCGAGCAGGGCGAACTGCTTGGGGTCATCCGGACACAGGAGTTGCTCGCCGCACGCCGCATCGACGGCGCAGAGCAATTCTTCACCCGAGCCATCGACTTCGGATTCTCCAAGTCCGCGGACGAGACCTTAAAGAAGTGGGGCCGCGACGAGGTGCTGGGAGACATTGTCCAGGTGATCCGCACGTTTCAGCCGGACGTTATTATCCTGTGCTTCTCCGGCACAGCGCGTGACGGACACGGTCATCACCAGGCCTCCGGCATCCTTGGGAAAGAGGCGTTCGCGGCCGCAGCCGACCCGAAGCGGTTTCCGGAGCAACTCGCGCGCGGCCTCAAGCCATGGCAGGCGAAGCGGCTTGTCTGGAACGTCTACGGCAGCGCGCAGGCGCCCGATTACCGCATCGACACGGGCGAGTGGAACCCGGTGCTGGGCTATTCCTACGGCGAGCTTGCCGGCATGAGCCGCAGCATGCACCGCAGCCAGGCGATGGGCACCTCGCCCCGCCGCGGCGCACAGCAGGCGACGCTGGTCCAGGTCGCCGGAGAGAAGGGCGCATCCCTGCTGGACGGAATCGATACGAGCTGGGCGAGGGTGCCCGGCGGAGTGGAGGCGGGAGGGCTGCTTTCCGATGCGCTCGCGAAGCTGGACGACGCGCACCCGGAGGAGTCCATCCCGGCGCTGATTGCCGCCCGCAAGCTGGTTTCGAAACTCGGAGGCGATTGGGCCGCACGGAAGCTGCGCGAGATCGACGAGGCCGCGGGATTGTGCGCGGGACTCTGGTTGGACGCGACGGCGGACCGGCCGGAGATTGTGCCGGGCTCGACGATCAAGGTCCGTGCGACCGCGCTCGACCGGGGTACGGCGGATGTGACTCTGCGCGGGGTTTCTTTCGGGGGTGCGTTCACCACCGGGACGAGCGACGCAAAGGCGCTCTCCGCGAATCAGGCGGAAGTGAAGGAGTTCGACTGGCGTGTTCCGTCGGATCTGCCGCCCACTCAGCCCTACTGGCTGCTGTCGCCGAGCCGTAACGGCCTTTACCAGGTCCATTCGCCCGAACTCATCGGACGCCCGGAGAACCCGCCGCTTGTGTCGGCCGTATTTGATCTCGAGATTGCGGGCGGGCGCATCCGGATCGTCCGCCCCGTCCAGTATCGGTACGTGGATCGGTCGCGCGGCGAACTGGTGCGTCCGATCGCCGTGGTTCCGCCCGCGGCGGTGGCGTGGGCTGTTTCAGCCGCAGTCTTTCCGAATGCCCAGCCGAAGCAGGTTCGCGTGGTTGCCACGAGCACGGCGCCCGGCGCGGGAACCGTCCGGATCGAAGCGCCGCAGGGCTGGAAGGTCGAGCCGGCCCAGCGCCCCTTCCAGGCAGCCGCGGCGGACCAGAGGTTTGCACTCGAGTTCACCGTAACACCACCGGCCCGGAACGCTGCCGCCGAATTGCGCGCCGTTGTCAGCGCCGGCGGGAGCGAGTCGTCTCGCGGCATGGACGTGATCGCATATCCGCACTTCCCCACGCAGGAAGTGTTCCCGCTCGCTCTGACCAAGGCGGTTCGGACCGGCGTTCGAGTGCTCGCGAAGCGCATCGGCTATGTGATGGGAGCCGGGGATGAGGTGCCGCAATCGCTGGCCCAACTCGGGTGCGAGGTCAGCCTGCTCGGCGCCGGCGAGCTTGCGACGGCCGATCTCTCCGGCTACGACGCCATCGTTACGGGCGTGCGCGCGTATAACGTCCGGCCGGACCTCCGCGCCGCTCAACACCGGCTGCTCAATTATGTCGAGCGCGGCGGCACGTTGGTGGTCCAGTACAATGTGGTGGATTTTCGCTCGGAGGACGGGACGCTTTCGCGCATCGGCCCATACCCGCTCCAGGTTGGGAGGGACCGAGTGTCCGTCGAGACCGCTCCGGTCACGCTGCCGGATCCCGAGAGCCCGCTGCTGCGTGCCCCGAATCGGATTACGCCCGCCGATTTTGACGGCTGGATCCAGGAGCGCGGGCTTTACTTCGCTTCCGAGTGGGATGCGCACTACAAGCCACTGTTCATTTCGAACGATCCCGGTGAGCCTCCGCGGGCAGGCGGCACGCTCTACACGAAGTACGGCCGCGGCGCGTATGTGTTCACGGCGTACTCGTGGTTCCGGCAGCTCCCGGCTGGAGTGCCCGGGGCGTACCGCATTTTCGCCAACCTGCTGAGCGCCGGAAAGACGTTGCCATGAAAGACGAGCCGCCTCCCTTCCTCGGCACCTGGCGGCGCGTGTATACGGCCGTGGTGGTCTACCTCGGCGTTCTGATCGTACTGTTCGCGTGGTTCACTGAGGCGTTCCGCCCATGAGGCCGCTCGATTGGTTGGTCCTCGGATTCTCGCTCGTGGGCATCGTGTCGTACGGGCTGTGGAAAGGCCGCGGCAGCAACACCACGGACCAGTACCTGCTGGCCGGGAAGACGATGCCGTGGTACGCCATGGCGCTTTCCATCATGGCAACGCAGGCGAGCGCGATCACGTTCATCTCCACCACGGGCCAGGCGTATGTGGACGGGATGCGGTTCGTGCAGTATTACCTCGGCCTGCCGATCGCGATGGTGATCCTGTGCGCGACCGTCGTTCCGATCTACCACCGGAGCGGCGTCTACACGGCCTACGAATACCTGGAGAAGCGTTTCGACGCGAAGACGCGCGCGCTGGT
>DATMXS010000139.1:0-7190 GCA_035561355.1 Bryobacteraceae bacterium | reverse complement strand
CCGCGCGAAAGCTCATACTTCACCCAATCGAAGTACCGGCCCCAACTGCCGTATACCTTCATGCGGCCGTCGCCGAACACGTCGAAGCTTACGCCCAGCCTCGGAGCGACCTTGTCGCCGAAACCGAACTCGAAGCCGTATTCCTTGATGTCGCGGCGGAACGTGGGCACCTTCTCGTTCTCGAGGCGCAGCCCGAGGGTGAGCGCGAGCCGGCGCGTGACGCGCCACTGGTCCTGGATAAACAGGTTGTGCATGCCCGCGCCGGTCACGCCGGCTGTGCGACGGTCGTTGAACTCGTAGTAGCCGTACGTGCCGCGATTCTCGCCGAGGGTAGGGCTCTTGAATGGCCGGTCCCAGAAGATGTTGACGTATCCGCCGCCCATCTCATGGTCGTTCATCCGGTTCACGGTTTTAGTGAAGCCCCAGCCGCCCTTTAGGTTGTGTTGCCCGAGAAGGTTCCCGAACTTCGAGAAATCGGTCTGGATGAACGTGCGCGTGACGATGTCATAGTCGTTGCTCGGTGTTCGCCCGATGTTGGCGAACCCGACGCCCTGGCGCAACGCGGCGGGGATCTCGAAAGGCAGGTTCGTCGCCGAACTCTGATACGTTACGGAAACAATCTGCGGGAGCCCCGTAGACTTGAAGTTGTCCCAGAAACGGCCGCCGCGTACCGAGATCAGGGCCGTGCTGGTGACGCTGTAATCGACCTGGCCAGTGTAACTCGATTGCGGCTGGAAGTAACCGCTCTCCCGAATGAAATCCAGGGCGGAAAGCGAAAGCGTGGTCGTATCGGGTCCGGCGGTCGGGCGCGGAATCAAACCATTGAGCTTGGTCGGGCTCCACAGCCAACTGAAATTGGTCCGCACACGACTGACCGGGTCCCAAGAGACTTTGTTGAACAACTGGTAGGACGTGGTGTCGCGCTCGAAGCTCGAACTTTCAGCGCCGTTGCTGAGCTTGTAGGTTCCGGCCTGATTGCGGTAGCGCGGCGAGAACGCCGAGAAGAAGTACAGCTTATCCTTGACGAAGTAGCCGCCCAGCGAACCGCCGATCTCGTGCTGGTTGTCCGTTTGCTTGGTGTCCTGGACGTGCGATGCGGTGCGCTCCGTAACCAGGTCCATCGCCAACCGCCGCACTGGCGCGGCGCTGATGCCGTTTCCGGAGTAGTAGTAATGCAGGTCGCCATGAAAGGCGTTTCCGCCGGACTTCGTGACGGCGCTGATGACGCCGCCGAGGGCGCCGCCGTACTCGGCATCGATGCCGCCGGTCTTGACCTGCACTTCCTGGAGAATCTCGAAGACGGCATCCTGCCGGCTCTTGCCGTTGATCAGGCTGGTTGTAGACACACCATCGATATTGAACTGGTTCTCAGCGCCGCTAGCTCCGTTCACCTGAAAACCGCCTTCAATCTCACCGGAGTTGACCGAGGGAGACGCAAGCGCGAGCGACTGAAACGTGCGGGCTTTCGGCAGCCGGTCGAATTCCTCCGCCGTGACGTTATGGGCAATCGAGGTACGGCTGGTGTCGATGAGCGGAGCTGCCTCGGTTACCTGGATCGTTTGCTCTATTGATCCGAGCTCCAAAATCGCGTCTACATTCAGGCGCTGGCCGACCAGGAGGTTAACGTCCCTGAGCTCGAACCGTTGGAAGCCCGGAGCCTCGATGCGAACCGTGTACCGGCCGGGCACCAGATCACGTGCGACGTAAGTGCCGTCTGAACCCGTCCGGGTCGTGAATACACGATCACTCGCGCTATTGGTCATGGTAACGACCGCGGACGGCACGCGCGCCTTGCTCGTGTCCGTAACTACTCCACTGAGCTCGCCGAAACGCTCCTGCCCAAAGGCGGTCAGGCACGCGGCTAAGAAACAGGTGACGAGCGCAGCCGTCATGCGACGATTGCTGCGCGTGAAAGTGAGACTTTGGTGCATTGCTGCCTCCTGTAAATAAAGTGCAGGAGGCAGCCGGTGCGCGAATGCCCCCGTTGTTTAGGTATGGCATGCGTTTAGCACGTTAGTAACCAAAGGAACAAACCTTTCATTTCAACAGATGTAAGAACGTCGGGCGCCGGCGCGAATATTAAGTTCGGCATCCCGTATATTGAAATTGGTAGGAAGTGATGACGACAGTGGCCCGACGAGCACCAGTCTAAACAGACCTCAAAATCCTATTATCCCAAGCGACCACGGCGGTTGCTCCGGCTCTGGTGCGGGTCTATACTAACCACCACTACTGGGTTGTGAGGTGTTAGGGAAATGTCGCAAGCATCTGGAGCACACGCTTATAGAAACGAACTGGCCGTGAAGAGCTTTACCCGGCCAGAGGACACACGTACGTTCGAGAAGGGACGGATGGATGTGATCACCGCCGGCGGCGTCACTTTCGGCCGCGGACACTTTGAACCTGGCTGGAAGTGGTCAACCTGCGTCAAACCGATTGCGAAGACCGAGAGCTGCCAGGCCACGCACCTCGGGTATCAGGTCTCCGGCCGCATGCACGTCGTAATGGATGATGGGACCGAAAAGGACATCGGGCCGGGAGAAGTCTGCTCGATACCGCCGGGCCACGATGCATGGGTGGTGGGAAACGAGCCGGTGGTCATCATCGACATCGCCGGCGCCGCAGATTACGCAAAACCGAGATAACAGCCGGGAGCGGCTGCGGATCCTCAGCCGCCTTTGCGCGGCGAGGACAGCGGATCGGGCCCTCTCACCGCGCGACCGGTTGCACGGGTGCAAGGTAACCCGGCATTGCCAGTTCCGCGGTGTGACCGTGCAGGTCGCAGTAGGAACTGGGCTCCGTGCCGGCGATGAAGTACTCGCTGCGAGCTTCCCAGCAACTCGGCGACGCGAGCTGGCCGCTCTCAGGATCAATCTCCGCAGTCACCAGGCCCGAAGGAATCGGAAACGGCTTAGCGTCAGCGTAGCGCGGGAGTTTGTGGGCGCGCTTCATGAACTCGGTCCAGATCGGGAGCGCCGATTTCGCGCCTTCAAGACGCAGATCGCGGTAGTCGTCGTACCCGACCCAAACCACGGTCAGCAGGTTCGATGTGAATCCTGCGAACCAGCCGTCGCGCGAAGTGCCGGTCTTGCCTGCCGCGGGCAGCGTGAATCCAGCCGCGCGCGCTCCGAATCCGGTCCCGTTATTCATCACGCCTTCCATCATGTTCTGCATCAGGAACGCGACTCTTCGGTCGAGCAACGCCCTCCGCTCCGGCTGGTGGCGGAACACGACCTGTCCGTTCGGGCCGAGCACCTCCCGCACCAGCGCCGGCTTGACGTAATCGCCCTGATTCGCGAACACCGTATACGCGCCCGCAAGCTCCAACGGCGTTGCGTCGTAGGCGCCCAGCGCGACTGCCGGAGTGCCGCGCGCAGTTACCAAGCCTGCGCTGCGCGCCAGGTCCGCGACGCGTTTGTACCCGACGGTCTCGGCAACTTTAACGGCGGCGATGTTATCAGAGCGCACTAACGCCTGCCGCAACGTCATCACACCGTACGAGGTTTGCTGAAAGTTGCCAGGGTTGTACTGCTCATCACCGTACTCGAATGTGGCTGGGGAGTCATCCACCAGGGTAGCGGGCGTCAGCACGTCGCCCTGATTGTTGAGCGCAGTACCGAGTGCGGCCGCGTACACAAAGGGCTTGAATGTGGAGCCGACCGGCCGGCGGGCCAGCACGCGATTCAACTGGCTACGTTGATAGTTCCTGCCACCGACGAGCGCCTTGATCTCCCCCGTTCGCGGATCGAGCGCGACCAGAGCGACCTCCGGCTTGACGCCATCTTTGGAAGTCCTTGCCGCCAGTTTGTCGAGCTTCGGAAGGCTGAGCCTCACGGCTTCGCTGGCGGCACGCTGAAGGTCAGCGTCGATGGTGCTGTGCACGTTCCGAACGTGTATTGCATGGTCCTGAAACCGGTGCTGAAGCTCCGAGGTAAGCAGGTCCATGAAATACGGCGCTTCCGAAGGCCGCGCCTCCGGCGGGCTGACCTGAATTTGCTGAGCCGTAGCGTCACGGTATTCTTTGGCGCTGATGAGCCCGTTGTTGCGCATCAGACGCAGCACGAGGTCGCGACGCTGCCTGGCGCGATCCGGATAGCGGAACGGGTCAAAGTACGAAGGCCGCTGGATCAAGCCTGCCAGCAGCGCAGCTTCGGGCAAGGTCAACTGGCGCACATCCTTGCCGAAATACTCCCATGCTGCCTGGCCTATGCCGTGGATGCTATACGTTCCCCGACGGCCGAGGTATACCTCATTCACATAGAACTCAAAAATCTGCTGCTTCGAGAACTTATCTTCGAGCCGCTTCGCGATGATCACTTCGCGAAGTTTGCGCTGCCAGTTCTTCGCATTGTCCAGCCACAGGCTGCGCGCAAGTTGCATTGTGATCGTCGAGGCGCCCTGCTCCTTGCGACCTTCCTTTAAATCTACGTAAGCGGCTTTCGCCAGCCGCAGCATGTCGAGTCCGCCGTGATCGAAAAAGCGCTTGTCCTCGGTCGCGATAATCGCATCGATCATGGACTTCGGAAGTTCGCCAAAGCGCACCATTCGCCTTTTCTCACGATCCGGCGTCACGTTGGCGATCAGTTCGGGGTCGAACTGGTAGGTGTCCAGCTTCTTCCCGTCAATCGAAACGATGCGCGCGATCTTTCCGTTGGAGAACTCTAAGCGAGCAGCGCCGGACGCGAACTCGGAACCTTGCCGCGGATGGACTTCGACGGTCTTTTTGGTCCGCTTGAACCATCCCCCGCGGAAGCCCTCCTGCTCCCGGTAGCCGATGCGGTAGAGGCTGTCGGTCAGGTCATCGGGCTGGATCTTCTCACCAGGCGCGACCGTCTTGGGCGCAGCGTAGAAATTCAGCGTGTCCGAGAACGGGTTGGCCTCCAGTTGCTGGTCGACAACTTTCGCATACCGATGGTACTGATAGCCAAGCGCCAGCGCGAAAAACATGATGCCCAGCAGTGCTCCGGCCAGAATCTTGCCTTCCGGGCGTGCCAGTAGCCGCTTCAGCCTTTGCGGATTATTGAAGAACTCCCGTAACTGCGACATGATGGCCCCTCTTCCTGTTCGAGGAGCAATCAGGCTGCCAGCACGCCTTCGAGGAGCAATCAGGCTGCCAGCACGCCGCATCAGTCACTTACGGGTGACTCGGTGGACGAAAACTGGTATTTCTTACGAAATCGGGCCGCCGGTCTCAAGGATTGGATCACGCTTTGCCGGACTGAGCGGACGGTTCAGGAACTCGCAAAATGGCTTTAGGGCTTTGAACCGGGCCACGAGCTCGTCCACAATTGCGGCTGTACGGGCGAGTTCGGGGTCGAGCGAGAGGAAGAAAAGCCATTGCTTGCCTCGGACCAGGTCCTCGGCAGGGTGTCCGGCCGGAAAGCCTTTGGGCACGCGAGTGAGGCACTCGCCCTGCATCTCGCCCATGAGGCTCCGCAGTTTGGGCGAGCGAACGATCCGCCGGAACTCCTCGTGGTTCTCCATGAGATGTAGCCGAATGGCCCGAAGTTCATCCACTGTAGGCATATAGACGCCACCAGCAACTTCGAGCTCCTTGTTCGAAACGCTGAAGTAAAGACCGGCGCATGCGTGCTTCTTCAGGCCCCGGCGCGGGAAACTCGCCGCGATGTGCGTTTTGTACGGGGTCTTGTCCGCGCTGAAGCGCGTATCGCGGTAGATGCGATAAATGGCGCGTTCCGGCTCGGTGACATATTCCGGGGCGAACCGCACCAATTCCCGGTTGACCGCTTCCACCAGTTCGACCATCGGCTTGCGCACCTGGTCATCGAAGACCTGCTTCCGCGGCTGAAACCACTCGCGGCGGTTGTTGCGTTTCAGCTTGCGAAAGAAGTCGAGCCCTTCGGCTGGGAACCCGGCGAATTCCGGCGGCACGGTAACCCTCCTTATAATTGTTTCGGATGCCAAAACACGAGCAGGTTCTCGAGCGGCTCGCGCAGATTCCCACTTTACAAATTGCGCAGGACGCGGCGCTCGCCCGTTACACGCGCTTCGGCTTGGGCGGCCCTGCCGACGTTTACGCCGAAACGGACCGCGTGGAGCCGTTCGTCGAGGCTCTGAAGGCAGTGCGTGCCAGCGGCGTTCCACACGCGGTGATCGGAAGCGGCACTAACCTCGTAGTCTCCGACGACGGCTTCCGGGGCGTGGTGCTGCGATTTACGGCACGCACGGTCAGTGTGGCGAACGGGATCGTTTCGGCCTATGCGGGCGCCGAACTTCAGGACGTCATCGATTGCGCCATCGCGAACGGTTTGAAAGGCATCGAGACCATGGCCGGCATTCCGGGCTCACTGGGCGCCGCCGTTTACGGCAACGCGGGCGCGTATGGGCATTCGATTTCCGAGGTGGTCAGAAAGGTACGCTTCTTCGATGGCGATTGCGAGCGCGTGATCAGTAACGCGGAATGCGAATTCCGCTACCGCGAGAGCGTCTTCAAGCGCCACAAGCAGTGGATTATCTTCTCGGCCGACCTCGCGCTCGTGCCCGCTCCGGCGGAAGAACTGCGCCGCACCGCGGACGACATTGTCGCAGTCCGAAACGCAAAATTCCCACCGACAATGAAGTGCGCCGGGAGCGTCTTCAAGAATCTCCTGCTTGCTGAACTGCCGGAAACGGCAGCCGCCCGCGTCCCTGAGAAGGTGGTGAAAGAGGGCAAAGTGCCGGCGGCGTTCTTCCTGGAGCAGGCCGGCGCAAAGGGCGTCACGCGCGGCGGTATCCACGTTGCCGACTACCACGCCAACCTGATCTATAACACTGGCGCCGGGACGGCGCGGGATCTGATTGAGGTGATCACAGAATTGAAGCAGCGCGTTCGCGGTCAGTTCGGCGTCGAACTGGAAGAGGAAGTTCAGTACGTCGGGTTTGAGTGATTAGCCGCGCGGCCAAAAGCCGCAGGCTTATCATGTATCCGTAGCACACGCGCGGTCGAGGAGCCGCCCGCATGATGAGAACCGCCTTACTGCTTTTCGCGTTCTGCCTGATCGCCGCCGCCCAGCGGAAGCCGGGCAGCCCGTTGAACCAGTTGCCCCGCAATGTTCAGCAGCTTACGTATTTCGGCGAGCGGGCTGATTTCTCGCCCGACGGCCGCCGGATCGCTTTCATGGCGAAGAGCTTCGGGGACGCTTTCACGGTCGATCTTCGTACCCGCACCATCCGCTGCCTCACCTGCAGCG
>DATMXS010000138.1:0-14726 GCA_035561355.1 Bryobacteraceae bacterium | reverse complement strand
TACTCCTGGTACCATTCGGCCCAGCTTTCGGTCGAGAAGCGGTTCGCGAAGGGGTATACCATCAACGGCAACTACACCTTTTCGAAGTTCATGCAGGCCAGCGAAAGGCTGAACGCATCCGATCCTCGGCCCACCGAGATGATCTCCGACCTCGATCGCCCGCACCGGCTCACGCTCAGCGGTATTTACGAATTCCCGTTTGGGCGCGGCAAGCCCATCGGGGCCAGCGTACACCCAGCTGCGGAGAAGTTGATCGGCGGCTGGCAACTCTCGGGCACATATGTGTCCCAGAGCGGCGCTCCGCTCGGTCACTGGGGCAATATCATCTTCGTCGGCAACATCAACGACCTGAAACTGCCGAGCGACGAGCAGACCTGGGCACACTGGTTTAATTTCGAGGCGGCTGGGTTCAATAAGCTCTCGGCGAATAATTTGGCAAACAACGTCCGGACGTTCCCGTACCGCTTCGGCTTCCTCCGGGGCGATAAGACCAACAACTTCGACTTCTCCATGCAGAAGAAGACGAGCATCACCGAAGGCAAGCAGCTCGTGTTCCGGATGGACTGGCTCAACGCGCTGAACCATACGGTGCTGCCGGGTCCCAACCTCGACCCGACCAGTAATAACTTCGGCAAAATCGTCGGCAACTCGAACCAGGCGAATTACCCTCGCCGAATCGAGTTTGGGTTCCACTTCGTATTCTAACTGTCACTCTGTGGCGGGGGCCGCGCGATCATGCGGCCTCCGCGCTATCCTCGGCACAACATGGAAAGAATCTGCTTCCTTCTCAAGGTAAAAGCGGACCGGCTCGAGGAGTACAAGCGCCGGCACCGTACTGTCTGGCCGGAGATGCAGGACGCCCTGCGTGAGACAGGATGGGGCAATTACTCGCTGTTTCTGCGGGATGACGGACTCTTGGTCGGATACTTGGAGACGCCGGACTTCAAGAAAGCCCTCGAAGGCATGGCGTCCCGCGAAGTGAATGAACGCTGGCAGAAAGAGATGGGGACCTTCTTCGAAGCGCTGGAGGGCAAGCGCCCCGACGAGGGCATGTTCCCACTCCAGGAAGTCTTCCATCTGGACTGATCGCGGGCTGCCGTAACACAGAGGTCATCGAATGGCGAAAGGTCTTGTTGCCGCACTTGCGGCCGTGCTGGTTGCAGGAGCTCACGCCGCTCCCGTGGAGGAACTCCGCCGCTCGTTTGAGCGCCCTCCGGACGATGCCCGCATCATGATGCGGTGGTGGTGGTTCGGCCCCGCAGTCACTCACACGGAACTGGAGCGCGAGATGCGCGCCATGAAGGCCGCCGGCATTGGCGGGTTCGAAGTGCAACCGGTGTATCCGCTGTCGCTCGACGACGCCACGACCGGGCACCGCAACCTGCCGTTCCTTTCCGACGACTTTCTCGAGGCGCTGCGCTTCACGTCGGCGACGGCCCGCAAACTGGGGCTGCGCATGGATGTGACGCTGGGAAGCGGCTGGCCGTATGGCGGTCCGCAGATTTCGGTGGCGCAGGCGGCGGGAAGGCTGCGTTGCGAGCGCGTGCGTGTGGATGCCGGCGCGACGCGCGTGGCTGCCCCAGACATTACCGCGGGCGAGCAACTCCTGGCCGTGTCTTCCGCGCCGTTGAAAGAAGGTCGCGCTGACGCAAGCGGGCTGAAGGCGATGGGGAGACCCGTTGACGGTGTCCTCACGTTGACTCCGGCGAACGAACCGCGCGAGATCCTCTTCTTCATTGCGAGCCGAACCGGCCAGATGGTGAAACGCCCGAGCGTCGGGGCCGAAGGCTTCGTGCTCGATCATTACGACTCCGGCGCGACACGGACCTATCTCGAAACAGTCGGCGCACGGATCGCGAAGACATTCGCACCTCAGCCGCCATATGCAGTGTTCTGCGACAGCCTCGAAGTGTTCGGCTCGGATTGGACCGGCGACCTGCTCGAGCAGTTTCAAAAGCGCCGGGGCTACGACCTGGCTCCGCACCTGTCCGCGCTCGTCATGGATACAGGCACACAAACGGCCGATATCCGGTACGACTGGGGCAGAACGCTGACCGAACTGCTCGAAGAGCGCTTCCTCGCGCCGATGCAGGATTGGGCAAAGAAGCAAGGCGCCCTCTTCCGTATTCAGAATTACGGCACTCCTCCTGCGACGCTTTCCAGCAACGGTCTGATCGATCTCCCCGAAGGCGAAGGCAGCCAATGGAAGACGCTGCGTGCGTCGCGATGGGCGTCGTCCGCGAGCCATATCTACGGCAAGCCGGTGACCTCTTCGGAGACATGGACGTGGCTGCACTCGCCCTCGTTCAGGGCCACGCCGCTCGACATCAAGGCCGAAGCAGACCGGCACTTCTTGCAAGGCATCAACCAACTGATCGGCCATGGCTGGCCCTACACGGCCGAAGGCGCAGCCTATCCCGGCTGGCGGTTCTATGCGGCGGGCGTATTCAATGACGCGAACCCGTGGTGGCACGCCATGCCCGACCTCGCGCTGTACCTCCAGCGAGTCAGCTTCCTGATGCGTGCGGGCAGGCCGGCAAATGACGTCGCACTCTATCTGCCCAACAGCGACGCGTGGGCGCACTTCACAAACGGCCGTGTGGAAATGATCCAGGCGCTCGCCGCGCGCATCGGTCCAGACATCATCGCACGCGTTCTGGACGCAGGATACGGTTTCGATTTGTTCGATGACGGCTCGCTGGCGCAGCGAGGCCGAGTCGAGAACGGCGCACTCGTGCTGGGTGGAAATTGGTACCGTGTCGTTGTTCTGCCCAATGTGGAGCGGATCCCGGTCACAACGCTGAGGGTTCTGGAAGCTTTTGCGAAGGCAGGAGGAACGCTGATCGCAACGCGGCGCTTCCCTGCCCTGGCTCCGGGCTTAATGGCCACGGAGGCGGAGCGCTCGGAAGTAAGGGAACTCGCGCGCAGCTTGTTCGAAGCGCCCGGCGCACCGGGACGGCTGGTCGCAGACGAGAACCGCGACCTCACGCCCGCGCTCACCGCAGGTCTGCAGCCGGACGTCGCTCTTGCGCCCGCCGCACCAGACATCGGCTTTATCCACCGCAGCGCCGGGGCGGCCGAGATCTACTTCCTGGCGAACACGGGCAACATGAAGAAGAGCGTGAAGGCGACGTTCCGAGCCAATGGCCTGCCTGAGGTGTGGAACGCGATGAACGGGCTGATAACGCCGATCCGGGTCGCAGACCGCAGCGCGACAGGCTTAACACTCGCTCTCGAGTTGGAGCCCTACGAATCACTCATAGTCGTGTTCAGCAAATCAGCCGCAACACGGGTTGCATCTGCGAATCCGCCTGCACAGACCCCTGAACCCATGGACCTCAACACCGGATGGACCGTCGCATTCGGCGACGGCAAGCCGGTTGCGATCGACCGCCTGGCATCCTGGGCCGAAAGCGAGGCCACACGCTTCTACTCAGGCCTGGCAACCTACGAGCGCAAGATGACCATCCCGCCCGCCATGCTGAGCAAAGGCCTGAGCGTCCGGATCGATTTCGGGGATGGAAAGCCGCTCGCGGAACCGCCTCCGCGCGGGACCGGTATGCAAGCCCAGCTCGACGCGCCGGTCCGCGATGCTGCTGCCGTCTACGTGAACGGGCGTCGTGCCGGGTCCGTCTGGTGCCCGCCGTATGCGCTCGACATCACCAGCCTGTTGCACGCCGGCGAGAACCAATTTCGAGTCGTCGTCGGCAACACGGCGATCAACCACATGTCCGGCAGGCGTCTCCCCGACTACCGTCTCCTCAACCTGCGCTATGGTGTACGGTTTGAGCCGCAGGATATGGATAAGGTGAAGCCGCTGCCCTCGGGCCTGCTCGGTCCGGTGCGCCTGGTGGCCTCGCCGAAGCCGCTATAGGGGAGACCTGATGAGAAGACGTGACTTTCTGGCCGCCGTTCCGGCAGCCGCAGCGCTCGGTGCGCCCGTTGCCGGCGCACCGCTCTCGCTGTGGTACACGAAGCCTGCGGAGAAGTGGACGGATGCGCTCCCCGTGGGCAACGGCCGCCTCGGCGCGATGGTGTTCGGAGGCATCGCCGAAGAGCGCCTGCAACTGAATGAGGACACGCTCTGGTCCGGGCACCCGCGTGAGTGGAACAACCCGGATGCCAAGCAGCACCTCGCGGAGGTCCGGCGGCTCGTTCTCGATGAGGAGGACTATCAGGCCGCGGACCGGCTCTGCCAGAAGATGCAGGGACCGTATAACCAGAGCTACCTGCCGTTGGGGAACCTGCGGCTCACGTTCGAGGGCGTCAACGCAGCAACGGCCTATCGCCGGGATCTCGATCTCGAGACAGCGATTGCCCGCGTCACGTTCCGCGCGGGCGATGCGGAGTTCACGCGCGAAGTGTTCGCATCCGCGCCGGACCAGGTAATCGTAGTTCACCTGACCTCGAGCAAGCCGGGCCGCCTCACGTTCACGGTCGCGCTCGACAGCCCGGTGCGCTCCAAGCCTGAACCTTCCGGAAACGACGGCCTACGGCTATTCGGTAAAGCCCCCGCGCACGTCGAGCCGAACTATGTACGCTCCGATAACCCCATCGTCTACGACGATGCAGAAGGCAAGGGCATGCGCTTCGAAGCCCGCGTCCGGGCGGTCGCGCAGGGCGGCACCGCGAGAGTGGAGGGCGACCGTTTGCGCATCGAAGGCGCAAACTCGGTGACGCTTCTACTAGCGGGCGCCACAGGCTTTCGCGGCTCCAACCGCATGCCTGATACTCCTGCCGCGGAAGTAAGCGCCGCCTGCGTCAACAGCCTCCGGGCCGCAGCGGCTCGCCCGTATGCCGAATTGCGCCGCCGCCATATCGGCGATTATCAGAAGCTCTTCAAGCGCGTCTCGATCGACCTCGGCGGCGGTAGCGGCCTGCCCACGGACGAGCGGCTCGCCAACTTCAAATCGAATCCCGATCCGGCGCTGCTCGCGCTCTACTTCCAGTACGGCCGCTATCTGCTCATCGCGAGTTCGCGCCCCGGCACGCAGCCCGCGAACCTGCAGGGCATCTGGAGTGAGGAGATGCGTCCGCCGTGGAGTTCCAACTATACGGTGAACATCAATACCCAGATGAATTACTGGCCCGCCGAGACCTGCAATCTTTCGGAGTGCCACCAGCCGCTGTTCGACTTGATCGCAGGTGTCGCGCGCAACGGCACGAAAACGGCTGCGGTGAACTACGGCGCGCGCGGCTGGGTGTCGCATCACAACGTTGACCTCTGGAGGCAATCGGCTCCGGTCGGCAATTACGGCGGCGGCTCGCCGACGTGGGCGAATTGGCAGATGAGCGGCCCCTGGTTCTGCGAGCACCTCTGGGAGCGCTTCCTCTTTACCCGCGACCTCGCCTTCCTGCGCGAGCGCGCCTACCCGATCATGAAAGGTGCGGCCGAGTTCTGCCTGGACTGGCTGATCGAAGACAAGCAGGGGCGCCTTACGACGTGCCCCTCCGTCTCCACCGAGAACGTCTTCAAAGCGCCCAACGGCAAGAACGCGCAGGTGAGCGCGGGCTGCACCATGGACATGGCGCTGATGCGCGAGCTCTTCGCAAATTCCATCGAAGCCGCGCGCACTCTCGGTGTTGATGAGGAGTTTAGGACAAGGCTCGAGAAAGCCAAGTCGCGGCTGGTGCCCTATCAGATCGGCAAGTACGGGCAGTTGCAGGAATGGTCGAAGGACTTCGAGGAATCGGAGCCCGGCCACCGCCATATGTCCCACATGTACGGGCTCTACCCCGGCGCCGAGATCACACCCCGCCGCACTCCGGAGCTGGCGCAGGCCGCACGCGTCTCGCTCGAGCGCCGCCTGAAAGCCGGAGGCGCGTACACCGGCTGGAGCCGCGCCTGGGCCATCGGCTTTTGGGCCAGACTGGGGGATGGCGATCGCGCTCATGAATCGCTCGGGATGCTGATGCTCCATTCCACCGGCCCCAACCTCTTCGACACGCATCCCGCGGGGAGCGGCTGGATTTTTCAGATCGACGGGAATTTCGGCGCCGCGGCAGCGCTCGCCGAAATGCTGGTCCAAAGCCACGACGGAGCCATCGAGTTCCTACCGGCTCTCCCCAAAACATGGCCTCGGGGCAGCGTCACAGGGATCAGGGCACGCGGCGGCGTCGAACTCGATCTGGAGTGGGATGGCGGCCGCGCCCGTAAAGCAACGCTCCGCGCTCGCCTCTCGGGCGAGCACCGGCTTCGCGCGCCGAAGGGCCAGAAAATCGCGTCAGTCGGCGGCCTCGCAATCAAGGAACAACAGGACGGAAGCGTCTTAGTACAATTGCAGGCCGGGCGGACATATCAGATCGCATTTGCGTGAGGTGATTCAGCGATGAGTACCCCTGTTTCGAGGCGGTTGTTTTTGGCAGCCCCGGCTGCCGGCGCGTTCTACCTGGCCACGGCCCGCAAGGCTGCGGGATTCGCGGGCAAGACTCAGGAAGTGGTTCTGCATCCCGAAGTCGCGGTTGGCCGCATCGCGCCCGAGTTGCACGGGCATTTCGCAGAGCACCTCGGCTCCTGTACTTACGGCGGCTTGTGGGTCGGCAAGGACTCTCCAATTCCGAACGTAAACGGCTACCGGAAGCAGGCCCTGGAGTGGCTGAAGGAACTCGGCATCCCCGTGTTGCGCTGGCCCGGCGGCTGCTTCGCCGACGATTACCACTGGCGCGACGGCATCGGCCCTGTGGCGCAGCGCCCCAAGCGCGTGAACATCCACTGGGGTAATTACACCGAGGACAACAGCTTCGGCACGCATGAGTTCATCGGCCTCTGCCGCGAGATTGGCGCGGAGCCCTACCTCGCCGGCAACATGGGCAGCGGCACGCCGCAGGAACTGCGTGATTGGGTGGAATACTGCAATTACCCGGCGGGCAGCACGCTGGCCGATGAGCGCAAGGCCAACGGATCGGCCGAACCGTTCAAGGTGCGTTACTGGGGCGTTGGCAACGAGAACTGGGGCTGCGGCGGCGAGATGAACCCCGAGGAGTACGCCGCGAATTACCGCCGCTATGCCATGTACATCCGCAGCTTCGGCGAGACCCGGCCTTTCCTCATCGCATGCGGGCCGAACGGCAACGATCTGAACTGGTCGCGCGGCTTCCTGCAAGGCATTGGCCGGCGCCGCCTGCCGCACGGCTTCGCCATGCACTTCTACTCGAACGGGAAGAACACGCCCACCACGTTCACCGTCGGGAACATGCAGGAGCAGCTCTCTTCATTCGACCGGCTGGAGAAAGGCATCGTGCAGCAGCGCGCCCTGCTCGATAGCTACGATCCCGAACGCCGCACAGGCCTCCTCGTTGACGAGTGGGGCGTGTGGGACCGCATGATCCGCGAAGAAGAGAGGCGCCTCGGCGCCCTCTGGCAGCAGAACACGATTCGCAGTGCCGTTGCCGCCGCCATGGGCTTGAACGTGTTCCACCGCCAGGCCGGCAATCTCGTGATGTGCAACATCGCACAGATCGTCAATGTGCTGCACTCGATGGTGCTTACGGACGGCCCCAAGGCCCTGCGTACTCCCAGCTACTGGGCGTTCATGCTTCAAAAGCCGCACCGTTCCCAAACCGCCGTCCGGATCGAAAACAGCGATGCATCCCCGCTCGCGGTGTCTGTTTCGGCGTCGCGCAACGAGAAGGAACTCGTGCTCACCTGTATCAACCCCGTGCACGATACGCAGGTCCGGCTCGAGTGCCGTCTCGCGGGCGCGAATGCCGCCGCGGCCGGAACAGCCCGCATCCTGCACAACTCGGATTTCAACGCGTGCAACACCTTCGATGCGCCGGACCGTATCGTGCCTGTGGATCACAAAGTCGCCGTCGAGCCTTCGCGCATCGCAATCGAACTGCCGCCGATGTCGATTGTGACTGCCACTGTGCGGCTGGCCTGAGGCACGCATGAAGGCACTCATCGCGCTTGCCCTGGCGGCGATCCCACTCGTTGCCGCGGATGCCTACCTGTTTACTTCGTTCCGCAGGAACGGGGAAACCGGCGTCTTCTTCGCGCTGAGCCGAGACGGCCGCCAATGGACGCCGCTCAACAACAACCAGCCGTGGATCAAACCCGAGCATGCGGGCATGCTCATGCGCGATCCCTTCCTCACGCAGGGTCCGGACGGAACCTGGCACCTGCTCTGGACGTGGGGATGGACCCGCCGTGAAATGGGCGGCGGCCTGAAGATCGGGTATACAAGTTCACGGGACTTGGTCACGTGGACGCCGCAACGCCAGATCCCGGTCTTCGAAGACGAACCGACGGCCCGCAACGCGTGGGCGCCCGAAGCCGCCTGGGACGCGAAGCGCAAGGAGTGGATCATCTTCTGGTCCACGACCATTCCCGGCCGCTTCCCCGATACCGAGGCCACCGGCGACGCCGGCTACAACCATCGCCTGTACGCGATGACGACGCGCGATTGGAAAACGTTTTCGCCGCCCCGGCTCTGGTTCGACCCAGGCTTCAACTGCATCGACGCCACGCTGGTGCACGACGGCGGCCGCTGGATCATGGTCTTCAAGGACGAGCGCAAGAACCCGCTTCAGAAGCGGCTCCGCCTCGCCTTTGCCGATTCGCCCGCGGGTCCGTGGACCGGCATCACCGAGCCGTTCACGAAGGACTGGGTCGAAGGCCCATCCGCCCTCCGCATCAACGGCGAATGGTGGATCTACTTCGACCATTACACGAACCCGCGCCATTACGGCGCCATCCGCACGAACGACTGGAAGACGTTCGAGGATGCGACTGCCGAGGTGAAGTTTCCGGCGGACCACCGCCACGGCACCGTGGTCCGCATCCCTGAGAAACTGGCGCGGCGAGTGGAGTCCGCGAGCCGCCCGTAATGGAGCAAAAATGAGACTGCCGATCGTACTTGTGTTCGGTGTGGGGGCGGCCCTGTGCGCCGCCGCGCCCGCCAATACGCAGAAGGTTCAGCCGCTGCCGCTCGGGAAGGTGAAGCTGCTCGGTTCCGATTTCCAAAGCCGCGCGAACAAGAACCGCGAGTACGTCCTCAGTCTGAAGAACCCCGACCTGCTCCAGAACTTCTACTACGAAGCGGCCCTGCCGGCCTCGGACAATCACGGCGGATGGGAAGCGCCGCACGGCCAGTTGCGCGGGCACTTCCTCGGCCATTGGCTCTCCGCCGCAGCCTACATCGCGGCTTCCACCGGGGATCCCGAAGCGCGCGTCCGGATGGATCAGGTGGTCTCCGAACTCGCCCGCGTCCAGAAATACAACGGCGGGCGCTGGGCGGCCTCGATCCCGGAGAAGTACCTGTTCTGGATCGCCCAGAAGAAGCGCGTATGGGCGCCGCACTACACAGTCCACAAGACGTTCATGGGCCTGATCGACGCCCACAACGCGGGCGGCAACAAGGAAGCGCTCGCGGTCGCCGAAGGCTTCGCTCTGTGGTTTTACGAATGGACCCGCGGCTTCACCCGCGAGCAAATGGACGATATCCTCGACATCGAAACCGGCGGCATGCTCGAGGTCTTCGCCGATCTGTATGGCATCACGCACAAGCCCGTCTACCTTGACCTCATGGAGCGCTACACGCGCGGCCGCTTGTTCAATCCCCTCGTCGAAGGCAAGGACGTCCTCACCAACAAACACGCCAACACGACCATTCCCGAGGCTCACGGCGCGGCCCGCGCCTACGAGGTAACGGGCGATCCCAAGTGGCGCCGCATCGCGGAGGCTTACTGGAGATCCGCCGTGACGGACCGCGGCTACTACGCGACCGGCAGCCAAACCAACGGCGAGATCTGGAGCCCGCCGTTCAAACTCTCGGCGCGTCTCAGCGAGAAGACCCAGGAGCACTGCGTCGTCTACAACATGATCCGCCTCGCGGATTACCTCTATCGCTGGACCGGCGACGTGCAATACCAGGACTACATCGAACGCAACATCCACAACGGCATCCTGGCCCAGCAGCACCCCGGGACCGGCATGGTGGCCTACTTCCTCCCACTGCGCGCTGGCAGCCAGAAGAAATGGGGCACGCCCACGACGGACTTCTGGTGCTGCCACGGCTCGCTCGTGCAGGCACAGAGCCGCCATGACAGGTACATCTATTACACCGATGACGCCGGGCTTGTGGTCGCGCAGTACATCCCGTCGCAGGCGTCGGCCAAACTGGGCGGTGCCGATGTCACCATCACCCAAACGACGGCGCGCGAAGCCGACGATCATCGCGTCCACCTCGAACGCGACCCGGACGATCGCCCCGCCCACTGGGCTATCGATTTCAAGGTGGAGTCCGCCAACCCCGCCGAGTTCACGCTGAAACTCCGCCTGCCGTTCTGGCTCTCCGGCAAGGCAGCCGTGACCGTGAACGGCCAGCCGCAGACGATCGAATCGCGCCCGTCCCCGTTTGTCTCGCTGCGCCGCACCTGGAAGTCAGACCGTATCCGCCTCATCCTGCCCAAGGCTCTTACGGTAAGCCCGCTGCCGGACAGCACTGACATGGTCGCGTTCATGGACGGCCCGGTGGTCCTCGCCGGCCTTACAACGGACGAGCATACGATGCGCGGCGATAAATCCCGCCCGGAAAGTATCCTGATCCCTGACGATGAGCGCGAGTGGTCCACGTGGCTGCCGACATATAGAACCACCGGCCAGGATCGTAACATCCGCTTCGTCCCGCTGAGTGCGATCACGGACGAACGATACACCGTTTATTTCCCTGTGAAGCCGTAACGGCGAGGCTTGAGGCGGGAGCACGCACGCTCCAGCGTGTGCCCTCCCCCAGAGGCGGCAGTGCGCCACACCCGGGTTCGAAACGACCACATCAGCTCGTCTCAACGGCATCGAACCGGCAAGGCAGTTATCTAATGTTCATCTCCAATACCGTGAGCAGGCCAACCCACGCGAAGTAAGTCTCGCTTTTCGTTATGTGTAGCGGCTGGCACCCTGTAGCAAGGCCCGCCGGTGCCGCGCGACCGCGTGTACTCTCTAACGTCCTAGTACTTCCAGCCCAAGCGTGGATACATTAATGGTACTTGAATATGGGATCCGTGAGTCCTAATATCCCCACAGATGCGCATCACCGGATTCCCCCCAGTCAGAAACTGTGGTTCAAGGAGATGAAATGAAGCAGGTATTCGTGTGTTTAATCGCTCTGGCGCTTGTTATACCGGCGCTCGCGCAAACTGGGAACGGTGCACCGAACGGGCCGCATTTCAACCTGAACATCATCGGTGTCGATAAAGCGAAGAAAACCGAGATGACGGATTCTTCGCGGCACACTATCTTCGTCGCCCTCGGCGGTAATCAGGCGAGCATCCAGACGGATATCTGGCTGACCCCTGGCGAGGATTTCGCGGTGTGTGACGGCAATGGCTTCGACGCGGCAACGGACTGCGCAGGCAATCCGATCCAGGTGAACGGCGCCGGCATGCCGGGTGCCGTTTTCGCCCTACCCTGCAATACCAACCTGAGCGATACAACCACTGGTGGAGCGCCGGTGGATATCGTTGCGTGCTCCGGGGCGTACCCGACCCTATCCTATGAGGTGTGGATCAGGGAACTCGGGAAGCCCGGCGGCGGCGCGACCATGACCACCTGTGCTTACGAACTCAACGACGCCGGCCAGCAGGAGAGAATCTGCTCGTCCGAGAACGTCGTCCTGGCCCGCGTCAGCAAATCTAAACCCGTGTTCAAGAACGTCACCAACGAACTGACCTCACTCGTCGCTCAGATGGACGACGACGAGCGGTTGGAGCGCGTGGCCCTGTTCGAAGGTGGACTCGAAGATTGGCTCTGGCAGTACGACAACCGCGGCCTTAAGCTCGCGCAGCTTCGGTTCTATCCGCATTAGGACCGATCCGAAGAACGGGGGCGGTCCGCCCGCCCCCGACTTACTCCAGCGATGAAAACACGATTCATCCCGCTCGCGGCCACGCTGTTCGCGGTAGCCTGCGCGGCTCGCGCAACGGCAGGATTGGAAGTCAGCCCTCGGGAATTCCGCTTCGGCACGGTGCTTGCCGGGGACACGGTTCGCCGCTCGTTCGACGTCACGAACACCGGGACGGAACCAGTCCGCCTCGAGCTTCAGACGCGTGCCCCCTCGGACCTCAACGCCAAGTTCCCACCCGAACTGGCGCCGGGCAAGAAGGGCCGCCTCACGGTCGATTGGAACACTACAGGTTTGAAGGGCGCCGTTGAAGCTCGGCTGTACCTGAAGACTGCGGGGCCGACCTCTTCCGGAGTCTTGGTGACCCTGTCCGGAACCATTCGGCCCGTGCTCGAGGTTCGACCGCTAACTGCCGCGCTCTTCAGTGTTTATCGCAACGAGCCGGCCGAACGGACCCTACGCGTGACGTCCAACGCAGCCGAGCCCGTTTCACTGAGCCCCGGCGAACTAGCGGGCCCCCACTTTCGCGCGCGGCTTGCCCCCGTAGAGTCCGGCAGGAGCTACGATCTGATCGTCACTGTCCCCGCGCAGACCGAGCCCGGCAGGTTTATCGAAGCGATCGAGCTTGCTACAACCCACCCGCTACTGCCGCAGCTCCGCGTACCGGTGGGGGTCCTCGTCAAAGCCGACCTCTACGCGAACCCGGAAACTCTCGATTTCGGGGCGGTGTCCGCTGCCGCTCTCAACGGCAAGCCCGGTCTGCTGGACCTGCTCACGCAAACCGTGATGGTGAAGAAGCGGGAGGGCGTGTTCCGGATCAAGTCCGTCGAATCCGGCGTCCCATGCCTGCGATTCCGGTTGGATCCCTCCGGCCCGAGTCAGGCATTCCGCCTCGACGTCTCGCTAGCCGTCGAAGCCTTGACCCGCGGAGACCGTTCCGGCGACATCCGCGTCCTCACTGATGACCCCGCGTATCCCGCCATCGTCATTCCCGTCCGCCTGACCGGTAAGTAGGGCGCGATTGGAAGCCATGACCGGTTCTTCTTTCACGCCGCGTTTGTCGTCGCGCAGTACATCCCGTCGCAGGCGTCGGCCAAACTGGGCGGTGCACTTCGGCGACACCCTATCTCAAGCCGCCTTCGCCAGTTCTCCATGTGGATCGAGCACGAACTTCTTCGCAGCGCCGCGATCGAAGTCCTTGTACCCCGCCGCCGCGTCATCGAGCGGGATGATCGTGGCATTCACGATCCGGGCAATGGGCAACCGGTCGTGCAGGATCGCCTGCATCAGTTGACGGTTGTACTTAAGCACCGGAGTCTGGCCGGTGGAGAAGCGGTGCGACTTGGCCCAGCCGAGGCCGAACTGCATCCGCAGGCTGCCCTGCTGCGCGGCTTCATCCTTGGATCCCGGGTCCTCGGTGACGTACAGGCCGGGGATCCCGATTGCGCCGCCTGCCCGCGTGATGGACATCAGGGAATTGAGCACCGTTGCCGGGGCCTCCTCTTTCGACCGCGCGCCGTGGCCGCGCGCTTCGAAGCCGACCGCATCCACTGAGGCGTCCACTTCCGGTTGACCGACGATCGATTCGATCAGTTCGCTCAGGTTGTCGCTCTTCGTCAAATCGACCGGGCTGAAGCCCACCTTCGCCACGTGCGCCAGCCGCTCCTGATTCATATCCCCCACGAGCACCGCGGCGGCCCCAAGAATCTGAGCCGAGGCCGCAGTCGCGAGCCCCACAGGCCCGGCGCCCGCAATGTAGACGATCGACCCCACTTCGACTCCCGCGGTCACCGCTGCATGAAAGCCCGTCGGCAGAATGTCGCTCAGCATCGTGAGGTCCCGGATTTTCGACATCGCCTGGTCCTTGTCCGGAAACTTGAGTAAGTTGAAATCGGCATAAGGGACCATGACGTATCGGGCCTGGCCTCCTATCCAGCCGCCCATATCGACGTACCCGTAAGCGCCGCCGGCGCGCGACGAATTGACGTTGAGGCAAATGCCGGTTTTCTGCTCGCGGCAGTTCCGGCACCGCCCGCACGCTACGTTGAAGGGCACCGAGACGAGGTCGCCCAAATTTATGAATTCGACATCTTTGCCCTTCTCGATCACTTCGCCGGTTATCTCGTGCCCCAGTACGAGCCCGACCGGGGCCGTCGTACGTCCCCGTACCATGTGTTGATCCGAACCGCAGATATTCGTCGCGATGACTCTCACGATGACGCCGTGCTCGATCGCCCTGCCCGATGGCGCCTGCAGTTTCGGATCATCGATCGACTGGACCTCAACCCTGCCTGGTCCCAGATAAACCACCCCTCGATTACCTGCCATGACCGTTCTCCTTCCTTGAATCGGGCCGGGTCAGAACGCGGCTGCGCCTGCCTCGGCGACCGCCTGATCCTGCTCGCCAGATCCTCCGCTCACGCCGATGGCGCCCACTACTTTGCCTTCCCGCCTGAGTGGAATGCCGCCGGCGAAAATCATCACCCTGCCGCGGTTCGACCCGTGAATGCCGTAGAATTGCCCGCCGGGCTGGCTGTGGGTCGAGAGGTCCTTGGTCGAGATATCAAACGCACGCGACGTGAATGCTTTGTTGATGGAAATGTCAATGCTGCCGAGCCATGCGCCGTCCATGCGCACGTGGGCGACAAGGTTGCCGCCCTCGTCCACTACGGCGATGTTCATCGGCTGCTTGATCTCTGCGGATTTCTTTTCTGCCGCGGCGATCACTCGCCGCGCGTCTTCCAGGCGAACCATGGAATTTCCCCCTCTGTTGATGTGAAATGAACGACGCGGACCGCCCGGGAAGGCGGCCAGACAGCTTCTGAGGAAAGTCTAGCACCGCGATTGTGGGGCTGAATGCCGCAAGGCAGAAGGCTGGAAGGCAGC
>DATMXS010000137.1:0-2911 GCA_035561355.1 Bryobacteraceae bacterium | reverse complement strand
TTGTAGTTTCATCATCCGCTCCAGTTGGGCGGCGCAGATGCTCTCGGGAACCTTCAACCTCCAGCATCCCGCCGTCGTTCAAAGCGGACATTTCACGTGCTAATTGGACCGGACATTTAACATGCTACCGACAGCTGTCCGCACCCCCGCTTGCAAAGTCGCACCCAGTTCTGATAGAAGTCTTGTTGCACAAATCCCATGGCCAGTAATCTACGGCAAAAGCCGGGTCAGAAGAGGGCTGCTCCTGCGCCGGTTTCCGGGCAGGGCGCCGGGACTGCTGTTGCCGCTCAGTCCGCTCCCATCGCGGCAGCCGCCGCGCCACGAACTACCGCCGGCCAGAAGGAGCAGTTCGATCTCGCATTCGGCGCGTTTCACGCGCGCAAGTACGCCGAGGCGCTCCCGCTGTTTGAAGCCGCTTCCCAGGGTCCCCACCTCGCTATGGCGCACACCGCGGGCGTCTACACTCGTATGTGTTCCGAGCGGATCGCAGCGTCGCAGCCAAAGCTCAGCACGCCGGAGGACTTGTATAACTTCGCAGTGGCGCTGATGAACGCGCGGCAATTCGCGGAAGCCGAGAAGCACCTCAGCCAGGCTCTCCACCTGGCGCCATCGGGCGATCACGTCTTTTACGCCCTCGCTCTCTGCCGCGGACTCACCGGCGATCTCGCGGGCGCCCGGAAATGTCTGCAGCGTGCGATTGAGCTCAATCCCCGCAATCGCTATGCCGCCCGGAACGACCCGGATTTTGCTGAGCTCGGAAAGCTTTCGCCGATTGCGGATCTCCTGTACCCTGGAACGATAGGGGCACAGTTCAGACCGTAAGTTGGGCTGGCGAATTGATGATCTCAGACCTGAACCAAGAGCCTGTCTTTCCAGCGCGGCGCGAATCACCGCTGCGAATCGTCGCGATCGGCGGAGGCAACGGTCTATCCTCACTGCTGCACGGCTTGAAAGCGTACGCTCGCTCCTCAGGCGAGGCCGGCGGCGATTGCGGCGCTGCCGGAACCCGGGTGGACATTACCGCCATCGTCACCGTAACCGATGACGGCGGAAGCTCCGGCCGGCTGCGGCGGGATTTCAAGGTGCTCCCACCGGGAGACATCCGGAACTGCATGGTCGCGCTCTCTGAGGACGAGGCCCTGCTTTCCCGGTTGTTCCAGTACCGTTTCGCCAACGGTCGCGGCCTCAAAGGCCACAGTTTCGGCAACCTGTTCCTGACCGCCCTCACCGATATCACCGGCGATTTCGCGCAGGCCGTGAAGGTCTCCTCCGAGGTGCTCGCGATCGCCGGCCGTATCTATCCGTCGACGAGTTCCAACGTCGTCCTCAAAGCCGAGCTCGAAAACGGCGCGGTGGTGTCCGGCGAAACGCGCATCAGCCGCTCGCAGTCACGCATCCGGCGCATCTCGCTGGAGCCTGAATCATGCCTGCCCATGGAGGAAACGCTCGCCGCCATCGGTGAGGCGGACCTCATTACGCTCGGTCCCGGGTCGCTCTACACCAGCGTGGTCCCCAACCTGCTAGTGGACGGCATCTCGCAAGCCATCGCCGATTCACCGGCCGTCAAGGCCAACTTCGTCAACCTGATGTGGCAGCCGGGCGAAACGATGCACTTCACCGCTGCCGATCACGTGCTTGCTATCCTTGAACACGCGCGGCTCCCTATACTCGATTACGCTGTCGTTAACAACCGCTCCATCAGTGAGGGCATGCGCAGGAAGTATGAGAGCGAGCAGGTGCAGCCCGTCCAGGTTGATCTGGACCGTTTGACCGGGCTTGGCATCACACTCGTCGGCCGCGACCTCCTCCAGGAGGGTGAAAAGGTGCGCCATTCGCCCGAAGCGATCGCCGCCGTCGCTCTGGAACTCGCCTGGGAGGGCCGCCGGCGCCGCCGTCAGAAGAACGTAATGACCGCTTGATCCATGCAGACTCCTATAAACATCATCATTCTCGCCGCGGGCCTCGGCACGCGCATGAAGTCGAAGCAGGCCAAGGTCCTGCACCAGGCCGGCGGCATGCCGCTTGCCGAGCACGTCGTCCGAACCGCGCTCGACCTTGCCGCCCCTGAGAATGTGCACGTCGTCGTGGGCAACCAGGCAGAGCATGTACGCGCGGCCCTGTCGCATTTCGGTGTGCGGTTCGTTCACCAGTCCGAACAGAAAGGCACCGGCCACGCCATCATGGTGTGCCGCGATCAGGTCGCCGGCGCCACCGGGCCGCTGGTTGTGCTTTATGGCGACGCCCCGTTGCTCCGCACCGCGACCCTGCGCCGGCTTGTCGATGAGCAGGCCGCGACTGGCGCGGCCGCAACCCTGCTGACCACCGTGCTGGACGATGCCACAGGCTATGGACGCATTGTGCGCGACGAGAACGGCGGCATTGCCGCGATCGTGGAGCAGAAGGCGGCCACGCCTGAACAGCACGCCATTCGCGAGATCAACTCCGGCGTCTACTGCTTCAACGGCCGCCTCCTCTGGAAGCACCTCTTCGAGATTGGCGCCGATAACCCGGCGAACGAGTTCTATCTCACCGACATCGTCGGTATCTTCCGCGCAAACGGATACGGCGTGCGCCCCGTGGTGCTTGCGGATTCAAACGAAGTCCTGGGGATCAACACACGCGCCGAACTCGCGCTGGTGGACCGCGTCTTCCGCGATCGCAAGGTGAACGAGTTGATGCTCGCAGGCGTCACCATCCAGAAACCGGAAACCGTTACCATCGATGCCGCAGTCTCCATCGGACGGGACAGCATCATCGAGCCGTTCGCGCAGATCCTGGGGAACACGATCATGGGCGAGGATTGCCGCGTCGGCGCCTGCTCCATCGTGCGCGACTCGGCGCTTGGCGACGGCGCCGTCGTGCAGCAGTTCAGCATGGTGGAATCGTCGCAGGTGGACGCCGGAGCGCGTAT
>DATMXS010000136.1:0-52416 GCA_035561355.1 Bryobacteraceae bacterium | reverse complement strand
GACGGCGACCTTCATGGGCGTGTGGGTGCTTCCGACGTCCAACTCGCTCGAGGTGATCAGCCGGGTGCGCGAGGCGATGCGAGAGGTTCAGGCACAGCTTCCCACCGGGATGAAGGCAGGCATCCCGTACGATTCGACCGCGTATATACAAGACGCGATCAGCGAAGTTCTCAGAACGCTCTCCGAGACGTTGCTCATTGTGATCGTGGTCATCTTTCTGTTTCTTGGGTCTTTCCGTGCTGTGATCATTCCGGTTGTCGCCATCCCCATCTCCCTGATAGGCACTGTTTTCCTGATGCTGGTGGCCGGCTTCACCATCAACCTGCTGACGCTGCTCGCGATCGTCCTCTCGGTGGGACTGGTAGTGGACGACGCGATCGTGATGGTGGAGAACGTGGAACGGCACTTGCACGCGGGCGAGCGGCCTCACAAAGCGGCCATTATGGCGGCGCGGGAGCTGGTGGGACCGATCATTGCGATGACGATCACGCTGGCTGCGGTGTACGCGCCGGTGGGGATACAGGGCGGGCTGACCGGCGCGTTGTTCCGCGAGTTCGCGTTCACCCTGGCAGGCGCCGTGGTCGTATCCGGCATCGTGGCGCTGACGTTGTCGCCAATGATGGGCGCGAAGCTGCTGCGCGCTGGGGACACCGAGCGCGGTTTTGCGGGCTGGATTAACCGGCGCTTCGAAGGTGTGCGGGGCAGGTACACGCGGACGCTGGCGGGGACGCTCCGCTACCGGCCGGTGGTGCTGACGCTGTGGGCAATCGTGGCGGTGCTGATCGTGCCGTTCTACATGTTTTCCCAGCGTGAACTGGCGCCGGCGGAGGACCAGGGCGTGGTGTTCTCCGTGATCCAAGCCCCGGCGAACGCGACGCTGGACCAAACGAAGCTTTTTACGAGCGAGGTCTACGATGTCTACAACTCCTTCCCGGAGACCGCTGGCGTGTTCCAGATCACGCTGCCTACGGGCGGATTCGGAGGCATGGTAACCAAACCGTGGAGCGAGCGGACGAAGACGACGCAGCAACTGTTGATGCAATCCACAGGGCCACTCTCGCGGATAGCCGGCGTGCGCGTCATTCCATTGACACCTCCACCGCTGCCTGGCGCCGGGCAGTTCCCGGTGGACTTCGTGATCTCGTCGGCAGCGGAGCCGCGGCAACTCGGTGAACTGGCGACGCAACTGGTGCAGAAAGCAAACACGAGCGGATTGTTCATCTTCGCGGACTCAGACCTGAAATTCGATCAGCCGCAAGCTGAGGTGGTGTTCGACCGGGACAAGCTGCGGTCGCAAGGCGTTGACCTGAGCCAGGCAGGGCTTGATCTCTCGACAATGTTGGGCGGCAATTACGTCAACCGGTTCAGCATACAGGGCCGCAGCTACAAGGTAATCCCGCAGGTCAAGCGCGTGGATCGCCTCACGCCACAGCAACTCCGGGACATTTATGTTTCGGGGGGCGCCGGTGGACTGGTGCCGCTCTCGACGTTCGCGTCACTGCAGACTACGGCGGAGCCGCGGGAACTGAAGAAATTCCAGCAGCTCAATGCAGTGCGCATCCAGGGTGTGGTGCCGCCGCCGGTGCCGCTCGACAGGGCGCTAACTTTTCTGGAGGATGAGGCGCGGGCGATCCTGCCGCAGGGCTACACGATCGACTACGCGGGCGAATCACGGCAACTGCGGACGGAGGGAGGCAAATTCCTGTTGACCTTCGCGCTCTCCGCGATCCTGATTTACCTTGTGTTGGCGGCGCAGTTCGAGAGCTTCCGCGACCCGTTCATCATTCTTGCCGGATCGGTGCCGCTGGCCATAGCGGGAGCCCTGCTGTTCTCGTTCCTGGGGATGACGACACTGAACATCTACAGCCAGGTGGGCCTGATCACGCTGGTGGGGCTGGTGGCGAAGAACGGCATTCTAATCGTGGAGTTCGCGAATCACCAGCAGGAGAAGGGACTTGACAAGCTCGCGGCCGTGACGGAGGCGGCCAGCACGCGATTGCGGCCAATCCTGATGACCACAGCGGCAACGGTGGTGGGTCACTTTCCGCTCGTCCTCGCGACGGGGCCGGGCGCGGGGGCGCGGAACAGCATCGGAATCATGCTGGTGAGCGGCATGATTATCGGCTCCGCGTTCACGCTGTTCGTCGTGCCTTCGATTTACATGCTGGTCGCAAAGAAGCGCGCGCCGATCACGGCAGCGGAGGTGGAGGGTAAGGACATCGATCCGTACCCGCCGCAGTTGCGGCCTTCGGAGGCTTAGCAGGACTTGAAGAGGATGAAACGAATGCGTACGCTACGATTCGCTATGGCCGCGGCGGCGCTCAGCATATTGGCCGGGTGTGCGGTGGGGCCGAAGTATCAGAGGCCCGAAGTGACCGCGCCGGCTTCCTTTCGGAACGGGAATGGGAACGGGCCGCAGACCGACGACGCATCGCTCGCTGACTTGAAGTGGTTCGAGGTGTTCAAGGATGGGCAACTGCAGGAATTGATCCGGACGGCCCTCGTGAAGAACCACGATCTGAGGCTTGCTGTGGCGCGGGTGGAGGGAGCGCGCGCGACACTGGGAATCACGCGGGCAGACCAGGCGCCATCTGTCGGGATGAGCTCGAACCTGACGAGCCAGCGCTCAGCCGTGAGCGGCGCGATCCCCCTTCCGCAGGGATTCCAGCGAACGCGAACGTTTGGCACAGTGGCGCTGAACCTGCTCTCGTTCGAGCTGGACGTGTGGGGACGGCTACGGCGTGCGACGGAAGCGGCGAAGGCGGAACTGCTCGCGAGCGAAGAGAACCGCAAAGCGGTTGTGATGACACTCGTGGGCGAGGTGGCGGGGGCGTACTTCAATGTGCTCGGTTTGGACTCGGAACTCGACATCGCCAGGCGAACGCTTGCCACGAGGAAAGAATCGCTGAAGCTGATTCGAAGGAGGGAGCAACGGGGGTTGGCCTCGTTGCTGGAGGTGCGGCAGGCCGAGCAGCTCGTACATTCAGCGGCGCAGACGATTCCGGATCTGGAGCGACAGATCGAGCAGACGGAGAATCAAATCAGCCTGCTGCTAGGCCAGGGCCCGGGTCCGATTCCTCGCGGGCGGCCGCTCACGGAACAGGAACAGCCGCCGGAACTGCCTCCGGGACTGCCGTCCGCTTTGCTGGCGCGCCGGCCGGATATCGCAGGTGCGGAACAGACCCTGGCGGGCGCGAACGCGAACATCGGCGTGGCGAGGGCGACTTACTTTCCTCAGATCAGCCTCACCAGCTTTGTGGGCTCCCAGACCAACCAGCTTTCCAACCTTTTCACGGGGCCTTCGAGGGTCTGGCAATTGGTGCCCCAGGTGTCCCAACCCCTATTCACCGGCGGCCGCATGCGATCGAATGTAGAGCTGGCGAAGGCTCAATACAAGATGGCGCTGGTAGAATACGATCGCGTGATTCAAACGGCGTTCCGGGAAGCGGCGGACGCGCTGGTTCAACACGACAAGGCGCGGGAGATTCGCGCGGAGCAGGAGCAGTTGGTGGAAGTACTGAAGGACCGCTCGCGGCTCTCCTATATGCGGTACCGCGGCGGAGTAGACACGCTGCTGAGCGCGTTAGATGCCGACCGCGACCTATTCACCGCCGAACTGGGACTCGCGGAGGCGAGGCGGAATGAGCTGTTGGCGCTGGTACAGGTTTACCGGTCTCTGGGAGGAGGGTGGCAGCAATAGGAAGCCATGCGGCCGAACTCCGAGCCGGGGCCGATCCAGCTGATCGAGGTTTTGGTACCCGGAGTTCGGTGCCGGGAGCATGCACCCGTCCAGCGCGTCGCGCCGCTCTTCAACGGGGACAGATCACACTAACGACAACGGCCTCTCGCTGCCCTTGCTTTCTGGGTAAATCCCCCTTACGATGCATCTTGGCGTTGAATGGGACGCGTTCTGACTGACAGAACGGCCCGGACGGGAGCGGTATGCCTTCTAAAAACTACATCGAACTGGTCGAGAAAACGTTCAATGTGCTCGAGGCTTTAGCCGAAGAGCCGGGGGGCGCCTCACTGGGGACGCTTGCCTCCCGGGCCGGGCTGGTGAAGAGCTCGGCATTCCGGATTCTATTCACGCTGAAGGATCTGGGGTACGTCGAGCAGGAGTCGCAGAACGGCGACTACAGGCTCACACTGAAGACCCTCATTCTGGGCCGTCGGGCTGCGGTGCGGCCCACTCTGGCGAACGTCGCGCACTCGCATTTGGTGGCCGCTCGCGATCAGACCAAGGAGTCCACCGCGCTCGCCGAGTGGCGGCGCGGGAAGGCGATCCTGATCCAGGCGGCGGAGGCCGCCAACCTGCTGAGCCTGCAATTGCAGGTGGGCGATGGGTGTGCTTTGCACGCGAGTGCGTTGGGCAAGGCGATCGCCGCGCACCTGCCGGCCGACGAACTGGAAGCTGCACTCGGACCGGGTCCGCTGCAGCGCTTTACGGACCGCACGATTACCAGCCGAAGCCAGGTTGCGTCGGAGCTTCTGCGAGTCCGCAAGAACGGCGTGGCTGTGAATGACGGGGAAACTGTCGAGGGCGCGTACTTCGTCGGGGCACCCGTGTTCGACGCGAATGACCGCGTGTGCGCGGCCCTTAGCATCTGTGCTCCCACGGCTCGCTGCACGCCGGCGAAGCGGCAGACCATGGGACTGTGCGTTGCGGCGGCGGCCAGCGCTGTGAGTAGAGATCTGAAGGCTCTGGGGTTCGCGGCCTCGGTGTAGGCGGGAAAGTTCGACACAGAGGACAACGGACCGCTGTGCGCTTTCGTGGCGCTGGCGAACGCTGTGTTCGGGGCTGGAAACTCCGGACCGCTGTGCGCTTTCGTGGCGCTGGCGAAGGCTGTGTTCGGGGCTGGAAACTCCGGATTGCTAGAACCTGCTTTTCTGGGTGCGCGGCTCAGACCGGTGCGATCATGCCCAAAAAATAGTTGAGGGTCCGGTATTGACAATCTCCGGGGAAAACTCTAGTTTGTATCAGGTGTCCTGATCGGAATGCGTTCTACTGTGCAGAACGGTTCGGCGCCGCCGCAGATGTTCGATGTTTCCGGCTCAAACCAAGGAGATGGTCATGAGAAGTCTGTTGTTGAGGCGCTCCGCTGTTTTACTCCTCCTCCTGCTCGCAGCGACGCCTCTTCTCCCGCAATCCAGCAATGGCAGCGTCCGTGGCACAGTCCAGGATTCCAGCAATGCCGTAATCCCGGGCGCCACGGTTGTTCTGACCAATATCGCCACCAATATCGCGCAGAGCACCACAACCAACGATGTGGGCCTCTACGTGTTTCCAGCAGTTGCTCCCGGGCAGTACCAGGCAGTGGTGACATCGCCCGGGATGCAGGCTTACCAGGCAAAGCTAACGGTGCAGGTTCAGCACTCGCACGTTGTAGACGCGACGCTCACGCCCGGCGGCACCACCACGGTGATCAGCGTCACCGAAGTGACGCCGATGATCACGGCCGACAGCGCCACGCTGAGCCACGTGCTCGAGCGCGAGCGCATCGAGCAGCTTCCGATCAACGGACGGCAGATCACGAACCTGTTGTGGACAGTGCCGGGCATCACGCTCGACCTCGTTGAGACCGCGATCCGAACATACGGCACGCGCATGGGCACGCATGACATGAGTCTTGACGGCGCCCCTCTGACGGACGCGGTGGGCGGCATCAACTCCGTGGCACGCCAGCCGAGCCTGGAGAGCATCCAGGAGTTCAGTGTTCAGCACAATTCCGTTTCGGCGAAGAACGCGCGGCAGACCAACATCGTTCTGACCACGCGCAGTGGCACCAACCAGTTCCATGGCTCGCTGTTCGAAACCAACCGGAACAATAGCATCGGAATTGCGCGAACGCGCGAGAACAACACCAACACGGCCGCCCACTACGTCAGGAACGAATTCGGCGGGTCCGCCGGGGGCCCGGTATTCATCCCGAAGCTCTATAACGGCAAGGATAGAACCTTCTGGTTCTTCAGCTACGAGGGTTTCCGCGAGCACCAGGCGAGCGTCGGCGGCTTCCGCGTGCCCACTGAGGCGATGCGGCAGGGAGACTTCAGCGGACTGGTTGACGGCGCGGGCACGCGTCCCAAGCTCTACAACCCGTTCCAGACGGATCCCGTCACCAAGTTGCGGCCGCAGTTCATGTACAACGGCGTCGCAAATGTGATCGATCCGGCATTGATGAGCCCGCTATGGAAGTACTTCGCGGACGTTCTGCCGCTGCCGAACACGCCTGGGGCAAACCCCTTGGTTCAGGCGAACTACTGGGGACCGCGGCCGGACCTGCTGGATCAATGGACGTACTCGATGAAGTTCGATCACAACGTGAACGAGCGGAACCACGTCTCGGTCCGGTTGACGAATTCGATGTCCGAGCGCTTCCGGGAGACGAACGGCGTCCCCACCTCCGACCACCTCGGCAACTCCCGCTATGACGTGGCGCCGAACAAGAGCATCGCGTTGAATTGGGGAAGCTCCCACTCGGCCACTTTCTTCACAGAGACGGTGCTGAGCGCGACGCGAAGCCTGGCCTCCACCGCGAGCGGCGATCCGGGTGTGATGTACGCGAACCAGTTGGGGCTGCCGAATCCGAATGCCCAGGTCGGGTTCCCGGTCATCAACAACATCGGCTTCGGCGCCGGCAATCCGGGACCGAACTACTTCTTCCCCCAAAGCGCGAGAGCGCAATTTTTCAACTATTTCGTACTGGACGAGAACGCGACGAAGATCGTGGGTCGGCATGAGTTCGAGGTCGGCGGCAGGCTCCGGTACAACCAGTTCACTTACATGCCCCAGCAGCAGCGGGCGGCCGGCGGCATCTCGTTCCCCACGATTGCGACGGCCCAGTGGGACTCCACGGTGTTGGACCGCTCTCGCGCGGTCGCCAACACCGGGCATATCGCGGCAAGCGCGTTTCTAGGACTCGCGAATTACGATTATCGCGTGGTGAAACAGAAGTACTACATTCGCGCGCACGAAGATGCGCTGTACTTCCAGGACAGGTTTAAGGCGACCCAGCGCCTCACGCTGACCCTCGGCGTCCGCTGGCAGGCCAGCCCGTTCCCGAAGGACAAGTACGACATCTTCTCCAGTTTCGACAAGAAGAGCATGTCGGTAGTGCTCGGCAACAGTCTCGACACCTTTTACAAGGTGGGCGCGACGACTCCGCAACTGCTGAGCATTTTGAGCAACTACGGCGCGAAGTTCATCCAGCCGGAGGATGCCGGGCTGCCGAAGCGCCTGGTGAACGATCAGTGGCTGGACTTCAGCCCGCACCTCGGATTTGCGTACCGCGGTCTGGAGGGCCGGAAGAGCTTCATCCTGCGCGGCGGTTTCAGCACGTCGTACTTCCCGGTGCCGATCTACGGCTGGAATGACCGCATGCGGCTCAACGCGCCGTTCACGGGCATCTATCAGAACTTCGGGCTGACGGAGGCGACGCAATCGCCGGACGGGCAGATCAATTACGGGCTCGTTTCAGTGCCGACGATCATCGCGGGCAAGAACAGCACGAACGCGGTATCGATGACGAATCCGACCAGCATCGCCCCCGGAAGCGAATCGTTCCAGGCTGCGTATTTCGATCCAAATCAGCCTACGTCTCGCGTTCACGACTGGAACCTGACGCTCGAAAAGGAAGTCGCCTCGAACATGGTGATGCGGGTGGCGTACGTGGGGAACCGCGCGACGCACCAGGACAGCTATGACAACTTGAACGAGATGATTCCGAACTACGTCTGGTACATGACGAAGCAGGAGAAGCTGCCCACCGGCACACTGGCGAACCAGTTGCGCAGGCCGTACAGCGAGTATCCTTACGGCGACCTTCAGGAGTACCGGAAGGACGGCTGGAGCAATTCGAACGGAGCGCAGTTTGAGTTGGAACGGCGCTACAGCAAAGGCGTCGGCTTTCAGGTTTTCTACACCTTAATCAACGTCGCCAAAGCGGGCGGCCACGGATGGCAGTCCGATTCGCTGGTATCGCCGACATCGTCATACTTGCCCGGCGCCGTTCCCGAGGACCGGACTGAGCGCATGAAGCTGTTGTTGTACGCGCGCGATATCAGCGTTCCGAAGCACGAGGTGCGCTGGAACTGGATTGCCGACCTCCCGTTCGGGAAGGGCAAACCGCTTGGCAGGAACGCGAATAGTTTCGTGAATGCAATCATCGGCGGATGGCAGGTTTCGGGTATGGGAAGGCTCAGGAGCAATTACACGATGCTGCCGACCGACATCTGGCCGACCGGGGAAAATGTTGAGTTTTACGGCCACGACGTTCCAATCGAAGATTGCCGCGGCGGCGCCTGCCGCCCGGGGTACCTAATGTGGAATGGCTATATACCGGCCCACCAGATCAACACGCCGAACGGCATCATGGGCGTTCCGGACGACTACAAGCCCGCCGCGGCGCCGCTCACGCCGTATCCGGCGGATTACCTCAGCCGGAATGCAAACAATGATCCGAACTACCCGTACTACGGCACAAACACGATCAAAGTGAAGCTCAAGGACGGCACAACGCGCGAGACAGGCTTCGGCGCGTTGCACCCGTGGATCAACCAGCCGCTGGCATCCACGCGGATCTGGACCACGGACGCGGGGTTGTTCAAGGCGTTCTCGATCAGGGAGGGAATGAAGCTGCGTGTGCAGGTCGATTTCCTCAACCTGTTCAATACGCCGGGCAACGAGTACAGCACCGGCAGCGACGGACTCGCGCTCACGAACTACAGCAAGAATGCGCCGCGCATGACGCAGCTTTCAGCGCGGTTTAGCTGGTAAGAGAGCAGTCGTAGCACTGCCCGCAGGTTCCTGGCGCACTGTTGGCCCGGGCCTGCGGGCTTTTTCTTTTGGCTCGCTGGCTTGCTGATTCGCCGCTGCTCCGTGACCGTCCCGGCTCGGTTCGCGCGTGGCCCGCGGCGGTGTCCACGCGATAATGGCATCATGCAGCTACAGGGATGCGCCGGGGTGCTCGGAGTTTCGATTCTTGCGGGTTTTGCGACGGCTCAGCAACCAGAGCGGCCCGAGGATGTAATCGCTGCGGCGAAGGAGTTCGCGCGATCGCTCGGTCTGCCCGAGACAGGGAATTTCCGACGCTCCTCCGACAAGTCTGTTGCGTCCTACCGCTGTTACTTCACCGGCAAACTCGAACTGCCCTCTTCATACGACAAGCTCGAATTGCGGCAGGGCAGCGCGTCCGGCTGCCCCGTGGATGAACGGGAACACGACGTATTCTTCTATCCCATCGAGGCTGTCGCGAGCGGGAAAGCAGAAGTGACAACGGCCCTGGCCGACGCCACTCCCGAACGCGTGCTCATGGTGGTGCCGCACGAGGACATGCACGGTTCGAGCGGCATCGAGAAGCTGGGGACCGAGCTCGAGGAGAGCATCACAACGCTGATCGGGTTCAGGACTGCCGCCGAGTTCGCACGCTCGCGCTACGGCGACGGTTCGGCGGTGTACCGGAACCTATCTGCCGAGGCCGGTCTGTTCCTGGCAAAGGCGCGGATCGTCAACCGGTACCATAGCGAGCTGACCGCGCTTTACGACGATGTGAGGGCCGGACGCGTCAACCGCGAAGACGCATTGGCTGGCAAGGCGCGAGCCTTCGAGCGGTTATCGAAGGAGTGCGGAGCCATCCGGCCGTTGCCCACGTCTTTCAACGCCTGCCCTGCCGTGGGAAACAACGCGGCCCTGGCGTTTGACTTCACGTACACCAAACATTACGCGCTGATCTACGACCTGCACATGGCGCAGGGCGGCGACGTGCGAAAGACGCTCGAGGCACTCGAAGAAGTTGGACGGTCCGCTCAGGGCGGCGAGGCGGCGGCCGTGCACCGGATAGAAGAGTTGACCAGAGAGTCGAAGCCGGCGGCGACGTCGGGCCGGCAATAGCATTGCCGCGTAGCGTCGCCGCTCGGCATACGGAGTTTGTTACTTCGCCGGAGCTGCTTTCTTAGCGGGCGCAGCTTTCCTGGCGGGCGCCGCCTTCTTCGTGGGAGCGGCTTTCTTCGCAGCGGGCTTCGGGCCTGCCAGAACGTCATTCGCAGGGGACGGTCCCACGCGGTCGAACTTAATGGTTTGGATCACTACCGGCTTCACCGGTTTCTCATTCCGAGTGGGCACCTTGCCTATGGCGTTGACCACGTCCATGCCTTCGACAACCTGGCCGAAGATCGTGTGTAAGCCGTTGAGATGGGGCGTCGGCGCAAGAGTGATGAAGAACTGCGAAGAGCCGGTGTTGGGACCCGCGTTCGCCATCGCCAGAATGCCCGCCTTATCGAATTTAAGCGCTGGGGCAAACTCGTCTTTGATGGTGAAGCCGACGTTGCCGCCACCGGTAGCAGTGGGATCGCCGCCCTGGAGCATGAAGCCGTCGATGATGCGGTGGAACTGAATGCCGTTGTAGAAGGGCCTGCGAACCTTCTGCCCGGTCTTCGGGTTCAGCCAGGCCTTGCGGCCGAGTTCGAGATCGACGAAGTTCTTGACGGTGATGGGCGATTCATTCTCATACAGCTTGAGAACGATGTTGCCCATGTTCGTCTGCATGGTGGCGTAGAGACCGGGCTCCCTGGCCGCGCCTGGTGTAGGTACGGTCGGCGCCTGGGCCATCAGCGAACCCGCGAACACAGCTAGGACGGCGAGCTTTCCAATGAGTTCCATGAGGTCAGTTTATACGGAAAAGGTTGCGGCCTACTTACGGAAGCGCCTCACAAACCCGAACGCCAAACGCCCGCCAATCGCGCCAGTCGGCACGCCGCTCGCGGCCGAATACGCCGTGTTTGCACGACCGGCCTTGCGGCTGGAGGCTGCCAGGCGCCACGATGGCGTGAACACGCGTGCTACTCCCAGCGAAGTTGTGCCGCTTATAGCGTTTGAAGCCGCCACTGCTCCGCAGGACGCACGGGCGCTACAATAGCCGCCATGTTCGCAGCCCTTCTTCTCAGCCTGGCTATGTTTGCCGAGCAGCCGAAGTCACCCGCCCAGACCGCGCGCGAGATCGTGGATGCGCTGTTGGCGCAGCAGTTCTCCGCCGTCGCGTCGCATTTCACGCCCGAGATGAAGCAGGCGCTCGATGAGGAGAAACTGCGCCAGGCGACGAGTCAACTCTCTCAGTTCGGTTCCGTGAAAGAGATTCTGGCCCCAGAGGTTCAGAAGTCCGGCGAGATGACTATCGCCATCGTGCCGGTTGTCTTCGAGAAGCTGGCCATCAACATTCAGCTCGCGTTCAATCAGTCCGGCCAGGTCGCGGGTTTGTTCTTCCGTCCGCGCACGGAGCCAAGTGCTGCGTGGACGCCGCCGTCGTACAGCAAAGCCAGCACCTTCCGCGCCGAACAGGTGACGGTCGGCACAGGGGAATGGCAGCTTCCGGGAACCCTGCTCATCCCCTCCGGCAAGGGGCCGTTCCCTGCCCTGGTGCTTGTCCACGGCTCAGGGCCGAATGACCAGGACGAATCGGTCGGTGGAGTGAAGGTGTTCCGCGACCTTGCCGAAGGGCTCGCGTCGAATGGCATCGCGGTGCTGCGTTATGAGAAGCGCACGCGCCAGCATGCGGCGAAGTTCGCCGCGGTCAAGACATTCACAATCAATGACGAAACGGTTGACGACGCGCTCGGGGCCGCTGCTCTGTTACGCACGCGGACAGACGTGAATCCGAAGCGCGTGTACGTGCTCGGGCACAGCCTCGGCGGATACGCCGGGCCGAGGATCGGGAAGCGCGATCCAAAGCTTGCAGGCTTGATCATCATGGCGGGCAACACGCGGCCCATCGAGGACCTGGTTCTCGAGCAGACCGAGTACATCGGATCGCTTCAGAAGAACCCGGAAGCCGAAAAGCAGCTCGGCCAACTCAGGGAGATGGCGAAGCGCATCAAGGATGTCAAGACCGGCGAGCCGGTGCCGCCCCTGCTGGGTGCACCTGCGGAGTACTGGCTCGACCTCAAGGACTACAGGCCCGCGGAGATGGCGCGCTCGCTAAAACTCCCGCTGCTGATCCTGCAAGGCGAGCGCGATTACCAGGTCACTATGACCGATTTCGCGGGATGGAAGAAGGCGCTCGGCAGCCTGCCAAACGCCACGTTCCAGAGCTATCCCGCGCTCAACCATTTGTTCATCGAAGGCGAAGGCAAGAGCACGCCCGCGGAATATCGCAGGCCTGGGCATGTCTCCGCCGCCCTAATTGACGACATCGCCCGCTGGATTCTGAAGTAGCGCTACAAACTGGCTTCTTTGAACCAGCCGCGCAGCTTTTCGATATCCTTTCGCATCGCCGTGATCACGGTTGCGCGGTCCACCGTAATCTGCCGGTTACCGTGATCTGCGCCGCCGAGCGGGTACTCGTAGTGCATCTGGACCGGACCGTCGAAGCGCGCGGCCTTGAGCATCGAGCAGTACCGCGGCCAGTCGACCATGCCCTCGCCGAGCGGGCACCATTGCGGCGCCCAGCCGCCCTTGGCGTTCTTCGCCCAGACGAAATCCTTGATTGCGGTGCCGCGCGTGTACGGCAGGATCAGGCGCGTCGAGTGCAGCCATCCCCCGAGCCCGCCTTCGACGGTGGCGTGCGCCACGTCCAGGTTGGCACTGATGTACTTCGGGTCGTGATCTTTGAAAAGCAGCCACAGGTCCCAGATCGAAGCGCCGACTTCGTTCTGACCGGAATGTGTGTGGTACATGCCGCACATCCCGAGCTCGCGATTGAGGTCCGCCAGCGCCTTGACGCGCGGCTTCATTGCTTCGAGCTGCTCGGGAATGGGCTGTACAGCGTTGTACCGCATGTCACCCCAGCGGTAATGGCGGATGCCGAGCGAGGCCGCGGTTCGGAGGATGGTCTCGGCGTGCGGTGTGGTGGCATCTACGATGGCCGTGGTGAGCATTGGCACTTCGAGCCCCGCCTTGCGCAGCGTATCCACCGCGCCCGGGAGCTCCTCTTTGACGCGCTCAGGCAGAATGTGGGCGCCCTTTCGCACGGCAAAATCGATCCCGTCCGCGCCGGCTTCCTTGGCCGCGACAGCCATGCCGGCAACGTCCAGGAATTGCAGATGCTTCGAGAAGATCGAGATCTTTAAGGGCTTCGGTCCCTGACCCTGGGCCGCCAGCGGCGCCGCCGCCGCAAGCGCCATCCACTGCCGCCGTGAAATTCGCATATTCGAACTCATGTGCTCCTATACACTGATACCAAGATGAACGCGCTTCTGCTGAGACAGTATAAAGAACTCGAACTGGCCGAGATGCCCCGGCCCCAGATCGCGCCCGACGAGGTGCTGATCCGCGTGAAGGCGTGCGGCATTTGCGGCAGCGACGTGCACGGGTGGGACGGCTCCACCGGCCGCCGCATTCCGCCGCTGGTAATGGGACATGAGGCTTCCGGCGTCATCGAGCAGACCGGCGCAGCGGTGAAGCATTTCCGCGACGGCGATCGCGTCACGTTCGATTCGATGATCAACTGCGGCGCCTGCGCGTTCTGCCGCCGCGGCCAGGCGAACCTGTGCGACAACCGCCAGGTGCTAGGGGTCTCCTGCGACGACTACCGCCGCCATGGTGCATTCGCCGATTACGTTGCAGTGCCGGAGCGCATTGTCTTCCGGCTGCCCGATGCCCTGACCTTCGAGCAAGCCGCGATGATCGAGCCGGTCTCCGTCGCGGTCCATGCGGTGAACATTACGCCTGTGCGGCTCGGCGACACCGGAGTCGTAGTCGGGACCGGCATGGTCGGGCTGCTGGTCCTCCAGGCGCTGACACTCGCTGGTTGCTCGCGCGTAATCGCGGTGGATCTGGACGATGCGAAGCTCGCGCTGGCGGCGGAGCTGGGCGCGTCGGACATACTGAACCCATCGCGCGAGGACGTCCCGGCGCGCGTCAGGGAGCTGACCGGCGGGCGCGGCGCGGACGTCGCGCTCGAGGTTGTTGGAGCGACGCAGCCGGTTCAGACCGCGCTGGCGAGCGTCCGCAAAGGCGGCACGCTGACGCTGGTCGGCAATCTCTCGCCGAAGATCGAGCTGCCGCTGCAGTCGGTCGTCACGCGCGAGGTACGGCTACAAGGCTCGTGCGCGTCGTCGGGGGAATACCCGGAGTGCCTGGACCTGGTGGGCCGCGGCCTGATCCGTGTGGACAAGCTCATCAGTGCGGCGGCCCCGCTGGCCGAAGGCGCGCAGTGGTTTCAGCGGCTCTATAACCGCGAGCCGAACCTGATGAAGGTGCTGCTGCGGCCGTAACGCAGTCTACTGAGCAGTCCAGCCGCCATCGATCAAGACGTCGGTGCCGGTGATGAAGCCGGCTTCCTCGCTGCACAGGTACGCGGCGAGCGTGCCGACCTCTTCCACTTTGCCCCACCGGCCGAGCGGGATGCGCGAGACGAACCAGTCATTGACTTCGGGGTTCTGAAGCAGCGCGGTATTCATCTCGGTCGCGAAGGGGCCGGGGCTGATACCATTCACGGTAATGCCTTCGGGCGCGAGTTCGAGCGCCAGCGCCTTCGTAAATCCGAGCAGCCCGAACTTGCTGGACGAGTACGCCGTGCGGCCCGCAATGGAGACGTGCGCCATCGTCGATGTGAGGTTGAGGATGCGGCCGTAACCACGCCCCTTCATGTGAGGGACAAATGACCGGCACATCAGGAACGCGCCCATCACGCTTGTATCGAGGACGCTGCGAAACTCCTCGACTGTGAAATCCGTGACCGGCTTGCGGATGTTAATGCCTGCATTGTTGACCAGGATGTGCACGGCCCCGAAACGGCTCATCACGTCGCGTTCCACCCTGAGCACGTCCTCTTCCCGGGTGACGTCGCCGGCGAAGCAATCCACTTCCCCGCCCTGCTCGCGTACCGTAGCGGCGCACGCCGCAAGTTGCCCTTGATTGCGGGACACGAGTGCAATGCGGGCGCCTTCGCATGCCAGGGCGGTCGCGATTGCTTTGCCCAGCCCCTTGCTCCCTCCGGTTATGACCGCCACGCGGCCGTCGAGCTTCTTCACGCCCGCTCTCCCTTGCGCTTGGCAGGGGATTGCGGCGGCGTGGGAGGCGCCGCGTGGGCGGCTTCGATGATGGCGTCGGCGACGGTTTGCGGTTCGTCTACGTCGGGGAATACGAGGCGGCTGGTCTCGCCCGCCGTTTCGAATGACAGAGTGCCGGTGGACATGAGGCGCTGCAGCAGCGTTTGATCGATGCGCACGTCCTGGACCTTATGCAACTGGATGGTACGGCTGGAGCGCGAGAGCATTCCTGTGTCGTACCGCAAGCGGTCACCCGAGATGGTCATCTTGGTGAAGCGCCGTCTGATGCTGCCAGTCATCGGGAACAGAAAGAGCAACCCGGGGACGATCAGCAGCCAAGCCGAAAGGTCATAGTTATTCCAGAGGAACACGCACACGCACAGCAGGATGAACACTGCGGTGTATTGGAACTTTAGCCACTTCCGAGTGGGATGGATAACGATATCGGGCATCGCGCCCTATTGTACTGAGGTGGAGCGGCGGAACGGTACTGGGCATGTTTCCGAGTTTGAGATCGCCGCAGCAGCCATCAAATCCGGTGTTCCACGATGATATGATTCCTAACCTGGAGGGAAATGCATGATTAGACGGATATGTCTCATTGCCATGGTGATGGTGCTCGCTTGCGGAGTCGCTTCCGCCGACTTCACATACGAGCAGACGTCCAAGATCACCGGTGGCGCCATCATGAACATGGTGAAGGTCATGGGCGCATTCTCGAAACAAATGCGCGAGCCCATGCGCAGCACCGTGACGGTCAAGGGTGACCGCATGGCAATGATCGGGCCGCAGATGACGCAGATCATCGACCTCTCGGCCGAGACGATGACCGAGGTGAATCACCAGAAGAAGCAGTACTCCGTGATCACGTTTGCCCAATGGGCGGAAGCAATGAAGAACCTCGACGCCAAGATCAAGGACGAAGCGGGGAAGGAAAAGGGCGAGATCACGGTGCGCGGTAAGGTTCAACAACCCGGCGACACGAAGGTGGTCAACGGCGTGAATGCGAAGCACGCGATCCTTACGATTGAATTCGAAGGCCAGAACGATAAGGGCGAGAAGGGCGTGTTCATGACCATGGTATCGGACATGTGGATGACGCCCGAGATCCAGGGATACTCGGAAGTGCGCCGCTTCTACGAAGCGATGGCTGCCAAGATGAACTGGTCCCCGAGTTCCGGCATGATTTCCGCCATGGCCCCGGGCAGCAACAAGGGCATGGCCGAAATGATGAAGGAAATGGCGAAGCTCGAAGGCGTCCCGGCGTTCCAGGTCGTCAAGATGGTGATGGGGACACCGGAACAAGCCGAGGCGGCGCTCAAGCAGCAGCAGGCGCAGCAGGCTTCCAGCCAGCAGCAATCGAATGCTGAGGTGGAGAAGCCCAATGTAGGCGGCGCCTTGGGCCGGATCGCGGGCGGACGCCTGGGCCGTTTCGGCGGCTTCGGGCGGAAGAAGCAGGAAGAGCAGCCCCAGCAAACCGAGCAGCAGAATGCCCCTGCCGCACAAGAGGGCGCGCCGCCGTCGGGTTACCTGATGGAGATGACGTCGGAACTGACGGGCTTCTCGCAAGCGGCGGTGGACGGCGCAAAGCTCGAAGTTCCCGGTGGATACAAGCAGGTCGAGAGCGACACGCTCAAGAATATGAAGCGGAGATAGCGGCGCTTGCGCCTGGATCGTAGCCCGCGGCCCGTGGCTGACATCAGCCACGGGTCAAACCCAATTACGAGCGGCATGAGCCGCGCACGCAGTAAGCGGGTTTAATTAAATGCCGCGAGCCAAGCGAGCCACGATGTTTTTTGGCCAGGCGCGACGATCGACGAGCGGCTCGTGAATCGAGTCCGTAATTTTTCCCTCCACGTTTTCCCCCTTTCGGCAGTATTAATCATTGAGTGCTGACCGCGGTGGCAGAATGTGACGCCGGCAACGAGGCCGCTTTCGAGCGGATCGTAGCCGCGCACGAGCGGCTGGTCTTCGGGACCGCGCTGCGTCTGCTCGGCAACCGGGAAGACGCTCGGGATGCGGCGCAGGAAGTGTTTCTGCGGCTCTACCGCAACCTGGCGCGCGTGGACGAGGCCCGCATGGGGGCGTGGCTGTATAAGGTGACCGTCAACGTATGCCGCGATGCCGGGCGCGAGCGTAGGCCGGTATCGGAACTCGACGCGGAGCACCCGAGCGCGGCGGCGGGTCCGGATGCCGGCGTGGTGGAAGCGGACCGGCGCAGGTTGCTCGCGAATGCGTTGAGGCGGCTTTCGGAAAAGGAGCGCGCGGCCGTGGTGCTGCGCGACCTCGAGGGGCTATCGACCCGCGAAGTGGCGGAGGCCATGGGGAACACGGAGGCAACGGTGCGTTCGCACCTGAGCGCCGCGCGCCTGAAATTGAAGCAATACATCGAAGGAATGAGGAGGCGCCCATGAAGTGCGGGCGTTACGAGGAGTGGATCGCGCTGGACGCGGGCGGCGACTTGGCGCCGAACGACGCGCAACGGCTGACACGGCATCTGGCGGAATGCGCGGCATGCCGCGAGTCCGCCGAGGCAATGGCGGCGGCGCGGACCGAGTTCCGAACCCTGGCTGATGACCAGATCGACGAAGCGGACCTGGCGGCAGTCCGCCGGGGCGTCCGAGCGCGTATCGCGGAACAACAAACGCCGCGTACGGCCTTCGGCTTGCGTTGGGTTCTCGCGGCCGCCACCGCCGCAGTGGCCCTAATTGCCGCTATATTGCTGGCCCCGGAACGCAATAATGCCCTGCCACCGCCGGCAATCGCAACCCAGCCGAACAGAGCCGCGACGGTCACGGAGCGGCAGCATCAGCCCCAACCAGGCGCGACAAGCTATGAGCGGACCCGAGCCACGAATGCAGTGAGCGGGTTAAGACAAAAGCGAGCCACCGCCAGTGGGACGCTACAGGCCACAGGCCACGAGCCACGGGCCCTACAACCCGCCCCGTCCGTCGTGGCCGTTTCGCCCGATGTCGTCCGCATTCAAACGCCCGATCCGAACGTAGTCGTGTACTGGGTGCTGGAAAGCAAAGGAAACGAAGAAGAGGCACGAGACGCAGGAGACGAATCATGAGAAAACTAGCATTCCTACTGGCCCTGGCGATCCCGTTCGCGGCGGCACAAGGGCAAACAAAGACCACGCCGAACGCCGTTTTTCTCGATAAGGCACCCGGCAAGGCGGCCCGCGTGTTCGCCATCAAGAACGGCGACCCGGAACAGATCGCGGCCGCGCTCAGGATGGCGGGAGCCAATGCCAGCGTGGACCGCAGGTTGAAGATGGTCGTCGTGAGCGCGGAGCCCTCGCTGCTCAGTGACATGGCCGACATTGTCCAAAAGCTCGATGTCCCGGCGCCCGCACCGAAGAGCATCGAGATCACCGCATACCTGATCCAGGCCTCACCGCAGGCCGCCGAAAGCGGCCCGGTCCCGACAGATTTGGAACCCGCCCTCAAGCAATTCCGGACGATGTTCAATTACCAGGGCTTCAAGCTGCTCGACTCCCCCATACTGCGGAGCCGCGAGGCGGAGGAAGCTCGCGTCGGCGGCGCTCTGTCATTGCCGGCAACGAATCCGGTGCAGGCGGCGCAGAATCGGTACGACCTCACGTACAGACCGAGCGTGGTAGGGGACCGGATTATCCGGCTCGAGAGGTTCCGAATAGGAGGGCAACTCAGCAGCATCGTCACCGACCTGGAGTTCACAGACGGCCAGAAGATCGTGGTGGGCAAGTCGGGCCTCGAAGGCGGCGACCGGGCCCTAATCGTCGTGCTCACCGGCAGAATCGTCCAGTAGCGTGGTATTGGCGGCGGGCGGCGATTAGCGCGTCCGCCGCCGAAACGCTTCCCTCCTCTCCTACCTCCCGTTACAATGTTTCTTCAACGATGAATCTCGTCACCGGCAATACCGGCTGGATTGAAGTGATCTGCGGACCCATGTTCTCGGGCAAGAGCGAGGAATTGATTCGCCGGCTGCGGCGCGCAATGATCGCCCGCAAGCGCGTTCAGGTGTTCAAACCGCAGATGGACGACCGCTACTCCCCGGACGAGATCGTCTCGCACGGCGATATCCGGATGAAGTCCGAGGTCATCACCAAGCCCGAGGAGATCCTCGAGCGCCTGGACTGGCGGACCGAGGTCATTGGAATTGATGAAGCGAATTTCATGGGCCAAGGCGTCATTGAGATCGCGACCCGCCTCGCCGATAGCGGCAAGCAGGTGATCGCGTCGGGCCTCGACACGGACTACATGGGCCGCCCGTTCCCACCCATCCCCGACCTCCTTTGCTTGGCGGAATCGATCACCAAGACACTGGCGATCTGCATGCGATGCGGCAATCCGGCCAAGCATACGCAGCGCCTGGTGGCGTCGGACGAACTGATCGTGGTGGGCGCGGCAGGCATGTACGAGGCCCGGTGCAGGCGCTGTTTCGAGCCCGGAGTCTCAAAGCAGGAAGTGCTCGAGTTCGCCCGTCCGGCCGCCACCATCCGCTCCTCGAATGGCTAAGGTGTTTGCGTTCTATTCAACCCGCGGTGCGGCAGTGATAGAATACGTGGAATCCCTGAATAGGAGGGGACCCCTTTGGCTTCTCCATACAATGCTTCGCCCGAGGCTCCGTCGGGCAGTTCCGGCCTGAAGATCGGCATCCTCTTCGGCGCCGTGATCGCCCTCCTGGGCTTTTCGATCTATCTCTACACTCAGCTCGACAAGACCCAGACGGAGTTCACGAAGTTCCGCAAGGCCACGTTGGCGGAGCTTGCGACGCTTAAGGAACACTCTAACGTAACGACAGCCAGCAACCGCAAGAACCTCGAGACGCTGCGCGACGAACTCGAAGCCGCGCGCCGCCAGGCCACAATGGCCGTCGGCCAGGCCAAAACCGAGGCGCTGAAGCGCGCCGAGCAGCTAAATTCCCAACTCGCCGCCGAGCAGCAGCGGCAGAAGGTGGCCCTGACGAGCCAGATCACCGAGGTCAAGGAAACAGCGACGGCAGCCACCGCCGGCGTGAGCGAGGTGAAGGGCGACGTCGGGACCATCAGAACCGACTTCGCTGCTACAAAGGCCGAACTCGACAAGACCATCGGCGAACTGAAGCAGATCAGCGGCGACATGGGCGTGATGAGTGGTTTGATCGCGACCAACGGCAAGGAACTCTCGGCCCTGAAGCAGCTTGGGGACCGAAATTACTTCGACTTCAACCTGAAGAAAACGAAGGCGCCGCAACGCATCGGGGACATCGCCGTCGTGTTAAAGAAAGCCGACCAAAAGAGAAACCGCTACACCGTCGAGCTCATCGCCGATGACAAGAAGGTCGAAAAGAAGGACAAGAGCATCAACGAGCCCGTGCAGTTCTACGTCTCAAAGGCCCGCCAACCGTATGAACTGGTGGTGAACGAGGTTCACAAGGACCAGATTGTCGGCTACCTGGCCACCCCCAAGCTCCAGGCCAGCCGCTAGCTATTTAGGAAGCCGGGCGGCGTCCGCGCCGCCCCTTCCCCTGTTTCGTCGCCACGTAATTTTTTTGCCTGCACGGCAGAAACTTCCCTCGTAAAATCGAATCCAATCGACTAGACAGGGCCATTGCTGGAGTACTTAGCTCATTGGCCCGCCGATTGCATTCTTGGTAGCCGAAGTTGCCGGCGCAGCCCTTTTCTGGGAAACCGAGCGAACCGGCAGAGGGGAGCCATCCTGATGAAACAGTTCGCCGCCATGAGTCTCGCCGCGCTGCTCGCGCTGCCGGCGATTGGATGCGCACAGGAACGTAAGGAATCCGGGGCGCAAATGAAGGGAAGCCGGGTTTCGAGCCAGGTCGAAAACACCGACAGCCAGGCGCCGAAAGCGCAAGCCTCGAGACGGCTCGAATCCGTCACCTGGAATTCGGTGAAGCACCAGCTCACTTGGGTGATCGAGAAGGGCGAGAAGCCCGAGGGTGCTGGATTCAAGCCGAACTCGCAGTCCAAGTACGAGATCAACATGGACAAGGCGACGATGTCGTTCAACGGCGAGAGCCGCGGGTTCAGCAAGGAAGAGGCGGCGAACGTTCACATGCTGATGGACCTTGTTTCCAAGTACGCGATTGATTCCACGGTCTGGTGGGACCAGGGCCAAGGCATGAAACTCGACGAGAACGGCAACCCTACGGAGCCCGAACCGCGCCGGCGCACGCCCGTCCCGGACAGGGATAAAAACATCGCGACCCTCCGTGTCTCCAATGCTCGAACCTTGAATGCGCCCGAACTGGACGCCAAGGTTCGTGATCTGGAACGGCGGCTCGCCGAGTTGAAACGGCTGCAGCGACTCGCGGCAACCGAGCCACAGGTTTCGCCGGCATCCTACTGAAACAGAGAGCGGTTTCGCGGGCATTTGCAGCCGCGGAACCGCTCGTCGTGTTTCGATTGATAGGCTACGGAAGCGATTCGATCGCCTCAGCGATCTCACGGCCCGGATGCTCGAAATCCTGGAGTCTGCCGTTCATGTACGCGTCGTAGGACGACAGATCGAAGTGGCCGTGCCCGCTCAGGCAGAACAAAATCGTCCGCGGCTTCCCTTCCTCGCGCGCGAGCTCAGCCTCCTCAATGGCAGCCCGGATCGCGTGAGCCGATTCCGGCGCCGGCAGGATACCCTCCGTCTGGGCGAACTTCACCGCCGCGTCGAAGACCGGCAACTGCTTGAACGCCTTAGCCTCGATCCAGCCATGCTTCAAAAGGTGGCTGGCGAGAGGCGAAGCACCGTGATACCGCAGTCCGCCAGAGTGGATCTCAGCCGGAATGAAGTCGTGCCCGAGCGTAAACATCTTTAACATCGGTGTGAGCTTAGCGGTGTCCCCGAAATCGTAGGCCCACGAGCCGCGAGTCAAAGTCGGACATGCGGCAGGCTCCGCAGCAAGCAGGCGGACGTTTGACCCGCGCAGCTTTCCGGGAATGTACGGCAGCGAGATTCCGCCCCAATTGCTGCCTCCGCCGAAGCACCCGATCACAACATCCGGCTCCTCACCGGCCTGCTCCATCTGGAGCTTCGCTTCCTGCCCGATCACCGTCTGGTGCAGCATCACATGGTTCAGGACACTTCCCAGCGAGTAGTTGGTATCGGCATGGGTCGCGGCATCTTCTACAGCTTCGCTGATGGCGTGCCCAAGGCTGCCGGGCGAATCGGGATGCGCGGCCCGGATTGCGCGCCCGGCCTGCGTCTTGTCGCTAGGGCTTGAGAAGACCTCAGCGCCCCAGGTGTTCATCATCATGCGGCGGTACGGCTTCTGGTCATAGCTGACGCGCACCATATAAACGGTACACTCCAGCCCGAAAAACTTGCAGGCGAGCGCCAGTGCGCTGCCCCACTGCCCCGCCCCGGTCTCCGTAGCAAGGCGGCGCATGCCGGCCTGCTTGTTATAGAAGGCCTGCGGTACAGCCGTATTGGGCTTGTGGCTGCCGGCCGGACTGGTGCCCTCGTACTTGTAATAGATGTGGGCGGGCGTACCGAGGGCCTTCTCGAGCCGCCGCGCGCGGAACAGCGGGGTGGGGCGCCAGAGTTTGTAAATATCCAGCACTTCGCCCGGGATGTCGATCTCGGGCTTGGGAGAAAACTCCTGCTCGATCAAGGTCTCGGGAAAGATGGGGGCGAGATCGGCGGCGGCGAGCGGCTTCCGCGTGCCGGGATGCAACGGCGGATCCATCGGCTCCTTGAGCAGGGGGAGAACATTCACCCAGCTCGACGGAATCTCGCGGTCGGTGAGGAGAAATTTGGTGCGTTCAGGCATGGCAGGTTAAACGGAGATTATAGAACAGCAGGAGCCGCAAGCGAGGAGCAGGGAGCGAGGAGTCAGCTGCGAGCGAGGTCCGCGGCGATGGCGTCGGCTATGAGCTTGCCGTGGAAACGGCCATTTTCGATGAAGATCTCATTGGTGTGCATGCCGGCGACGATGACGCCCGCCAGGAAGATTCCTTTGCGGTCGCTTTCAAGAGTGTTCGGGTTCGTTCGGGGACGGCGGGTTTCCGCGTCGAACTCGATGCCGTGCGCGGCCAGGAATTCCGTGTCCGGTCGGTAGCCGATCATCGCGAGAACGAAATCGTTCTTCAGTTCGACGTCGCCCTCAGGCGTGCCTATGAGGATGGCATCGGGATGGATCTCGAGCACCCTGGAGTTGAAGTGCGCTGCGATTTCCCCTCTCTTTATGCGGTTTTCGATGTTGGGCTTGATCCAGTATTTCACGTGGTTGTGGATGCCGGGGCCGCGGTGGATGAGGGTGACGCGGGCACCGCTCCAGAAGAGTTCCAGGGCGGCAATCGCCGCCGAGTTCTTCGCGCCGACGACGGCCACGTCCATGCCGTAGTAGGGGTGAGGCTCCTTGTAGTAATGCATCACCTTAGGGAGATCCTCGCCGGGCACGCCGAGCCGGTTGGGTTTATCGTAGTAGCCCGTGGCCAGCACAACCTTAGACGCGGCATAGCGTTTGGGGCAGCCCAGGCGGTCGGTGGTGTGAACGGTGAAGTTGCCGTCCGACCCGTCGATCCTCTCGACGCGCTCGTACTGGTGGACGTTCAGACCGAAGTGGTCGGTGACGCGGCGGTAATACTTCAGGGCCTCGATACGGGTGGGCTTCTCGCCGGCGGAGGTCATCGGAATGTCGCCGATTTCGAGCAGTTCCGGCGTGGTGAAGAACGTCATCAAGGTCGGGTAATGATAGATGGAGTTGAGCAGGCAGCCCTTGTCGAACAGGATTGTGCTCACTCGCCTCCTGGTCAGCTCGATTCCGCAAGCCAGCCCGGTCGGCCCTGCCCCCACCACCACGGCGTCATATCGATCCACTCTGTTCCCCCTCAGTACTATTGTCTAACGGCTTGTGTCGGCGCATCATGGACGAGCGGCGATCCGTGAACAGGCCGCGCCAGACCTCGCTCGGCTCGCTTCGCCGAGTTTGACATCTGATTTGGGAGGGGATAGGATTCAAGGCAGTCACGCTCAGGTTTTGGTGCATGGCCCTCGCGCAAGCCTCAGGGAGAGGTAAAGTCCGCTTGCGTGTCGGACCGAACATAAGGCAATAGGGGTAGCTCTATTTAGAGGGAGGTTAGTCGTGGGATTAAGGTCACTCAAACACTATCTTTTCGTGTTCCTGCTCACAGCCGTCACGCTCTGTGCCCAACAGGACCGCGGAACGTTCACAGGTACCGTCACCGATCCGACGGGCTCGGTGGTGCCTGCCGTCAAAGTCACGGTCGTCAATACAGCGACGAACGCGCAGTACGATTCGCTGACCGGCGAGTTGGGGACATTTCGCGTCCCGAACCTGCCTGTCGGCACCTATAAGATCACTTTCGAGGCGGCGGGCTTCAAGGCCACGGTGCGCGACGGTCTTACCCTGAACGTCGGGCAGGTGGCGCGAATCGACACCCAACTGCAGATCGGAAGCGCAACCGAATCGATCGAGGTAACGGCCCAGGTGCCGCTGCTTCAGACCGAAACGCCGGAAGTCGGCACGGTATTGAACAACCGTGTTGTCACCGACCTGCCACTCGGATTCGCGGGCGGGCGGTACGCCGAGAACTTTGCCTATAAGTTGACGCCGGGAGTCAGCGGCAACAACTGGGAGAGCCGCATCAACGGCAGCCCGGCCTTCTCGAAAGCCGTGGTGCTCGATGGCGCGGACGCAACAATTTACATCAGTGGCCAGTTCGGGGAGTCGAGCCCTTCGATGGAAGCGCTCGAAGAGTTCAAGGTTCAGACGTCAGGCATGAGCGCGGAGTACGGCCGCACTGGCGGCGGGGTGTTCAACTTCGTCATGAAGTCCGGCACCAACCAGTTGCACGGTTCGGCTATGGGCCAGATCCACAACGAGTGGATGGACGCCAATTCGTGGATGAACAATTACTTCGATAAGCCGAAGCAAAGGGATCGCCGGCACAACTACGGCGGTTCGCTCGGCGGGCCGGTCTACATTCCGGGTCTGTACAACGGCAGGGACAAGACTTTCTTCTACGTTGCCTATGAACGCTACAAGGAGTCCTACGCCGGCGGCGGGTCGCCATCGGTTTCGGTCCCCCTAGATGAAATGTGGGGCGGCAATCTCAGCAAGCTGCTGACGAACCAAGTGATCGGCCAGGATGCGCTCGGCCGCGATATCCTCCGTGGTGCGATCTACGATCCCTCCACCACCCGCATTGTGAATGGGCAGATGGTGCGGGACGTTTTCCCGGGCAACATCATCCCTGCAAACCGTATCAGCGGACCGTCGCAGAAGCTGGGTGAAATCTTCAAGCAGCACTACTCGCCCGACCTTCCCGGCCTGCTCACGAATAACGCGTTCTTCCCCGTCTCCAACCAGGCCGGGTTCACCCAGAACCAGTTCTCGACCAAGGTGGATCATTACCTGAGCGCGGCGCACAAGATCAACGGTTCGTTCGTGTATGTGGACCGCCCCCGATACCTGGTTGATCAGGGCGGCGTGTGGGACTTCGGCGCCGACCAGGGTGGACCGCTGTCACGCTCCCGTCTGCAGCACGTACGTAGCTGGTACGGACGCGCGGCCTACGACTGGACGGTCTCGCCGACCGTCCTAAATCACCTCCAGCTCGGTTTCAACCGCCAGCGCAATCCCAGCATGTCCTCGCATCTTGGCGAGAACGGTAGTGCCGCTTTGGGGCTGCAGGGCTTTTCGCGCGACTACAATTACCCGGAGATCACTGGACTGAGCGGCAACGGCATCAACTACCCGACGCTCGGCTACCAGGCCAACGACTTCGGCGCGGGCCAGAACTTCCAGATCATCAACACGATGTCCTGGTTCAAGGGTCGCCACAACCTGCGGATGGGTGTCGATTGGCGACGCTCCTATTTGCGGTGGCGCACCGATAGCGGACCGGCGCAGATCAACTTCGGCGCCGGCCAGACCGGACTCCAGGGCTTCGGTCAGACGGGGCACGGTTTCGCCAGCATGCTTCTTGGCGAGGTGGGCAGTGCGAACGTGCCGATGAACACGCCAACGGGCTCGCGCTACACGAATTTCGCGCTGTTCTTCCAGGACGATTTCAAGGTAGCCAGCCGGCTGACGCTGAACCTCGGCGTCCGCTGGGACTACCAGCCGCTTCCGGTCGAGCACTACAACCGGTATGCGAGCTTCAATCCGAACCTGATCGATCCAGTCTGGGGTCTGCCTGGCGCACTTGAGTTCGCCAACGATGACCAACGGCATTTTGGCGACAGTTCCCATAAGGATTTCTCGCCGCGAGTCGGGTTCGCGTACCAGGCAAATGACAAGACGGCCATCCGCGGCGGGTACGGCATCTTCTACCTGGCGCGGAACGGTAACGGCTGGTCCGGCGTGCCATGGGGCCAGACCGCCGGCTTCGGGTATGAGAACAAAGTCACGTCCCCCATCGGGTACCAATCCGCTTACAACTGGTCCAATGCGTACCCGGGCACTGTGCGCGCCCTGCCTCAAAATGCGTCTCTCGCGGGTGGAAACCCGGGCGTGTGGGGCATCGTGAGCTGGGATCCGGATGCCGGCAAGAACGGCTATGTGCAGCAGTGGAATTTCAACATCCAGCGTGAACTGCCGTACGAGATAGTGTTCGATATCGGCTACGTCGGTTCGAAGGGCACGGCAATTCAGGCGAACGAACTGCGGCGCCTCAATCAGCTCGATCCGAAGTACCTGGTGCTCGGCAACGCCCTGAACGCCGGTGTTACGAAGCAAAGCGAGCTTCCGGCGTCGATCGTGGCAGCCGGCGGCAAATACCCCTTCGGTAATGCGGGCATCTGGATGAACGCTTACCAGGCGCTGCTTCCCTTCCCGCACGTGATGTCCTGGAATACAATCCAGAGCGCCTTTACGCCTCTGGGTTTCTCCACGTACCATGCGATGCAAGTGCAGTTGAACAAGCGGTTTTCCCACGGGATGAACTTCACGTCCAACTATACGTTCTCGAAGAGTATCGACAACGTGCGTTCGGCTTTCGGCGATACTTGGGGCGGGAACAGCGGCCGTCCGATGGATTACTACAACCTGAAAACGGCAAAGTCGGTTTCTGACGCGGACCGCACGCACGCGATCAAGATCGGCGCTCAGTACGATTTGCCCTTTGGCCGCGGCCGCCGCTTCGGCAACGACGTCAACCGGGCGGTGGACATCGTGCTCGGCGGGTGGACCATCCAGTACATCGGCAACTATAACAGCGGTTGGGCGATGGGCATCGGCGGCGCGGGAACCGCAGCCGGTAACTTCGCAACAAATACGGCCATCGGAGTCAACCCCAATGGCGAACCCCTGATGACGGGTGTCACAGGCACTCCGTATCAGCAGCAGTACATCAACACAGCGCTGTTCATCAACCCGATCGGCGCGAACCGTTTCACACGCGGCAACTTGTCCTACCGGCTGTCGCAACTCCGCGGTCCGTGGGAACTGTCAGAGGACTTCGGTCTACAGAAGAACTTCCGGCCGACGGAATCGATGCGGGTTCAACTCCGCGCCGACATTCTGAACGGCTTCAACCGGACGCTTTGGGGCAATATCGAAACTGACTCCGCAAGTCCCAACTTCGGAAAGGTCACGGGCGCCAGCGACTGGTTTAGCCCTCGCAAGATCCAGGTCGGCATCCGCGCCGACTGGTAAACCTGTAAGCAGCGAGCGGCCGGACATTCAACTCCGGCCGCTCGCTGGAGTTTCTACATTCTGAGCACGTCGGAGTAGGTTTGGTTTGTATCAGGTGCTGTCGGCTACGCGCTGCATAGTCGCCGGAGTCTGGTCGGTTTGTATCAGGGCACGAGTTCACTCGTGCCGCCCGATTCCAAGAAACCCCGGGCTTTAGCCCCTGAGACCAGCGAGGGCGTAACCTGCTGCAATCGGAGGCAAAGCCGTTAGGTGTGGCGGCTTACTCGGCAAGAAAGAAGACAGCGGCTGAAGCCGTCTGAGAATTGAACGCTGGCGGCACGAGTGAACTCGTGCCCTGATACAAGGCATGCGTGCGGGGACATCCATAGACCTCGTTGGCAGCCGAAGAATCAGCAACTCTCAAGAGCGGCCGGACATTCAATTCCGGCCGCTCGCTTCCCTCTCAACTCCCGTTACAGCATCGCCTCGACGGAGGCATAGACGTTCGTCAGCGCACCTGGAAGCGCTGATGCGTCCTTCCCGCCGGCCTCTGCCATATCCGGGCGTCCTCCGCCCTTTCCGCCCACCGCCTGGGCCACCGCACCCGCCAGCTTGCCGGCGTGTACCTTTGCAGTCAGGTCCTTCGTAACGGCGGATACGATAGCGACGTTCGAATCTTCAGCCGCGGCGAGCACGATGACGGCAGTCTTCCACTTGTTTCGGAAGCCATCCGCCAGAGCCCGCATGCGTGCGCGATCCATCCCGTCCACCTGGGCAGCCAGCACTTTGATGCCCTTGATATCGCGCGCCTGGGATTCCAGATCGGATGCCTGCGATTGCGCGACCTTGTCCTTGAGCCGTTCCAATTCCCGCTCCATCGTGCGCCGCTGCTCCAGCAGTTTCTCCATGTGCTCGATCAACTCAGGCTCGGACGTGCGCACCATATCGGCGACACGGTGCAACGAATCGACTGCCTGCTGGAATCGCGCCAGTGCGCCTTCGCCGGTGACGGCTTCAATGCGGCGAACACCTGCCGAAATCGACCCCTCATACACAATCTTGCAGATGCCGATTTCGCCGGTGCGGTTGACGTGGGTCCCGCCGCAGAGTTCGCGCGAAAACCCCGGGACGGAAATGACCCGAACTTTGTCCCCGTACTTTTCCCCGAACAGCGCCATCGCGCCGGTGTCGAGCGCTTTGTCCAGGTCCATCTGGTCGCGCGTGACCGGTTTGTCTGAGAGAACCTGTTCGTTCATCAGGCGCTCGACTTCGGCGATCTCAAGGGAGTCCATCGCAGCATAATGCGTGAAGTCGAAGCGCAGCCGCCCTGGTTCCACGACGCTGCCGGCCTGCTTCACGTGATTACCTAAGACCGTTCGCAGCGCGGCGTGCAGCAGGTGCGTCGCCGTGTGATTGCGCATGGTGGGGCGGCGCAGGTCCTCATTGACGGCCGCGCGGATCTCGTCGCCGCGTTTGACGGGCCAGACGCTCACGATTTTGTGGACGATCAGGCCGGGGACGGGCGCGTAGGTGTTTTCGACCGAAGCGATCTTCTCGGCCGAACCGCCATAGTAGAGCGCGCCCTTGTCGCCGACCTGGCCGCCGGATTCGGCATAAAACGGCGTTTGGTCGAGAACGACCTCGGCTGTTTCGCCCGAACCGATCGCCGGGACGGACTGCTGGTTCACTACAATCGCCAGGACGCGCGCCATGGAGTCGGTGCAATCGTAGCCAAGAAACCGTGTGCGGCCCTCGGCCTGCAACTCCTGGTAGACGGGGGCAATGGCGGCCTTCTCTGCGCCCTTCCAGCTCGCGCGTGCGCGCACACGCTGCTTTTCCATCTCGTCATTGAACTCGGCGCGATCAATGGCCAGGCCGTACTCGCGAGCCATCTCTTCCTGCTCGTCGATAGCCAGCCCGTAGGTGTCATAGAGCTTGAAGGCGACGGCGCCGGGCAGCGTGCCCTGAACGGTGCGGGCCTCGTCGTGGAAGATGCGCTCGGCGATCTGGAACGTGGTGGCGTAGCGGTGCTCTTCCTCCTTGACGATGCGGGAGACACGGTCCAGGCTCTCCATCAGTTCCGGATATGCCGGCTTCATCAACTCGGCCACAAAGCCGGTGAGCTGATAGAGAAACGGATCGGTGGCGCCGGCCCGGCGGGCGTGGCGCAAGGCCCGCCGCATGATCTTGCGCAGGACGTAGCCGCGGCCGTCATTGGACGGAACGACGCCGTCGTGGATCAGGAATTCTGTGGCGCGGCTGTGATCGGCGATGATGCGCAGCGCGGTGTCGATCTTGGGATCGGCGCCGTACTCGACGCGGAACATCTGGGCTGTGCGTTCGATGATGGGGCGCAGCAGGTCCGTCTCGTAATTGGACAGCTTGCCCTGCAGGACCGCGGCAACGCGCTCCAGCCCCATGCCGGTGTCAATGGACGGGCGCGGCAGCGGGTTCAGGGCGCCGTTGGTATCGCGATCATACTGCATGAACACGAGGTTCCAGATCTCGACGAAACGACCGGATTCGGAGGGGAAAGCGTCGTTCGGCGTCTCAACTTCGCCGGTGCCCTCACCCAGATCGAAGTGGATCTCCGAGCACGGGCCGCACGGGCCGGTTTCGCCCATCTGCCAGAAATTGTCCTTCTCGTCCATGCGGAAGATCCGGTCTTTCGACACCCCGGCGACCTTCCGCCACAGCTCCTCGGCTTCGTCGTCCTCGCGGAACACCGTAACGTAGAGGCGGTCCTTCGGGAGCGCGAAATCCCTGGTGCAGAGATCCCAGGCGAACTCGATGGCCTCTGCCTTGAAGTAATCGCCGAAGGAGAAGTTCCCGAGCATCTCGAAGAACGTGTGGTGGCGGCGCGTGTAGCCGACGTTCTCGAGGTCGTTATGCTTGCCGCCGGCGCGGACGCATTTCTGCGAGGAGGCGGCGCGCGAGTAGTCGCGCTTTTCATGGCCGAGGAAGACGTCCTTGAACTGGTTCATCCCGGCGTTTGTGAACAGCAGAGTGGGGTCCTTCGCCGGGACCAGGGAGGAGCTTCGAACCACGCGATGGCCGCGCGAAGCAAAAAAGTCTAAGAATTGCTGGCGTATCTGATGACCTGAGAGCACCTATCTATTGTAGAAGGTGGGAGGCTACCGGAAGAATGCAGAATGCCGAATGCAGGATGCAGCCAGGCGAAACGCAAACAGAGCCGCGACGGACGGAGCGGCAGCGGACGGGAACAATGATACGGTTGCGGGCGTCTACGGGCAATGGGAGGAGTGCGTCGATGATGACCCGGCGATTCATCCTGTTCGCGGCCGCAGCGGCGTTGCGCGCAGAGGAGCAACCGCTACGCCTCAGCAGCCTGGACCGGGTGCGCATTTTGCGCCGTGTGGAGCCGGACTATCCGGAACTCGCGTGGAAGAGGCGGATCGGCGGGCGCGTCCGGCTCACCGTTCTCGTCGGTGAGGATGGCTCGGTTGAAAAGGTTCAGGTGGTCAGCGGGCATCCCCTGCTCGCTCCCGCCGCCGTGAAGGCGCTCATGCAGTGGCGGTTCGAGCCTGTGGCCCTGAACGGCAGGCCGAGACGCTTTTCGGCTCCGGTCGAGATCCGGTTTCACTGGCTCGATGAAAGTCGGCGCAGCCGTGCAGGCAGGACCTGAGCGGATCGCCCGGCCTCCAACGGTTCCCAAAAAGATTTCCTGGAACTCGCCTCCGCCCCGCGCGGAATATACCATGAGAACGGCTTGATGCCCGAGCAACTGGCGAGCGACGTGGAACTGTTGAGGCGCATGGGCGCCGGAGACGAGGCTGCGTTCACCGAGTTGTACCGGCGGAGGCAGGGCGGCGTGTACCGATTCGCATTCCAGATGTGCGGCTCCGCGGCGGTCGCCGACGACGTAGTTCAGGAAACTTTCCTGACCGTTATCGGGGGGCACGCCCGTTATCAGGAAAGCCGGGGATCGGTAGCAGCGTTTCTATACGGGATCGCGCGCAACCATGTGCTTCGGGCTGCCCAGCGGGACCGAAAGCACGCGGGCGAGCCGGACGCAGAACACGTGGCCGCGCAAGGGGACTTAGCGCGCGAAGTCGTACGCAGCCGGATGCTGGAATCGGTCCGGGCCGCGGTGCTCATGCTGCCGGTTCATTACCGCGAGGCGGTGGTGCTCTGCGATCTACACGAGATGGAGTACGCCGAGGCGGCGGAGGCGCTGGGGTGCGCAATAGGGACCGTGCGGTCCCGGCTGCACCGTGGACGGCAGATGTTGGCGGAGCGGCTGGGCGGTAACCGGGAGCCGGCCCCGGACGGGATCAAGCCGGTGAGGTGCGAGACATGAACGGACCGGAATTCGAAAGCGTAAGGGAGCAACTCCGGGCTGTGGCGGAAGCCGACGCGGGCCGGGGCGCCGCGCCTGTGGTGGAAACTGCGCTGCTCGCCGCGTTTCGGGAGAAGGCAGATCACAGGCCAAAGCGCCGGGCTGCGCTGCATCGTTCGTGGAGCGTCTGGACGGCTCTGGGCGCCGCGGCCGCCGCGCTTGCGCTCGTCGCGGTTCGGACGGGAACGACGAACCCGGAAAAGCCTGCACTTGCTCCGCCTCCGGTTTCGACCGCGGCCCCCAAGCCACCTACACCAATGGTGACGCGGGCCGAGGCGCCGAAGGTGGCGGGGGTGGGAACTGCTGCCGCTCCGCGGAGACCACGGCGGGCGGCGTCTTCACGAACGCGGAAGAGCGGGACCGAAGTTGCCACGGCATTCTATGCGCTGACACCGGGTATGGATGTCGAAGCCATTGAGGCGCTGCCCGCCGTACGGGTCAAGGTGCCCCGAATGACTCTGGCTTCGTTCGGTTTGCCGGTAGATATGGAGCGGCTGCATCAACCGGTCAAGGCCGATGTGGTTCTGGGAAACGACGGGATGGCGCGCGCGATCCGCTTTGTGAGTTCGCCCGCGAACCAGGGACAACAGTAGATCGGGCCGGCCGTGCCGGCCACAAGGCAATCGGATCAGGAGACCAACGATGAGAATGTGGACGATCGTAGTGTGTGCAGTGACGTTCAGCGCGGCTGCCGCCTGGGCCCAAGGGCCGGAGCGGCAGCCTCAACGGCAGCGTAGGGAAATGGTGGTGACCCACAGCGGCGGGCCTGGACCGGGCGCCGGCATGTTCATCGCCGCGGAAAATAGTGCTTTCGCCCCGGTAGTAAAGGGCGCTCCCTTTTCCGCCGATACATACACCGAGTTCCGCCAGGTGCTGGGTGACGGGAACGTAATCGAGCGGAAGAACCGTGGCGCGAGTTACCGCGACGGGGAAGGCCGGACTCGCACGGAGAACACCGTCGGCGCGGGAATGATCGGCGCGGCCGGCGAGGCGCGCGAGCTGATCATGATCAGGGATTCCGTGGCAAACATCCAATGGATCCTGAACCCCGAGTCGAAACAGGCGACGAAGCTCGAAATCCAAAAGCCGGCCACCATGATGCACGAGCGAAGCGCGAATCCCGACATGCTGTTCGAGGCGCCGGCGCCTCCCCCCATCCCGCATGCGGCGGGCATGGTTGGGCCGGGGCCGGTAGTCCAGATGTACCGTTTCCGCAGCGACCAGGCGAAACAGGAGAAACTCGGGACGCAGAACATCAATGGCGTGGAGGCGGAGGGCACGCGGACGACAATGATGATTCCCGCGGGCGAAGTGGGAAATGTCCAGCCAATCGTGATGACGACTGAGCGTTGGTATTCGCCGCAGCTTCAGATGGTGGTGCGGACGAAGCACAGCGATCCGAGGACGGGCGAGCACACGTTCGAGATGACGAACATCCGGCTCGGCGAACCTTCCGCCACGCTGTTCCAGGTGCCCGCCGGGTATCAGATCGAGGAAGGCAAAATGCGTATGGAAATCAAGCACTCGACCACAGGCGACAAGAAGGAATTCGAAGTGCGGCGTGAGGTGCAGATCCGTCACGCTGCGCCGAAGCCCGAGTAAAGCACTCACCGGAGAGACGCGGAGATGCAGAGAAAGGCGCGTAGAGGAAGGTGGATTGCGGTAGTTACACGCCGAAGGCGTCCTCTACCTTCCCTCGCCTCTTTCTCTGCACCACCGCGCCCCTTTAGTGAAATCGTTTCTCAGCATGCGCCGGACCTGGGTGCAGTAGACCGACACGGGCAGCAAGTGCTCGATGCCAGCAGCGCGCCGCGGATCGACTAAGCCCCCGTTCGTTGCACAGTGAATCGCGGGACGAACCCGACCCGAAAGGCGTTTTCGGCTCCGTCATGGATCGTGCTGGCCTTCAACTCCGTGGTCAGCGTGTCGTTGTCCCGACTCACTTCGCGGGTGCTTGCCTCGGCCGGGCGAGCGACGTCTCCGCTGCGATCACGCCGTGCATTGCTGCCAGCCGGACAGGCTTCGGTATCGTGGTGCGCGTGAGCGTATCGTACAGCGACAGCGCCTCCGCCCGCGAGCCTTGCGCGAGCAAGCCTTCGGCGCAAACCAAGCCTGCGGCGGCCACGGCCTTCCGGACCGGATCCTTGGTGCTGGCTAAAGCCGTGCGGAGAGCGTTCGCCGCCGGTACGCCACTGATCTTTCCGAGCGCCGCCGCGGCAGCTTGTGCCGCCTCTGTGTCTGGTGCGTACAGGAGCCTTGAGAGCGCCGAGACGGCTGCGGCGTCCCCGCGATGCCCGATCGAGTTGATGACGCCGACGCGCAGTTTGCCGGTGACCCGCGGCAGCGCGCTCCGCAGCGCCTCATCTGCAGACGGGTCTGCAATCGGTTCCAAGCTGTAGCGCGCGTAAACAGAAAGCTGCGGATGCGCCAGTAACGCTGTCAGCGCCGGCACAGCTTCTTTCGTCCCGACGGAAGCCAGCCGCTGGCACGCCTTGGCCTTTTGAAAGGTGGTCGCAGAAGGGTTCTTCAGCACGTTCACCAGGTCCGCCGGCGTCAGTTTGTCGATGCTCTCCGACTGGAATTCCGGAGGAGGAACAGCCTTAGGCGGCTTCACGGGTTCGGCCTTCGCGGCCGGCGTCTGCGGCTGTTGTGCGGGGTTCACATTCGCTCCTGTGGTTTCCATGATGGCGTCCTCCGTCTCATACCCGCCACGGTTCGCGCAGCGCACGGGAGCGCATGCGGTTGGCCTCGTCGTCCCCTGGGAATTCTCGTTTGACCGGATCCCACTCCAACTTCCGCCCGCGCTGGAAAGCGATAAACGCGGCATGGCAACTGATGTGCGAGTTGCACACCACGGCCGCGTTCGCCTTCGGCTGCGTCCGCGACTTGATGCACTTCAACCAGTCCTCGGTGTGATACGCCAGCGCGAGCCTCGCTTCCGTGACCGGCCTCAGTTCGCTTTTCAGGTTCTCGGAGACCTCGATCTTCCCCGTGTCGCCCGTCTCCACCCAGCCGGCATCACCCTCAAAGCGCACGGTGCAGGAGCCCAGACCCAGGCGCCCATTCCAGCCCTCGTCCACCATCTCCAGTCGCACGCCGTTGGCGAACCGGCAATGAACGAAATACGGGCCGCCGCCGTTCTTGCCTTCCGGCTCGAACTCCACCGGCTGCGTGTCGTCCGTCTTCGACGCCCAATGGCAGAGATCCACAGTGTGGGAGCCCCACTCGAGGATGCCGCCCCCGTGGAAGTCGAGCCAGTTACGCCAACCGCCCCGGACGTACTCGGGATTATAGGGGCGCCAGGGCGCGGGACCCAGCCAGCGGTCCCAATCGAGCACCTGCTTCGGCGGCTCCGGCTCGGCGGGCAGCCAGTCGCGACTGGGAAGCGGCGGCCAGTTCTGCCACGGCCCAACATTCGCGTAGACCGTCTTCAGCTTGCCGAGCTTGCCCGTATGCGCCAGTTCCACAGCAAACTCCAGGTTGCCGGCATTGCGCCGCTGGCAGCCGGCCTGGTAGATGCGGCCGTAGCGCTTGAAGGCGTCCCGCAGCGCCCAGCTTTCCTCCATCGTCATGGAGCACGGCTTTTCGCAATAAACGTCCTTGCCGTGCTGCGCCGCGATGATGGAAAGGGGAGTGTGCCAGCGGTCGCCCGTTGCGATCAGGACCGCGTCGATGTCCTCCCGCGCCAGCAGCTCGAATTGATCGTCGTACATGGCGCAATCGCGGTTCTGGTACCGCTGGTCCACCATGGTCTTGACCTCTTCCCGCCGCTGGCTCCGCACATCGCAGATCGCTACAAACTGCGTCTGCTTGTAGCTCAGGAGCGCCCGCAGGTCCGATTGGCCCCGCGAGCCGATGCCGATGCCGCCCATTACGACCCGGTCGCTCGGAGGCACCGCCCCAACGCGTTGGCCCAGCACCGAACTTGGAACCAGCGCCGGCGCCACCGCCACCGCTCCAGCTGTCCTCAGGACTTGCCGCCGTGATATCGATCCGCTCTGCCTTGCCATCGAATGATCCACCCCGCTCGCCGTGAAATCGCCCTGCAACGTTTCGGACAAGAGCGCCATTATAGCGGTATGGGCAGCGCATTGCATTTCCCATCGAAATGAAACAACCAGTCAGCCGGTAACAGCGTTAGCATAGGTGGAGGTATGACTTCGGATCGGATCACTATTGAACCTGGGAAGCGTTCAGGGCAACCGTGTATCCGTGGGCTTCGGATCACCGTTTGGGACGTGCTCAGCTGGCTCGCTGCCGGCATGAGCGAAGATCAGATTATCGACGATTATCCCGAGTTGGAGAAGGAAGACTTCAGGGCGGTCTACGATTTTGCTGCCCGCCTCGGACGGCGCGTAGCTTTGTGACACTCCTCTTCGACGAGAATCTCTCCAGAAAACTGGTAAGCAGACTGGCCGATTTGTTCCCCGGCTCAAGCCACGTCACGTTCGCGAACCTGCTTCAATGCCCGGACGCCTACGTTTGGGAGTATGCGAAGGCGCACGGCTACGCAATTGTCACGGCTGACGCTGACTTTCACGAAATGGCTATGACCTTCGGGCCGCCTCCAAAGGTGATTTGGCTTCGCGGATGCAATTATCCGACTTTAGTTGCCGAGCAGATACTCCGAGGCCAGGCTATCCGAATTGGCGAGTTCCTGCGCAATGTAGATCAATCCGTCCTGATCCTGAAGCCGTGACCCGGCGGCGGTTCCCTGTGCTAACTTCGTTGCTACGGGAGGGAGAAATGTTGCGACATTCAAGGCGCGATTTTCTGAAAGCAACCATGGGCGCGGCGGCCCTTGCGGGAGCCGGCGGGAGCCTCATGCCCGCGCACGCAGCGAAGCGTTCCGCCACGGATTGGGTGAAGCTCGGCAAATCGGACGTGAAGGTGACACGCCTCGCCTTCGGCACAGGAACTTTCGGCGGCCGCGTGCAGCGCGAGCTCGGCCAGGAAGAGTTCACCCGCCTGGTCCGCCACGCGTATGACCGCGGCATCCGCTTCTTCGAGACGGCCGACGCTTACCGTGGCATGCCGCAGATGCTCGCTACCGCTCTCAAGGGCATCCCGCGCGATACCTATAAGCTCATGACCAAGTACCGGCTCAACAGTCAGGGCGAGCCGAAGGACACTATAGACCGTCTCCGCACTGACCTGAACTCGGAATATGTGGACATCCTCCTTCTCCACTGCGTCCGCTCCTCCGACTGGTCCAGCCAGTTCCAGCGCGCCGAGGACGCGTTCTCAGAAGCGAAGTCGAAGAAGGTTATCCTCGCCCACGGCGCTTCCGTGCACGGCCTGCTGCCGCTACGGGCGTTTCCGGGCAACCAGTGGCTTGATGTCGCGCTGCTTCGTGTTAATCACAGCGGCGTAAAGATGGACTCCCTCCAGACACGCGACACCGACGACATCGGCAGCGTGGACGAGGTCTTCTCCCATGCCAAGAAGATCCACTCGCAGGGGACCGGCGTTCTCGGTATGAAGTTGATCGGCGAGGGTCGCTTCACCTCGGCCGAGGACCGTGAAGCCGCCATGCAGAAGGTGATGAAATCCGGAGATGTCGATGCCGTCACGATCGGCTTTAAGAGCACGGCCGAAATCGACGAGGCCATCGAGCGCATGAACCGTGTTCTGAACACGTAGGCGAATACCAGAGGCAGACCGTAAGGCAACGCCACCGCGCGTCCGGGACACGCCAGGACGCGCAACGGGCGACGCGCCGCTTCTGGTATAAAAGAAAACTAAGGGTACCCGCTGATCCAACTACTTCCACGAATGGAGAATGTCCTCGCAATCCTGCTGGCTGGCGGAGCCGGCGAACGCCTTTTCCCTCTCACCCAGAACACCGCCAAGCCCGCAGTGCCGTTCGGCGGCATCTATCGAATCATCGACTTCACGCTCTCCAACTGCATCAACTCGGATATCCGCCGCATCCTGGTCCTGACGCAGTATAAAGCTCTCGAACTCATCCGCCATCTGCGCGACGGCTGGACCATCCTCTCTCCGGAGATGGGCGAGTACATCGAAGTCATCCCGCCCATGAAGCGGATTCACGAGGACTGGTATCTCGGCACCGCCGACGCGGTCTACCAGAACATTCATAGCGTGGCGGCCGAGAACCCGCGGGAACTGCTGCTGCTCTCCGGCGACCATATCTACAAGATGAACTACCACGAGATGCTCGCGTGGCATCACCAGCAAAAGGCTGACGTGACCATCGCGACCATCCAGGCGCCGCCCGAGGAGGCTCCCAGATTCGGCGTGGTTGAGATCGGCCCCGATTACCGCGTCACGGGATTCGAGGAAAAGCCGCGGCACGGCAACCCGGTGCGCTCGCGCTTCAATCCGGAGATGATCAGCGCCTCGATGGGCGTTTACGTCTTCAATACGGAGACCGCGCTGCGCGCCCTTGTGGAGGACGCCGAGGATCCGAACTCGAGCCACGATTTTGGCCATGACATTATTCCACGCTGGCTCCAGAAGTCGCGTGTGATCGCGTATGATTTCGCGGACCTTAACGACAAAACCGTGAAGTACTGGCGCGATGTCGGCACGCTGGACGCCTACTACGAGGCCAACATGGACCTCGTCTCGATCATCCCCGAGTTCAATCTCTACGATAAGCGCTGGCCCATCCGCACGCACCTGCTCCAACAGCCGCCGGCGAAATTTGTCTTCGCGCAGGAAGGCCGTCGCATGGGGATCGCGATCGATTCCATTGTCGCGGGCGGCTGCATCGTGTCCGGCGGGCGTGTTGTGCGCAGCATTCTCTCGCCGGGCGTTCGGATCAACAGTTACTGTGAAGTGGAAAGTTCGATCGTGATGCACAACGCCGAGGTCGGACGCTACAGCCGCGTGCGCCGCGCCATCATCGGTCAGAACGTCCGGATCCCCGAATCGAGCGTCATCGGTTATGACATCGAGGCTGACCGGGCGAAAGGGTACACGGTGACGGATAGCGGCATCGTCGTCATCTGCAACAACGAAGAAGTGTTCTCGAAGTCCGCGCCTTATTCACTGAGCGCGGGCTGATCCGGCGGCGCTTCAACGCCCTCCCGGCAGATTCAGGTTCGTACTCATTTACAGGAGCTCTTTTGATGACTGACTTTATGGAAGCCACTGAAATCGTTCGAGTTGTAGGAAGAGAGATTCTCGATTCGCGCGGCAATCCCACAGTGGAAGCCGACGTCTATCTCGCTGACGGCAGCTTTGGCCGCGCGGCCGTGCCATCCGGCGCATCCACCGGCGAACACGAAGCCGTGGAACTGCGTGACGGCGACAAGGGCCGCTACCTGGGCAAGGGTACGCAGAAGGCGACGCAGAACATCAACGACGCGATCGCCCAGGCGATCACCGGTAAAGATGCTGTGAAGCAGGCCGAGATCGACGGCGTCATGATCGAGACCGACGGCACCCCCAACAAGGGCAAGCTGGGCGCCAATGCGATCCTGGCCGTCTCCATGGCGTGCGCCCGCGCTGCGGCCATCTCACAGGACACGCCGCTTTACCGCTATCTCGGCGGCGCGGCTGCCCGTGTGCTCCCCGTTCCGATGATGAATATCCTCAACGGCGGCGCGCATGCCGACAACTCCGTTGACGTGCAGGAGTTCATGATCGCGCCGTACGGCGCGAAGACATTTGCCGAGGGCCTCCGGATGGGCGCGGAAGTGTTTCACACGCTCAAGGGCGTTCTGAAGAAGTCCGGCTATTCCACGTCCGTCGGCGACGAAGGCGGCTTCGCCCCGAACCTGAAGTCCAACGAAGAGGCGCTCCAACTCATCCTCGAAGCCATCACGAAGGCCGGCTACAAGACTGGTGACGACATCGGAATCTGCCTGGACCCGGCAGCGAGCGAGTTCTTCGACAAGGCCAAGAGCCGCTACGTCTTCAAGAAGTCGGATAAGAGCGAGCGCACCAGTGACCAGATGGTCGAGTTCTGGGCCAACTGGGTCCGCCAGTACCCGATCCGTTCCATCGAAGACGGCATGGCCGAGGACGATTGGACCGGCTGGAAGGCCATCACTGACGCTCTCGGCGACAAGATCCAACTCGTCGGCGACGATCTGTTCGTCACTAATGTCGAGCGCCTCTCGCGCGGCATCAAGGCCGGCGTGGCCAACTCGATCCTGATCAAGCTGAACCAGATCGGCACCGTCACCGAGACGCTCGCCTCGATCCGCATGGCCAGCGAGGCCGGCTACACCAGCGTCACCTCGCACCGCTCCGGCGAGACCGAGGACGCCTTCATCGCCGATCTCGCGGTAGCGACCAACGCAGGCCAGATCAAGACTGGCTCAACCAGCCGGACGGATCGCGTCGCGAAGTACAACCAGTTGCTCCGCATCGAGGAAGAACTGGGCGCGGCAGCGGTATACGCCGGCAGGAACGCGTATCGACAGAACTGGTAAAGAGCGCTGAGCGCGTCGTTCGTGGCCTGTGGCCTCGGGGCGCATCGCGACCGTGCCGCGACCGTGAGGGAGCGGTGGCGTAGCGACGCCGCGGCTGCGGGCCACAGGGCCACGAGCTACAAGCCAAATCACGGAGTAATTCATGTACAAAGTCGTACTCATCCGCCACGGCGAGAGCGATTGGAACAAGCAGAATCGGTTCACCGGCTGGACCGACGTCGATCTTTCTGAAAAGGGCCAACAGGAAGCGCACGAGGGCGGCCAGACGCTCAAAGAGAACGGCTTCGTTTTCGACGTCGCCTTCACGTCCGTGCTCAAGCGCGCCATCCGCACCCTCTGGACGGTGCTCGACGAGATGGACCTGATGTGGATCCCAATCCACCACTCGTGGCGTCTCAATGAACGCCACTACGGAGCGCTCCAGGGCCTTAATAAGAGCGAGACTGCCGCGAAGTTCGGCGAGGACCAGGTAAAGATCTGGCGCCGCAGCTACGACGTGCCGCCTCCGCCTCTCGAGAAAAGCGATCCGCGCTACCCCGGTAGCGATCCGCGTTATCAGGATCTCAGTGAGGCTGAGCTTCCGTTGACCGAATGCCTGAAGGACACCGTCGCCCGCTTCCTGCCGTACTGGCACGAAAGCATCGCGCCGGTGATCAAGAGCGGCAAACGCGTCGTCATCGCCGCCCACGGCAACAGCCTCCGGGCGCTTGTGAAGTACCTCGATAACGTCTCCGAGGCCGACATCATCAACCTCAACATCCCAACCGGGATGCCGCTGGTGTACGAGCTAGATGAGAACCTTAAACCCATCAAAAGCTATTACCTCGGCGATCCAGAGAAGGTAAAGGCCGCCATGGAAGCGGTCGCGGCCCAAGGCAAGAAGAAGCAGTAAGCTCGTTCGCGGCGGGGGCCGTCCGTCATCCGGTTCCCCGCCGCACTAACTCAATACCGGTCAGGATGATGCGGCCTCTTTAGACGCCGTTCGTGCACTCGAACGTCTATGCGCACGCGATGCCACGCTGCGGATGAGGCGTCCGAACATGGTCTTGACGACAGGATTCCGAAGCACCCGCTGGGACCATCTCCAACTTACTGAGTTTCGGATCGCGATTAATTCGCGTCTCTCACACGCGGTGAGTTCCGGCGAGTCTCCAAGCTTGTTCCCGGGGCCTCGCTTGTACTCCGACGCCCACTCCTCCAGGTATCGGGCGGCCGCCAGGGCCGCGTCGCGGTCACTCACTACGGGCCCCGTACGGGCTTCTTCGATAACCTCCGAGTACAAGTTTATGAGCCGATCGACTGCGGGACGAAGCTCACAGTTCTGACGGACCAGCTTCGAGACCTCGCCCGCATCACCCGCATCGTATTGGCGGAGTGAAGCAACCACCAGGTCCGCCTCGAGAGGCCGCGATAACGTCCGAAAACCGAAATTTAGCCTCCGCAGGGAATCGAAGTTGCTGGCCGTGACCATAGGCCCAAGCTTCTCGTAGCCGCACAAGACGACCGCTGCACCGACAGCCACCGCCTCAATGGCCGCGCGCGCCTTGGCGAAGACAATGTCGTAATCTGCGAGCCTGCGCCCGGGGTTGAGTTCCGTCGCTCCAGAGTGGAGCCCCGCGACGTGCAGTTCGATACCACAGCGCCCGCAGGCTTTGCGCAGAACGGGCAGTTCGCTCGTTTCGGAAAATGTGTGGCCGAAGGCGAGAGCGAGCCTCGGTGATGACGGCAGCCGGCGTCTGGCCGGAAACAGACGCGCATCGAAGAAATTCAGCAACAACTCGATCTTTTCGGGTGCGATTCCTCCCTGCACGATAAGGCGCTCGCGGCAGAGTTCGTCAACGGCGACATACCGAAAAATCCGGGGCGAGCGAAGCGGCGCCTCCTGCCATGGCAGCCACCCATGGCAGTAGTAGATCGCCGGAACCTCCGGGAAGCGCAGAATGGCGGTCTGGGTTTCGTAGTGGTGATGGCCGTGGATGATGTCCGGAGGTGAATCCAGCGCGTCCAGGCCGCTGACGACAGGTACATCGGCCCGCCGCAACTCTTCCGCCATCGCGCCGAGCTTTGTGCTGTAAGCCGTAGGCTGATGACCGCGCCTTATCAGTTCTACTGCTACATCGCGCAGGTAGAGTTCGGTGCCCGCCCTGACATCCAGCGCATTGTTGGTGAGCAGCACCCTCATACAAGGTCAGTCGGCTTCCAACTCAGCCATGGCGCGCAGTAGGCGGCGATGTTGTATGGCGAAGTTGCCGCTAACATGCGTTTTGGCGGGAACGTTCCGAATCACCACGGCCCCGAGGCTGATGAAGGCCTCTTCGGCGATGTCCAATTCTTGAGAAACTACGGATCCGGGCCCTATCCAACTATCGTGGCCAATGGTGACGTTCCCGTTGATGACGGCTCCGTGGCCGATGAAAGTCCGTGCGCCGACATAGACTGCGTGAGATACGAAAGCCTGCGACCCGATCCGTGCCTCGCAACAAAGCCTGGTGGACTCACTGAACAAGCCCGTGGCCACCACTGCGCCGGGCAACACTCGAGCGCCATCTTCGATGATCAGACCGCCCGCATGTTCGTACTCAATCATTGACGGCGTCGAGCGCACTGTCTGAAATCCCACGCCGCCGAGAACGCTGCCTGCGCCTACCACCACGCCGTTCCCGATCAGACACCGTTCAAGCACCGTTGCGTTCGGTTGAACCACCGAGTCCGCTCCAATGCGCACGTTCTTGTCTGCGATGAATGCCCGCGGGTGTACGCGCGCCGCCTCGTCAATCTCGGTTGGGAAATCGGCCCAATAGAATCCACTGCGCGCCAGTTGATTATGGATGGCCGCGAAAGCGGATCGCGGGTGTTCACAGACCCCAACGGCAATGGCCTCAGGAAAGGAGGCGGCGAATTGCTGCGTCGTAAGAACAGCGCAGATGTTCTGGTTTTCGCGCGCTGCTCTTACGAAGCGCTCGCTTTCGGCGAACACCAGCATCCGAGTCTCCTGACGGTTCGCGAAACCGAGCGTCTCGAAGAATCCGTCCCGTACAACCACAACGCCGGCGCCAGGCGCGACAGCGCTGAGCGCCACATTTCTTGCTTTGCGGGAACCGGCGGAGGAGCACGATATACTGTTGCTTCGATTTGGCAACCTGGATCATAACAGAAATCCGAAATCACACCCGAATGCTCACGTCCGAACCCACAATCCCCAACCTCATCCGCGTAGGATCCGGTGAAGCGACCGCTATAGCGGATCATCACGGAGCAGGTCAAACGTATGACGGATTACGCGTTCTCTGCGACCGGACGCGCCAATTGCTCGCCGATCTGGGCCTCACGCATCAGGACACGGTTGCGGTTGTTCTCGGCAACGGCCCTGAGACTGCCGCCCTGTTCGTCGCACTTGTTTCTTGCTGCCGGGTCGCTCCGATCAACCCGGGCTACAAGGCCGGTGAAATTGAGCTGCTGCTTCGAGATCTCGAAGCCGCGGCCCTGATCCTTGAGCCAGGCAGCGGGGAAGCGGTGGCCGCGGCGCAGCGCTGTGCGGTAGGGCTGATTTGGTTCGACCGCGAACCGCTCGGAGGCTTCACGCTGCGGCCGAACATGCCCACGCGTGCTCCACGAGCCTCCGGGACGCTGCCGGCAGCCGATGACATAGCCCTCCTCCTGCACACCTCCGGAACTACCGCGCGTCCGAAACTCGTCGGCCTTACACACCGCAATCTGTGGCTTTCCTCGAAGGCAGTGGCGGACACGCTGCGTCTGACGCCCGACGATCGATGTTTGTCCATCATGCCTTTCTTCCACATCCATGGACTTGTCGCGGGACTGCTGGCGTCGCTTGCGGCAGGAGCCACCGTTTGCTGCCCGCGGGGCTTTCAGGCAACCAGTTTCTTTTCCTGGCTGAGCACTTCACGCGCGACCTGGTACTCCGCCGTACCCGCCATGCATCAGATGATTCTCTCTCGCGCTCCCAGGAATCCCGAGGTCCTGGCCAGTCACAAGCTGCGACTGATTCGCTCGTCTTCCTCACCATTGTTTGCCCCTGTGTGGCAGCAACTCGAATCGGCATTCAACGTCCCTGTACTCAATTCTTACGGCATGACGGAAGCGGCGCACCAAATCGCGAGCGTGCGACTCGATCGGGGTTGTCCATCACGGACCAGCGTCGGCATGTCTTCCGGTCCCGAGGTCGCCGTAATGGACGCCGATGGGGCCTTGCTACCGCTTCGCGCGACCGGAGAGATCGTACTCCGGGGCGCACAGGTGATCAGTGGCTATCTGAGCCCGGCCAGCGCGAACCAGACCGCTTTCTCTGACGGCTGGTTTCGCACTGGGGATGAAGGATTCCTGAATCCTGAAGGCGACCTGACTCTGACCGGCCGACTTAAGGACATCATCAACGTGGGAGGCGAGAAGATCGCGCCTGCCGAGATCGATGCAGCGCTGATGGATCACCCGGCAGTCAGGCAGGCTGTGGCGTTCGGCGTTCCGTGCTCGGCGAGGGGAGAGCAAGTCTACGCCGCGGTCGTGCTGGGGGCCGACACAGATGCGCGATCGCTGCAGCGTTTCCTGAGCGAACGCCTGGCCGGTTTCAAAATCCCTGAAAAGATCATCATTCTCGACGAAATTCCCAAGGGACCAACGGGGAAGATTCAGCGCGCCGGCATGTCCAAACGCTTATGCCCGGACGACCCACCCGCATAGATGAGCCGGGCCCAGATCGGCTTACCAATCCCGGCTGTGCATCCGAAGGGGTTAAGATTCCAGCATCTTTCGTAGTAACACCAACTGACCTAGGTGATACGAGTTGTGGTCCGCTACCACAAGTGCCTCGCGGAGCAGAGTCTGCCCTTGGCCGTGGGGGATCTTCGCGAGAAGATCATGCTTGGTATCGGCCATGAGTTCCAGTATTTCTTTTAGATTCGCTTGAAACTGTTGAATGCTCCTGTCCCAGGCTTCCTCACTTGGCGGGGCCTCGGTGGCCGGCCAGTAGTCATCGGGGAACGTCTTGTCTCGATATTTGGGATTGCGGCTGAAATTGAGGATGTCCTCCTGCGCGATCCGCATGTGCTCCAGCAGTTGCCAAGCCGAATGTGGCGCGCCCGGCGGCTTTGCGCCGCGCAATGGCACGGGAAAATCAGCCACAGCCGCGTCGAACGTCAAGTGCGCACCCTTCATGCGTAGCATGTCGGCAAGATGCTTGCGGAGAGAGAAGGTCTCTGGCTTTGCCATTCTTTCAGTCTCGCACTCGCACCCGGGCGCCTGTGAGCTTTCTGAATGATTGAACGCGTTCCCAGGCCTTAGCCCTGACCGGGTTGCTAAGATGCCCCCATGGCGCGTGAGTTGTCGGTTACCTTCCCTGACGGGGCTACGAAGACGCTGCAGCTCGAGGCGGATCATCTTGCAGTTGGACGAGCGCCTGAAAACGATCTTGCGTTCCCCGAGGATATCGGGCTCTCGCGACACCATTTCCGGTTCGAGAAGTACGGCGATGACTGGTTGGTCCGCGATCTGCTCAGCAAGAATGGGACATTTGTCAACGGAGCGCGCATCTCCGAGCCTGTGAGGCTGCGGGCCGGCGATCGCGTCACTGCCAGCCGGATCACCGCCGTCTACGAACCCGTCGCGCTCGCGCCACAGCTCTCGTTCGATGCGGCGGCCGTGGCTGGCGGGGTCACCTTCGCCACAAACCTTCACAAGGCCATCCAGAGCACGGGACCAAGCCCCGCCCAGCACACCGGCATCTGGCGCAGCCCGATGGACGCCCTTGTACGCGCTGGACGCGAGCTTGCGGGACGGCAGCCGCTCAAGGAGCTATTCCCGATTCTGCTGGATCTCGCGATCGAGGCCGCGGGAGCGCAGAGGGGCGTCCTCGCCACCGCGGAGAACGGCGAGGACACCGTACAAGCGCAGCGCGGCAACACGTTCCGCATCAGCCGGACCGTTCGCGACCGCGTTCTCGAAGGAAAGGACTCAGTCCTCGTCAAGGACACACTCGCCGACGCGGCGTTCTCTGGAAGCAAGAGCATCGTGATCCAAGGCGTGCGCAGCTTCATGGCCGCCCCGCTTCAAACGGAAGACCGTGTCCTCGGGCTCATCTATGTGGACTCGCCACTGCCGGGGCGCGAGTTCACAACCGACGACCTCAACCTGCTCACCGTCATGGCCAACGTTGCGGCGATCCGGATCGAGCGCGAACGGCTCGTTGAGCTCGAGCAACTGGAGCGCATGCACGAGCGCGAACTGGCGCAGGCCGCCGAGATCCAGACCCGGCTCCTGCCCGAATCGGCGCCAGTGATCGAGGGCTTCCAGGTCGCCGGTTACAACGCGCCGTGCCGGACTGTGGGAGGAGATTACTATGACTTCCTTCCCTGCTCCGATGGCCGCCTCGCGATCGTGGTGGCCGATGTCGCCGGAAAGGGCCTGCCCGCATCGCTGATGATGAGCAACCTGCAGGCAAAAACGCAGGCAATTGTCGAGGTGTGCCAGGGCCCGTCAGAGGTTGTGAACCGCCTCAATCGCGGCATGGCCCGGACCTGCCCCGGCAACCGTTTTGTGACCCTGTTCTACTGCGTCGTAAACACTACCACCGGTGAGCTTACGTACTCAAACGCAGGCCACAACCCTCCGATGCTGGTACACGCCGCTGGCGGAGTGGAACAACTCGAGGCGGGAGGGCCCGTCCTTGGCATTCTCCCGATGATGCAGTTTCAGGAGGCCACTGCCACGATGGCGTCCGGCGACGTACTGGTGCTCTACAGCGACGGCGTGACGGAGGCGGCGAATGGTCAGGACGAGGAGTTCGGGGAGGACCGGCTGCTCAGTGTAGTCAACAGTGCGGATCTGAAGTCGGCCGATGCGATCGTAGCAGCGGTTCACCAGGCCGTGCGCGACTTCACCGCCGGGCAACCGCAAGCGGATGACATAACAGTGGTAGCGGCCGTCCGTTCCTGATGAACGGGTATTACCGCAGAGACGCAGAGAACGGAAGGAATGGTTTCAACAACAGGACTAAGTAGAATCGATTTGCTGACACCACTTAGTCCTGTGGTCCTTGTATGTTATGCCTTCTCTGTTTTCCCTGCGCCTCTGCGCTAAAGCGTTTTAGAAGCTGAAGCGCAACTGGAATTCGATGCGCCGGTTCGCTGTGGCTGAGCCCCCGCCTGGGCCAAAGCCGGCTGCGATCGCATTCGATGTTCCGAAAAGCGGCGAAGTCAAAGTCCCGATCGGCGAGGCGAGGTTTACGTGATTGAGCAGGTTGCGCGCCGAGACCGAGAACGTCAGATTATAGCGCCCGCTGCTGTTCTCGCCGAACATGCCGCCAGGACCGCCCCGGCCGCCGCCAAAGCCGCCGCGAGGGCCGCCCCCACCCCGCGGACCTCCGCCCATTCCCGGACCGCCGACCATGGGAGGTCCCGAACGGCCGCCGCCCTGCTCTCCGGCCGCTTGAGTGCCGCCGCGCTCGCCACCGAAGCTGAACGTCTTACTAGCGCGCATGTTGATGGTGAACTGTCCCGGCCCTGTGGCGTAATTGCGCGGGATCAGCGCCTGTCCGGGAAGCGGCTTCAGGTCGAAAGCGCCGTAAGTGGTATTCACGACGCTCGCGCGGGTGAGGTCCGTTGCGAAGGCGGGGCGGTCGTTGAACTGCGAATCGCCATTCAGGTCGCGGCCCACCACGATGTCGAACGGCCGCCCGGAACTCGCCGTCACGAACGGGTTGAAGCGCAGCCCCAGCGGCGCTGCGATGGAGCCGCCCAGCATCACGCGATGGCGCACGTCGAAGCCGCTCCGTCCCCACTCCGATGTTAGGTCGTACTGGTTGGCCGGGAAATCCGACGCGCCGTCGGCGTTGCCTTCCGCCTTGCCCAACACGTAGAACCCGAACAGGGTGAGCTTCGGGCTCACCCGCGCGTTGATGTTCGTCATCAGTTGCCTCTGCTTGTAAAGGCCGCCCGATTCATACAGGTACACGTCGCCGATGTTGCCGTACGGCCGCACGGCGGCGGTTGGATCGGAGGCGCTCCATGTCCCTGGTAGCGGAGCGTTGATGTTGCGCGAGCGCAGCACGTGCAATCCGCGCGACTGCGCGTATGTCACTGCCAAAGTGATGTTCTTCGGGAGTTGCCGTTCCACGCTCAGGACCCCCTGTGCCACGTATGGGGCCTGCATCGTCCGCGACAGCTCGCGAATGGCCGTCGGCAGGCGGTTCGCGGAGAGGCTGTCGAGCGCGGGCACGTTCGGGAAGAAATTCGGGAACGGCACAATGAATTGCTGCTGGTTGATGCCATTCAGCCGTTGCGCCTGAAGCGTCAGGCCCTCGTCCACACGGTCATAGAAGATGCCGAAGCCGCCGCGGATGATTGTGCGCGGCGTCGAGCCTTTCCGCGCGAGTCCCCACGCAAAGCCCACGCGAGGCGCGAAGTCCACGTGATCACTGATGTTGTTCTGCGTTTCGTACCGCAGCCCGAGGCTCAGCGTGAAGTTCTGGCGAAGCTTCCAATCGTCCTGCACGAAGAGGCCAAGGTCGGTCTGCGTGACATTCGCAAGAGGGTTGCCGCCCGTGAGCGAAAATTGGCTGGGGCCGCCGCCTTCCGCGCCGATCTGCTCCGCAGTCAGCCCGTCCTGCAACCCCTGCATCGTGATGCGGTACGCGTCAAGCGAGGTGAACGTGAACGAGCCGTTGTAGCCCTGCATCGAATACCCGGCCTCTGTACCGGTTCGCGCGCGTGCACCAAACTTAAGAAGGTGAGCGCCCCGCGTCATCGACGTAGAATTCTCAAATTCGTACCGGTTCTGATTCGTATATGAGTTACCCACGCCCGCCCCGCCTCCGGTAAAAGCCCCAAGCACGCTGATTCCTGCTGCATTGTTTAGCGCGTTCTGGGCGTCGCGGCGCCGGATGTACTGGAAGCGCGTCTCGCTGATCGTGTTCGGCCCCAGGATCGCCGTCTCGGTAATTCGCAGCGAGTGATCCGTGCCGTGAGTGTCATAAGCGCGCGAAGGCAGCGCAAATTCCCCGACACCTTCGTTTTCATGGCTGGTGCTCGAGTAGTTGTAGCGCGCCACCAGTGTGTTGTTCGGACTCAACTGATAGTCCAACCGTGGGCCGATGTTCAGCCGCGTGCGCGGGTTCAGGAGGGAACTGCTGAAGCGGCGCACCTGGAACGACGCAGGGTCGAGCGTGAGCGCGCTGACCACCGACGTCTCATCCACCGCCTGGCGCTCCGCGTTGAAGAAGAAGGACGACTTCTTCGTGAGAGGCCCTCCCAGGTTGAAGTCGAACATCTTCGACTGGTACGGCGGCTTGTCCGGTGAAAACGGGTTGCGCGAGTTGAAGCGCGAATCGCCGAAGTTGAAGAACGCCTGCCCGTGATACCTGTCCGTGCCCGGCTTCGTAAACACCTCGATGCGGCCGAAGCCGAGTCGGTCAAACTCCGCCGAAAACGGGTTTTGGTTGATCCGGATCTCGCGGATCGAAGCCTTCGGCGGCAACTGCCCGCCGGAGAACCCGTCGATGTAAATCTGTCCGCCATTCGGCCCAACCGAAGGCCCCGCGAGCGCTTGCAGGTCCGATTGCAGATCGTCTGGATCGTCCGACAGGGCGTCCAGATCGTTGCCTTTCAACACGATCGCGCCAGCGTTCGAGGACGGCTGCGTGTCCACCATGGGTGTGTCGGATACCGTCACTTCTTCCTTCGCGACGTCGAGCATAAGCCTGATGTCGAGCGCCTGTTTGCCGGTGGCGCGCATTCCGGTCCGCTCAAACAGCGCAAAGCCCACGGCGCTGGCGTGCACCGTGTACACGCCGGGGGCAAGATTCGCGATTGAATACTTGCCGTCCACGCCCGTGACGGCCACCTGCACGCTGCCGTTTGTCCCCGTCAAGGCTACAGTCGCGTTCGGAATCGCCGCTCCGGACGGGTCCGTAACGCGGCCGCTCAGAGTCCCGGTTGAAGATTGCGCGTGCAAGCCCATGCCCGCGGCCAGCAGCACGAAGAGGGTGAAGACAACTCGAGCGTTAGTGTTTTTCATGATGGCTCCGCCTTCCGCCTGCCTGCCGTGCCTACGGCAAGCTCATGTTCATGTTCAGATCGAGGTTCCACGAGCCGATTGAGGATTGACGGCCCCCCTGTGGCGCCCTCAGCAAGGGCTCGACTCCGGCGAGAATATTGATCGCCGTCATGCGTGACGGGTTGGCGCCACGCGTGCTCGCGATCATCACCGCGTCACCGGCCTTCAACTCGGTGACGGAAATAGCGGGGATTCTCTCGAGCATCGATTGCAGATCGCGCGGGCGCTCCCGCATCGTTCCACCAGGGCCGCCGGCCCCAGAAGGAGGAAGGGGGTAATTAACTCCTTCACGGCGGCCCCGTGGGCTTGGCGGCGGACCTGCAGGTCCGGCAATACCGGTTCGGCGCCCACTCCCGCTGTTCGCGAGCATATTCGCGGCGAACGGGGGTAACCGGCGGATGGCTGAATCCGCCGTGAGGCGCACGGCAACTTTCTTCTTTGTCGCGAGATCGGTGACAGTGATGACGTTACCGTCTGCATCGATCGAATCCACAGTCGCAGCAATATTCAAGAAGGATCCGGACACCAGTTCCTCCGCCACGAACCGCAACCCGTCGGCAGATTTCGTGCCGAGCGCCTTCACTTGATCGCCGGCCTGGATTTCGTCCAGTTTGCCCGGCTTGGCGTCGCTGAATTTCACGGACTCCGGCGCATACCGTCGCACCCGCGCGCCTTCGGCCAGTGAGATGGTGATGGTCTGGCTCTCCCCAGGCGCGAGGGCCTTAACCGTGATCTCATTGGCTTGGGGATTCACCGCAGTTACAACGCCGCCCATGCCCCGCCTGTCCCACGCCGCTCGGTCGGCTGCCTGCTTTCTCGCGACATCGGCCTTCGCCATTACGATCACCGAGCGCGCGCTGAGCGACTTGCCGTCTTCGCCCGCCACGCCTCGCGCCACCACACGATCGCCCGCCACGAGTTCCGCCGGGGCGATCGTGCTTGCGTTCTTCACGTCCTTTTCACCAGCCGCGATCCTGCGGAAGGACGTCCGATCGTCGTAACGGACAAGCGCATCGGTCCCGGCGTCAGTGCGGATGGTCAGGGTCTTGGCGGAGGCATCCACGGCCGTGATCTCACCGACCTCACGCGAAACGGCCTCCGGCGTCTGCGCCAGCATTATCGACGCCAGTGCCAGAACCGCGGGCCACGCTTTGGCTGCAGTCACGATCATTTGCCTCCACGTGTAGAGAACGCTTTAGACGTAAGGAAGTTATGGGGTAACCGGTAAAGCCTTGGTAAAACTGTCTTTACACAGTCTTAACAACAGGGCGGTGTCCGCCGAAACAGCAAGTTAGGGATGCCTTGTACGGTTTCCTGCTCGGTGTCATAATGTTCGTTCCCCGCGTCCTCGCTGGCGTTCTCTACTCAGATTCTGTTTTCGCGCGCTCACGTTCGGCCGGCGTTTCACAAGACTCAATCAAGGAGACCGATGAGAAACTTGGGCCGATTGCTGGCAATTGCGATTGCCGCTGCCGCACTGCCGCTCGGTGAAGCGGCGGTGCTTTGTAGGGCCGCTGGAGCCCCGACGCCTGTTCGTTCTGAAGGGCTGACCGAACTGGCCGGGGCAATTCTCCTGAGCTGCACCGGTGCTCCCGGTGAGCGGGTGAACACAAACCTGACCATATTTCTGAGCGTGAACGTGACTAACCGCACAACGGCCGAAGGCGCCGTTGACGCTAAGCTCTCCGTGGACGGCGTGCCCGTTGCCGGCGTCACGCCGATTGCAGCCGGCGCAAACGCCGTGGCCTTCAACGGTGTCTCCATCCAGACGCCGGAGAGCGGCGCGTTCGGAATCGTCGTCAGCGGCATTCGAATTGCCGCCGCGCAGCAGGGCGTGGACAACGCCAGCCCCCTGGAGGCGTTCATCTCCGTGAGCGGCCCGTCTTCCCCGGCCTTGAGCAACTCAACTGTGACGGTGGGCGTGCCGCGCCGCGGGCTGCTCTCGAGCGGCAACGCGGGGACCGTGAACTGCTACGGTTCACCCGTGCCAGCCAGAATCAGCGTTTCTGATCTGTTCGGGGCGGG
>DATMXS010000135.1:0-7163 GCA_035561355.1 Bryobacteraceae bacterium | reverse complement strand
ACCCACGCTGCATCGCCGGTCCGGCCGGGGGCCGTCAGATTACTCGTCATCTCACCTCACACGCGGCGTGCCGCGAAGCGCGGCAAACCCCGCTCATCTAGAACTGGAACAGCGAGAGAGCCGACTTCTGTTTGGCTTTCTCCTTGGGCTGCACTCCGGTGATCTTCGACGCCAGCCCGGCAAGCGACTTGGCCAGTTCACTCGTATTCGGAAGCAGGTGGCCCTCCGAGTATGCCTGGTAAAGCTCGGGATAGTCGTTCGGCAGCATATCGAACACGGGCAGGCCGAGCGCCTTCTGCACTTCGCCGGACGTGAAGTCGGGCCGTTTCGGCGCGCGGTTCAGAATTAGCCGGAGCTGATTCCGGCCGAAGCCTGCCTCCAGCAGGCGCTGGATGACCTGCTTGCCCAGGTGCAGCGCCGGCAGATCGAAGGTGGAGACCAGGTAGATCTCGTCCACTGTGTCCAGGACTGCAAAGTTAATCGGGTCGAGACTGCGGCCGAGGTCAGCCACTACCCAGTCATAGTTCGTCCGCAGGAACTGGAACACCTGGTGGAAGGATTCCCCGGAGAGGCCGTTGCGCAGACCGGCCAGCGGAGGCGCCGTGATGACCTCAAGCTTCCCCTGTTTGTGACTGGAGATGAGGGCACTCCAGTAACTGAGGTCCAGGCGGTGTACGTTCTGCGCGGCATCGACAATTGAATATTGCCCTTTGGCCTTCATCAGAAAGCCGACCATGCCGGTATCCATGTCCATGTCAGCCAGGAGCACTTCCTGGCCTGTCAGGCGGTCGATTTCAGCCGCCACATGGCAGGCAACGGTTGTGGCGCCACAGCCGCCCTTGACCGAAACGAAGGCGAGGCTGCGTCCTCGCTGCCGGTTGGCTGCGGCAGCCTTCCTGCGGTCAAGCGTCAGGCGGTCGATCGCCGCGTGCAACCCGTCGGCCAGCGGCGGAAACAAAAACTCACTCGCGCCGGACCGCATAGCCGCGAGGATGACGGAGGAATCCGCCCGATCATTCAGCGCGATCACCATCGGGGCGCCTGGAATCGCCCGAAGGCCCTTGAGCACGTCCTCGACCTGACTTCCCAGCTTGGTGAGGTCAACCAGCAAAACGTCTAACCGCAACTCCTCGATCCGGCGGGCAAGCGCGGCTAAGTCGCCGAGCGCCCTTTCCTCAAGGACCAGGTTGACGGGCAGGTTCGCCAGGCAGGCGTGAACTTCGTCCCACAGCGCCTGATTGCCGATCACCAAACCCGCATTCAAAGAAGCCATCAGCAGCGCACCTTTACCTGGGCGTACCCGGCGATGCAGCGGCCGCCGGGGCAGAGGCACCCTGGACCGGAGCATTGGGTTGCTGCGCGGGCGCCGGCATCGGCACCAGTTGCATGATCGGCATCTGCGGCGCGGCGGGCTGATCCTTCATCTGCTCCTGGATCTGCTGGAGTTGTTCGTACGGAACCGTCTTGATTACTTCCTTCTCGGCTGCACCCGTAACGGCCAGTCCGGGAGTGCGCGGCGCAACCGTCGGTCCGCCTTCCAGGAACGGCTGCGGGAATTTGATATCGGGCACCGGCTTGTCCGCCGGCGCGGGCCGGACGAGTTCCGGCGTCACAACTACAAGCAGTTCGGTGGAATTCTTGCTGATGGACTTCGACTGAAACAACTTGCCGATCAACGGGATGTCTCCCAAACCGGGGATCTTGCTAAGGTTATCCACCACGCGGTTGTCCAGTAGGCCGGCGATTGCGAAACTCTGCCCGGCTTCAAGCTCGATTTCGGTGTTGACGCGCCGCGTCGATAGGGCCGGGACTGTGAATCCGGAAATTGTGACGGCATTCGCGTAGTCGAGCGAACTTACCTCAGGCGCAACTTTCAATCGGATCGTGCCCCGCGGCGTCATCACAGGCGTGAAGTTGATGCGAATACCGAATTCGCGCCATTGGATGGTCACCGTGCCCGCGCCACCCACGCCGGATTGGATCACCGGTACGGGGAACTCGCCGCCCGCCAGGAAAGCCGCCTCACGACCGTTCATGGCGAGCACGTTCGGCTCAGCCAGAATCTCGAGCAGACGCCGAGTCTGTAATGCGCGAATGGTTGCACCAAGGTTCAGGTCTGGTCTGAATAGAAAGATATTCAGTGCATCGCTCAGGCTGACCTCCGCGGCTCGGCCGTCGAAGTTGAGTTGCGGCTGCTGGAACTGCTGTGTGCTGGTCGACCCAATCGTATTCGTCGCACCGGTGCTGAAGAGGTTCACGCCCAAATCGCGACTTACGGCCCGATCCACGTTTGCAAATTTCACTTTGAGCAGCACCTGCTGCTCCATCGCGGGCACCTTCACGTTCAGCAGGTTCACCGGCTTGCCCAGCGTTGTCGCAATCGACATCACGCGGTCAGCCACCAGCATGTCCGGCACCGTGCCACGAACAAACACGTTTCCCTCGTTCACCGCGAAGGTGACGTCAGCCTCAGGCACTTCTTTCTTCAGCTCTTCCCGAACCGCGTCGAGGCTCAGGGTCCCCTGGCGCACCCGGAGATCGAACAGCAGGCGGTTCCCTCCCTGCTGCCACACGATCAGGCTGGTCTCGCCCGGAAGCTTGCCGTTGATGAGCACTTCCCGAGGGCTTACCGCGACGGCTTCGGCGATCTTGGAATCGCCCACAGCGACCCGCTGAATGATGACGGGGCTCTCGACCACCAAGGACTTGCCCGCGGTTACAAACAGGTCCCTGGCGCCTTCCGAGGCGCCCTGCGCCTGAACCAACCTTGCATTGAATGCGACCGCAGCGATCAGCGCCAGCATCGCGCGACCGCATCGTTTCGCCTGTTTCACGCGCTAGTCCTCCGGGGTCTCCTGAAATTTCACTTCGTCCCTCTTCCCGCCCTGAAACACCTCAACCACAACGGGCCGCGGCTTGGGAGGGGGCGGTGGTGCTACAGCCTTCACGATTCTGGGCCGGCGCGCAGGGGCGGCTCCGGTGTTCGTCAGGCGCAGTTGGGCTCCTGTGAACAGGTTCGAGACCGCTGTTCCGGGCGTCTTGGCGATCACGTTGTCCATCGGATTGCGCAATACCAGCTGGATCTTCGTCTCGCTGGCAGCCAGGTTCAGCAGTTCCGCCTGATCGGGCGTCACCAGCAGATTGACTACCGGCACGGTGATCGGCTTACCCTCGGCGTCCTTCTGAATGTTCTGCCCAGCGGAGAGCACTTCAATGTTCTGCAGGAGCGTCCTTGACAGCGTTCCGAGTTCCTTGGGGGCATTCGGAGGGGTGCCGGCAATCAGAACGTCAACTCGCATGCCGGGAACCACAAAGCCCGCTACACCGATGATCTCGTTCACCCTAACTGCAACCGCCCGCATGCCGGAGGGAATCGTTGCCGCCAGACCGGCTCCCGCGCCCTTCGGCGCGAGGCGGTGGTCCACGACGGGTTCTCCCTCGACGATGCCCGAGATGACGCCACGGCCGATCGTGTCAGTCAGTTTGACGGAGCCGCCTTTGGGCGTGGCACCCGGCCACGGCACCAGTTTGACGTCGGGCTCGCGGATCAGAGTGCCCACTGGCAGATTCCGCGCGGCTACGACCAACCGCGTCTGGACCGGGTCCGGGCCCGATTGGATCCGTCCTCCGATGAACTTGTACAGCAACAAGGATGCCGCTCCCGCGATCAGCAACGCCGCCGCCAGCACAGTACTGAACCGCTTGTCCATTCATTCACTCCTTACCGACGGGCAGTAGTACTTATGGCACTACTCAAACCAAGGCTAAAGAGAGGGCATGCCCCGGGGGCATGCCCCGAAGTCTGGTTCGACGACTACTTAAGGGTGGCCGCCTGTTCGAGCCTCGTTTGGGCGTTCGTCCAAATCTGGGTGATGCTGTTCCCGGCGCTGATGAAGATCGCCGCAGCAGCCATTGCCACAAATGCCAACAGGAGCGTGTACTCGATCAGGTCCTGTCCACTTTCGTCACGGATAAATCTCTTGAGCATCCTTCTTCTCCTCACGTTGCGTTTTATATATGCGTGACCCCGAAAGGCCACATTCCCAGGCAGTGACCTCTCGGCCACCCCTATAACCGCTGCCACATGACAGCGGTGGACCCGTTGCCGGCCGACTCTCAGACCGGCGCGCCGGCGGCGAGGCTCAGTGCGCCTCTGATCCGGAGGGGACACCCGAATCCGGAGGGGACACCCAAAGAGTGTCCCCTTCCGGAGCACAGAGAGTGTCCCCTTCGGGATCTCCGCCTCAAAATCGCTTCACATCACCGCGCAGTTCGCCTGCTCTTTGGCGCGGCTGCGCGCGGTGTCGTTCCTAAAACTCATCTGGTTGATCTGTACGCCCACGCGCGGCGGGTGTCCGTTCTCTGCCATCACCCGGATCACCACCGCCTCACAATGCATGCAGCGCTGGCCGAACGAACGGTGCGCCGGCAGCTCGATATCCACCGTCAGCAGGTCGCCGGGGTGGGGGAGCGTGCCGCGCGCAGCCTCGCCGCTCCAGGACAACAGCGCGCCGCTGCGGCTGATGTTCTCGGTAAGACCGACGAACACGGTTGACTTATTAATACCTGCGGCGGCTGCGTGACACCGCAACCTCACTTCGACCCGGGGATCCGCACGCCTATCCATTTCTGCCTAGTGTTACCGATACACCGGACCGTGGCGTGATAACAAGATCGCAAAGGTCTACATATGGTTATTCACTTGGGTTAACGGGGCTGCCAAACGCCCGGTTTTGCAGGACTTCCGGCAATGTGCCGCATCTTGCGTACCGGCGTCGCAGCCGGCTTTTTTTGCGCTTATCCTGCATCGGGGAGGGGCCTTGGTCGTTTTCGGCGGTCTATCTGCTTCCCCCGGACATTCGCCAGCGGGTTACAACTTTTGACCTAGTACTAGTATTCCAGGCATGCCACTCGCGACATAGTACTAGAGCTCAAGAACTATAGTTTTACCGGCAGATTGCGGTTAATCAGCCGTACGAGTACTGCGGGCTGGAAATTTGAAGAAAAAATCGCATTACAGATTCTTTTTCTACCGCTTTTCGTGCATAATGATTCCGCTCTCGGGAGTTGAAACACCTATGGCTCGTGTTCTCCTGTTGACTGATGAACCTGTGCTTGCGGCCGGGTTCACGTCTGTCCTTCAATCCGCCGCAGGGTTCGAGTCCGTCTCTGTTTGCGCCATTGCGGCTGATCTTGCCGCGGCGGTTCAGGCGCACAGTCCGGACGTACTGTTAATTGATCTGACGCCGGAAGTAACGTTCGGTATTTTGACCCAACTCCGCCGGGAATACGGCGGCTGCCGGCTGGTGCTTTGGGTTCGTTCCATCTCCACCGAGCTTGCTTATCAAGCGATGGAAATGGGTGTACGCGGCGTGCTTCGTAAGACGCTGTCGCCTGAGTTGCTCGCGAAATGTTTGATGAAAGTCGCAGAGGGCGAGTTGTGGTTTGATAAGTCCCTCACGGCGAGTTTCCTGTCCGCCAAGATGGTTTCCTTAACGAAGCGGGAGAGCCAGCTTGTCGGCCTGCTGTCGCAGGGTCTAAAGAATAAGGAGATCGCCACAACGCTGACGATCTCGGAAGGCACCGTCAAAGTTTATCTGTCGCGGTTGTTCCAGAAAGTCGGAGTCAAGGACCGGTTTGAACTTGCACTCTACGGTCTGCGGAACCTTCAGAACGTGGCGGCCGACCCAGGCGCCGGCGATCCCAACGCGAAGCGGCTGGCTCCGCACGGGCTCCGCTCTCTCGTGCTGGAACGGTCTCCCGGACGGCCGGTTGACCCGTTCCCGGTTTGGGCGCCGCGGAGTTAGGCAGTCAACGCCGGGAGTGCACGCCAGGATAGAGAACAGGGGCTAAAGCCCTGTGAGATTCGATTGGTTGCGGCACGACTGAAGTCGTGCCCTGATACAAGGCGTTGATCGGCGACAGTCGGCATTGGCGGACAGCCGAATAGGCGGGCAGCGAAGAGTTCAGCGCTTAAAAATGGAGAAATTCCAGTGGCCGGGCATGCCCGGCCGCTACGGTCCGATATGTTAGGGCTGTCGCCTGTTCGCGTCGCGCTGCCGCCGCGCATCGGGCGCGGGTATACTGTCTCTCTGCTCGCTCCCCAATCAAGCCAGAATCGGTGGCCATCGTTCGCGGCTTCTATGGCCTTGCACCTGGGCATGATGCTGTTGCTGCCGGCCGTCGCGGCGCGCATCGTGCCGACGCAGGAAGAAGTGGCCGCGTCACGCAATGAACGCCTCATGCGGACGCTGCGCATCCGGATACCGGAACAACTCTATCTCGCCGCATCCGGCCCCGCGGTCGAGCGCAGGAAGCCGGTCATCGTGTTCAAAGCGGAGCCCCCGAGACCCGCCGCGGCGCCGCGTTCCGCCGCCACACGCAGTAACAGCGCGTCCGCACGACGCGCATTCCGCCGCAGGCTCGAATTGCCGCCCGTGCCCAAACGCATCATTACGGACCAGATCCTCATCCAGCCGCGCAGCCCCGCCGAAATGCTCCCCTCAGCGGGCCTTCAATTGCCAGAGCTCTTCTTCTGGGCGCCGCCCCCGCCGCGCCAGCCCGTGCGGCCTTTCGTACGCCCCGGGCACCGCAGCCCGCCTCAGGCCCGCATGCGTCTTGACGCACCGCCTCGCATCGAGACTCCCGGCCCCGATCCGGCGGCACTGAAGCTCGCCGCGGCACCCGCGACTGGGGCGCTCACCTACGCACCGGCGCCCTCGATGCCTGTCAGGACCACTGTCTCCGAGAACCCGCAACCGGCGGCTCCCGTGGCTGATACCGTTCCCGGCGATCCCGCCAACGTACTCGCACTTTCGACGCGGTCGCTCCCCCTGCGAGAGTTCGTCACGGTCCCGCCCGGCAATCAGGTGAGCGAGACACCTGCAGGCCAGGCCGGCTCCGCACTATCCGGCACTCCGGGCAACGGCGCCCCCGGGGCGAACGCCGGTGATTCGGGTGCGGGCTCGGCATCATCGCAGGCATCCGCCTCCTCTTCGGAGGCTGCCCGCAACGCTGACGCCGCGATGCCCGATTCTCCGGCCGCAGCGAAGCCACAGGCACCGGTTCGGGCAGTGGCGGCGGCCGCAGCGCCGTTGAGCGCCCCTGCGCCAGTGGAGACCCCGCTTACCGCATCCGCCATCCTCAAAGCCACGATCGAGGCC
>DATMXS010000134.1:0-6731 GCA_035561355.1 Bryobacteraceae bacterium | reverse complement strand
TCAGTACATCCACACCTGGTACAATCTCCGGCGTCGGCATTCGACGCTAAACTACCTGAGCCCGGCCGACTACGAGCGGCAGCGGCGGCAGGTCGCGTGACATCCGTTCACACGGTGTCCACAAAAGCGGGTGAAGCCCACACCAACAAGCTCGCATAGCTCGACCCTCAACCCCTCCCCTGTGGGGAGGAGCTCACCAACCGCGCTTCTACTGTTCGTTGACGTGCCCGCTCCGAAAAGGAGGTTATATCCGCCCGCAATCAGCGTCCGGCCAAACTCTTCCTTCAGTTCCGTGGGTATCATCTGAATGCATTGGCTGAAGTGACTTCACGGCGGTCACGCCCCCGGGTCCACGGACGACAGACTTAAAACAATTCGAAGAAGTAGTCGCCGAGGGCTCGCCACCCACTGGACTTGTACGGAAAGCGGCCGGGGCGAAAATCAAGGCTCATCGCTCCAAAGGCCCGACGATAATACTGGAAATCGTCGGCCACCTTATCCGCCTCAATAAGTCGGCGCATGCAGAACACCAGACCGTTAATCGCGGTCGCGGACAGCGCTCTGCTCGCTCTTTTGTCTGGAGTCCAGAGAGGCCCAGGGATAGAGGCGCGGTACCCAGCAATCAGTAAATTGAGCCGGTTGGCAGCGAAGTTCACATACTTGGCCAGCGCCTGCCTGTCTCGCCCCTCTTTGACCGCCGTTTTGCCAGGGCCAGGCCAAAGTTGAAAGAGGCTCGCGGATCCGCCCACATCCACGATATGACGAAGTCCATAACTAACGATCGACGTCGTCTTTAGTCGACCTACGTCAAAGAAGTGAACCTCGAGCTTTCCTTGAAGAGGCCCAGTGGCCGCCAGGCGCTCAATGACAGCCTTTGCTATCGCTACGGGAGAATACGGGTCGACAATTCTCTCGATCGCCTGCTTCAAATCGCCGCGCACTCGCTTCTGCTTGTCGTTGATCTCCAAGAACAATTTTGCCTCAAACTGCTTGGCCGTCTCTTCTTGACTGTTCGAAGGATAGATAATGCCCGTCGCCAGCAAGTGTTGCTTGTCACGAAGCACCGCGATGCGCGGCTCGAATTGGTCGTCACCCTCGTGATATGAATAGACTCGATGCTGCCCGTCGATGATTCCAATTGTGTTGAAGGCTCGAGGGACGACAAGATTGCCGGTAGCAATTTCTTCGCGAACCCGTCGCCTCCCGGGTGCCGCATCCGGCGTGAACGTGACTGTCGGCGGAAGCGTTACGATCACGTTATTTACGAACACGCGTTCCTCCCCGTCCAGGTACCGCCGCATGCTTCCGATCTTGGCCTTTTCCAGCAGCCGTTGATAGAGCGCATCATGATCACGCCATGAATCAGCCCTGAGCACATAACCGCGCTCTATTAGAGTCTTAGGGTCGACCAGGAAGGAGACGATACGATGCCCTGGTGGGAAGCCGCTCTCCACTTCAGGAAGCAAGAGCGCCCTGTAGGTATGATGCTCCGCTCTGGAGACTCCAGCAATATCCTCCAACTCGATATTCAGGAACTTCAATAGTTCGAAGCGGGCGCTTCGCTTGATCGTCCTGCTCAGACGAAGGAAATACTGCAGCGCGCCAAACGACAGGACGTGAAATGCGTCTGCGTACCGAAGGCGGTACTCCTCGTCCAAATCGTTGAGGGTACAGTAGAGCGACCGTACGATGCAAGAGCGACGATCGATGTCCGGGCGCCCCCGAAGGTACCGGTCTATCTCAGGAAACTCCACGACTAGCGTGCTAACCGTGAGTTCGGGATTATCGCAGAAACACTTGAAGACCTCAGCCTTCTTTCTGAGATGATCGCTGAGCCCCTCAGATGAGAGGGTCGTCTCCTCGACGACCACGAACACATTGTCGATCGCGAAAAGCCCATCGAGCTCTGTTGTCCGGCCACCAAACTCGAAGTGCTTATCTCGGGTCGCAAAATGCCGCAGCCCGACATTCGTGAGCATTGTCCGAATGTCAGACTGAAACCGGCGCTGAATCCGGCGACGACTTCGCTCTTCAGTGCTCAGAGTCCGCCGCTTTGTACTTTTCCGTCGTTTGGCCTGCTTTGCCATACGCAAACCGTCGAAGGGACTATTTTGTCGCCGGCACTCGCAAACGAAGAGGGCTAATCACAAGCGGGTACTTGGCCGATCCACCAGAGAAGTTTGTCGCGTGCAGAACATGCTCTCTCGTATTTCCTAGCTCTGCGACATACCAGTAGAACTTGCCGCTATCATAACGGTACCACGACATGCCTGCCGTCTCCCGGTGGCTGAGTAGCTGCTTCAGCGCCTTGGGTGATGGCACTAGCCGGATTTCGCTTTTGAGACCGAACTTTGAAAGCGGCCTTCGCCTAGTCAGTTCATTAAGGCGTGTAGCAAGTGTCTCCCTGGAGATCCGACTGGATCGACAAAGAAACAGTTCGAGCTGGTCGAAACCCGCCGATGGGATAAGCACCATCGTTCCGCAGAGAGGCGAGCCATATTTGGCAGCGTACAATCGTGCGAGTTCTCGGGCGTATTTGTTACAGCGAAGCTGACGGATTGTCTGCGCGAACTCCGCTTTCCCGTCCGGGTTCGGGCGACTAATGCCATAAGGCTCTCGCTTCTGAGTCTCTGGAAGAACCCTGGAATAGAAGAGCTTCTGGTAGTTACGATTCAGATCGATGCCGATGTATCTGCGTTCCATCCAGTGCGCCGCCGCTAGAACAGCCCCTGAGCCTGCAAATGGGTCAAAGACAACATCGCCTTTTTCCGTCGTAAGCTCGAGGATTCGCTGCACCAACTCAGTGGGAAGCGGGCACGCATGCTGCACAAAGTTGGCAGCTTTGCCCCACGCGCCCTGCCGCGGAATTGGAATGGACCAAGATCGCGAAGGAGTCTTACCGCCGGGATTATACCTCTCCGGAAAACGGATCCAGTGGTCCTTTAGATCAACCACATCCCGCACAGCGGAGAGATGATACTTGAATGTCTTTGTCTTCGAAAAAAACGTGACGTACTCGAAAATATTTCTTAGCTTTCCCTGATGTGACCAAGGGAGCGTTCTGTCCTTTTGCCAGATGATGATATCCTGCAGAAACCATCCGCTCCGCTTTGCCCTTTCTGCGAGGTCGAACGGAAGCAGCCGCAGCTCGCCGTCTTCTTTGAGCGTGTCTGCGACAACCCACATCGAGCCGGTCGGTTTTGTCGATCGATGGATTGCACGAAACACCGCCTCCAAATCGTCCAAATAGTCGGCATACGACTGACCGAATCCGATTTGGGCTTTTGCCCCGTAGTCTTTGATGTTCCAGTACGGGGGTGAGGTGATTGTAACGTCCAGGAACTCCCGTCTCCTGGGCAGATACGCGTCGAGGGCGCGGGCATCCCAAATCCCGTACCGATTGGTTATTTGAGAAAGTCTCAAGATCAGGATATCACGTCAGAGATTGATCGCGGGGAAGGATCGCCCGATGCTAAGACCTCCCATCCGGTAACAACGGCACTGGCATGGACGGGGTGCACCAACGGGCCGACATGCGCCTGGCGCCGCGGGCCTAGGCCTAGACCGATAACGTGAGCTGCTATGGCTTCGACGGATCGAAGGGCCGGTTCTAGGGACAGTAGAGGAGGATTATGGGTATAACCCACTACCAGCAGGCCGCGCCGTTCCGAGAATCGTGACTGCGCTAGCTTCATCCCATCTGCCAGCACACTCGAGTTGCCGGGATAGGGATAGAGCAGGTTGTCACACCAATGCTCGGCGGGCTTGCCGTTGTCGCCGAACGGGCGCGCAATTTTGACTTCGAGCACCCAGCGGGTCGGTATTCGAACATCACAAATTTTCCGCGATCCTGGATATCGACAAGGCGCCGCGTCGCGATACTCTCTGTCGCTCATTTTTACTAGTTCTCGGCAGATTCGCGCAACGAGTTCGCGCTCTGTTAGTGGCCCTGCTCCCGGTTGGAAGGAGCGCCCCTTTTCAATAGGATGCGTCGCATCGAGACGATATATCGCACGCCCAATGTCTTGTACGACGTCCTGTATTTCCATGTGTGGTCGCTCGCCGAATGACGCCGACGGCCCCGCCAGTATACCTGGCGGGGCCGCTGTACATACTCACCCTGGGGGAAACCCCCGGCCTACGGTGAAAAACTCACCCGCATTCCGAGAACCCACACACATGGCACTTCACGCACCCCTCCGCATACTCGAGCTGTGACCCGCAGTCCGGGCAGGTGCCCATGAAGGCCTGGCTGTTGTCGAAGCCTCCGAACTCCTGCTGGGTCTCGGCGGGGCCCTGGGAGGACCGCACGACGACCGGGGCGACTTCGGGCGCCGCCGGCGCGTCGGCGATCAGGGTCTGCTGCACGCCCTGCTTGTCACGGTTCCAGCGCTCGAGGGCGATGCCGATGGCGTCGGGCACGGACATGACCTTGTTCGGGCCCAGGCCGACGGCGCGGTCGGAGCTGATGCCGCGGAGCTGGCGGTGGATCTCCATGATGGGGATCCCGGAGCGGAGGGCCATCGAGATCAGGCGGCCCATGGCCTCGGCGTCGGCCATGGCCGAGCCACCTGCCTTGCCGAGGGTGATGAAGACCTCGAAGGGCTGGCCCTTGTCGTCCTCGGTGATGTTCGTGAACATCGTGCCGAGGGGGGTCTCGAGGCGGTAGGTGGTGCCGCGGAGGGCCTCGGGGCGACTGCGCTTGGCGCGACGCTGGAGGGTCTCGGCCTCGGCTTCGTAGAGGGCCTTCTTGAGGCGGGCGATCTCGGCGTCGCGCTCGGCGATGGTGCCTTTCAGCTCTCCGAGCTGGCGGGACTGGTCACTACCGGCGCCGACGAGATTCCTCGCTTCGCTCGGAATGACAGACTTGCCACGCTCGGCGGTCGCCTTTTCCGTGGCACCCGTCGACAATACCTGGTTGTCACGCGAGCCGTCGCGGTACACGGTCACGCCCTTGCACTTCGCCTCGTACGCCTGCTCGTAGATCTTGCGGACGTCCTCCTTCGTCGCGGTGTGCGCGAAGTTGGTGGTCTTGGAGATGGCGGAGTCGCAGTGCTTCTGGAAGGCGGCCTGCATCCGGATGTGCCACTCGGGGGCAATCGCGTTCGCGGTCACGAACACGCGCTGCCACTTCGCCGGCACCTCGGGGAAGTTCACGTGCCCCTCCTTCGCGATGCGCTCCATCAGCGCCTCGCTGTACCACCCTTCCTTCTTCGCGATCGCGACGAAGTCCTCGTTCACGTCGGGCATCATCACGCCCGCCTGGTTGCGCATGAACGCCACGGCGAACAGCGGCTCCAGGCCGGACGAGCAGCCGGCGATGATCGAGATGGTCCCCGTCGGCGCCACGGTCGTCACGTTGCAGTTGCGGAGCATCTGCATCGGCCGGATCCGGTTCCCCTGAGCGTCGCGCGCGCAGGTCTCGTCGGGACCCCAGATGGACTGCTCCCACTCGGGGAAGGCGCCGCGCTCCTTCGCCAGGCGCTCCGACTCCTTCTTCCCCTCGACGTCGAGGAACTCCATCACCTTGCGGCCGAACTCGACGCCCTCGTCGGTGTCGTAGGCGATCCCGAGGCGGATGCACGCGTCGGCGAAGCCCATGATCCCGAGCCCGATCCTGCGGATGCGCTTCGAGAGCGCGTCGATCTCGGCGAGGGGATACTTGTTGACGTCGATGATGTTGTCGAGGAAGTGCGTCGACAGGTGGATGTCGCGGCGGAAGGCGTCCCAATCCAGGGCGCCATCCTTCACGTAGTGGCCGACGTTGATCGAGCCGAGGTTGCACACGTCGTACGCGAGTAACGGCTGCTCGCCACAAGGGTTAGTCGCCTCGTACGACCCCAGGTGCGGCACGGGGTTGTACTTGTTCGCTTCATCAATGAAGAACACGCCCGGCTCGCCGGTGCGCCACGCGCCGTCGATCATCTTGTCCCACACCATGCGCGCGTCGAGCTGGCCGGTCACCTTGCCGCTGGTGGGATCGACCAGGTCGTACATCGTCCCCGCCTTCACCGCCTCCATGAAGGCGGTCGTCACGCCCACGGAGATGTTGAAGTTGGTGATCTGCGTCAGGTCCTCCTTGCACGTGATGAAGTCCATCACGTCGGGATGGTCCACGCGAAGGATCCCCATGTTCGCGCCGCGGCGCGTCCCACCCTGCTTCACCGCGTCGGTGGACGCGTCGTACAGCTTCATGAAGGAGATGGGGCCGCTGGCCACACCGGTCGTGCTGCGCACCATCGAGCCCTTGGGACGGAGGCGCGAGAAGCTGAACCCCGTGCCGCCGCCGCTCTGATGAATGAGCGCCATCGAGCCCAAGGTGTCGTAGATCCCGTCCTTCCCGTTCGCCAGGGCGTCCTCCACGGGGAGGACGAAGCACGCCGAGAGCTGCCCGAGGGGGCGGCCGGCGTTCATCAGGGTGGGGGAGTTCGGCTCGAAGCGGCGCTGCATCATCAGCGCGTAGAACTCCTCCGCCACCGCCTGCACCGCCCCTTCGCTCGCCCCGTACCGTCGGTCCGCCTCGGCGACGACGGTGGACACGCGCCAGAACAAAACCTCCGGCGACTCGACCGGCTGGCCCTTCTCGTTCTTCACGAGATAGCGCTTCTCCAGAACGGTCCGGGCGTTCTGGGTCAGCGTGGCCACACCGGCGGGGGGCTGCGAGCGTAGGGTCATGAGGACAGGCTCCCTGAGGTAAAACGGTACTGTGGGGAAACGACTCGCCGAGTGCT
>DATMXS010000133.1:0-10654 GCA_035561355.1 Bryobacteraceae bacterium | reverse complement strand
GCTGTTCACCATCAAGGAACTGACGAGCGTCGCGCACCAGATGGACCGCCGCGCATTCACGGAGGCGTACGGAGGCGCGGGGTTCGACAGCACGCTCGAGTATTACAAACGGATGGGCGATTGGCTCATGGTTCACGGGGTCAACTTCATGGACCAGCATCTGAGCTACAGCACCATCCGCGGGGCGCGCAAGCGGGACTACCCGCAAAGCTTCAGCGACGTTGCCGAGTGGTGGGCGCACTACAAACCTCACGCCGACCATCTGCACCGGCTGAGCTACGCGCTGAGCCAGGGCAAGGCGAGGCACCGCGTTGTCGTCATCCCCGCAACGACCAGCGGCTTCCTCGCCGCCCGGCGAGACGGCCCTTATAACGAACTCGAGAAGATGCGCCGCGAGAACGGCGACCTGGTGCAGTTCCTAGCGGACCACCAAGTGGACTATGACCTGGGCGACGAGTACGTGCTCGAATGGCTGGCGGATGCCGGCGCGAAGCAACTGAAAGTCGGACACGCAGCGTACAACCTCGTGGTGTTGCCCGACAACCTCGTCAACCTCCGCCATCAAACCGTGGCGGTGCTGGAGCGTTACCTGGAGGCTGGCGGCGAAATCGTGACACTCGTGCCGGCTCCGGCCTATGTCGATGGGCGCGCCTCGGACCGCGTGCAGGCTCTCTTCGCGAAGCATGCCGCCCGCGTCCACACCGTGCAGGGATGGCAGGGGCTACTGGCCGAGATCCACAAGCGGGTGCGGCCGCGCGTGACATTCGATGTGGCAGTTCCCCAGGGTGTCGGGTTCTACGAGCGTTACCTTGCGGATGGCACGCGCCTCGCGATGTTCAACAACGCGGGTTTGAAGGCGTTGAAGGCCCGGGCGACGATCGAGGGCGGCGCCTTCGAAATCTGGGACACGGTTACCGGAGAGACGAAGACCGGGGCGTTCGAGCCCGCTGGTGTGGGCAGGATCGCTTTCGATCTCGATCTCGCGCCTGCGGGCTCGGTGCTGATGCTGGTGAAGCCCGCGGGCAAATCGGCGCCGCGCGCAGTTGAGCCGCGTTGGGCCGAACTCAAGACGAGCGACTGGCGCGTCGAAGCGGAGTCGCCGAACGCTCTGGTGCTCGATTACTGCGATCTCAAGGTGAACGGGGCGTCCTACGCTGGCATCAACGTGTTCCGGGCGAACCATTACGTATGGCAGGCCGCTGGATTCGAGCGGCCGGCTTGGGACAACTCGGTGCAGTTCCGGAACCATGTGTTTGATCGCAACAAGTTCGGGCCGGAATCCGGGTTCACGGCAACGTTCCGATTCCGCGTGGACGATGCAGCCGCGCTGCCAGGCCTGGAACTGGCAGTGGAGGCGCCGGAGTTGTATCGGATCGCCGTGAACGGCAAGTCTGTGGATTTCGGGCAGGCCGTTCCATGGCTCGACGCGCATCTGAGGTCGGCCCGGATCGAGCAACTCGTGAAGACCGGCGAAAACACGGTTGAGATCTCGGCGTCGCCCTTCGACGTACGCATGGAACTCGAGAACATCTATGTCCGCGGGCGGTTCAGCGTCGTTCCCGACGCCGCCGGCTTCCGCATTGCGGGTCGGAAGGGCCTCGCACTGGGCGCGTGGGCGCAGCAGGGATATCCGTTTTACGGCGGAACCGTCCGTTACGCGGCGGAGATCGCTGTGCCGGCGGGCCAGAATACCCTTGCCGTTGAACTCCCGGATTGGCACGGGAGCATGGCTGAAGTGCTGGTGGACGGCAAGCGCGCGGCGCTGCTCGAGTGGCCGCCGTATCGTGCCGTCGTTCCGGTAGCAGCGGGCAAGCACGAAGTGACCGTGAGAGTGATCTCGACTCCGCGGAACTGGTTCGGACCGTACCATCACCCGCATCAGCCCCGGTTCACTTCGTCGGACGGGTATTACCGCGAATTTCCGGAGCGTCAGCCGGCAGGCAAGCAGTATCAAGTGATCGACTACGGCCTGAACACGGCGCCAGCCATCGCCACGGCGGCCACAGGAGGGAACAAGTAAATGCACACCAGCCAGCAGGCAACCGTAGGTGTGTTCGGAATCGGGTTGCACGCCTACTGGGCGCAGTTCCCCGGCCTGAAGGAACGTCTGGAAGGGTATCAGGCGTCGGTGGAGGATCGCGTGCGGCGCGCGGGCGTGCGCGTAGTGTCGGCCGGCCTGATCGACGACCCTCGATGCGCCCAGGAAGCCGGGCGGTTCTTCGTTAGGGAGGAAGTGGACGTGGTCCTGTGCTACGTCGGCACGTACGCGACGTCATCGCAGGTGCTGCCCGTGGTGCAGAAGGCTAAGGTCCCCGTGCTGATTCTGAACCTTCAGCCGGTGGACTCGCTCGACTACGAGAACACGGATACGGGAGAGTGGCTCGCGAACTGCTCCGCGTGCTGCGTGCCGGAGATCTCGGGCGCCTTCGCCCGGGCGCGGGTCGATTTTCGGGTGGTCAGCGGCACGATCGACGGCTCCGAGGCGTGGTGCGAGATCGAGCACTGGTTACGCGCGGCCTCGGCGGCCCGGTCCTTGCGAACAGCCAGGATCGGGTTTCTGGGGCACACGTATCCGGGCATGCTCGACATGTACTCGGATTTCACGATGGTGCACGCGCAGACGGGCGCACACGTCGAGATCCTGGAGATGTGCGATCTCGAGAAGCGGGTGGAAGCGGCGACCGAGAACGAGGTCGGGCAGAAACTCGCCGAAGCCCAGCGCCGGTTCACGATTGATGCGAGCGTTGGGCGAGACGACCTCGAATGGGCAGCGCGAGTGGCGGTGGGACTCGACCGGCTGGTGGCTGACTTCGGGCTCCACGGGTTGACGTACTACTACCGCGGCCTGGACGGCAATCCGTATGAACGGCTGGGCGCGGGGCTCATTCTCGGCAATTCGCTGCTCACCGCAAGGGGTATCCCGGCGAGCGGCGAAGGCGATCTGAAGACCTGCCTGGCGATGCTCATCATGGATCGGCTTGGCGCCGGCGGTTCCTACACCGAGTTCTACGCGATGGACTTCCGCGAGGGATTCGTTCTGATGGGACACGATGGGCCGGGCCACCTTGCGATTAGTGACGAAAAGCCGATTCTGCGCGGCTTGGGGTTGTATCACGGCAAACGCGGCTGCGGCGTTTCGGTAGAGTTCAAGGTCCGGCGCGGGCCTGTGACGATTCTGGGCATGACACAGACCGCCGGCGGATCGCTCAAGATGATCGCGGCCGAAGGCGAGTCGCTGCCCGGCCCCATTCTGCAGATCGGCAACACGAATTCGCGATTGAGGTTCAAGTTGCCTCCGGGCGAGTTCGTCAACCGCTGGTGTGCAGAAGGGCCGACGCATCATTGCGCGCTCGGCGTCGGCCGCCAACTCGGCGAATTGGAAAAGCTGGGTTCTCTGCTGGGACTGCCAATGGCGCTTGTAGGAGAAGACCGATGCTGCGTGTAGCGCTATTCGCCTTTGCGGCGGCATCTGTGCTGAGCGCCGCCGTCGTGAAGCAGACTCCGGGCGCCATGATCGACTTTGGGGCGGCGGAGATCGATGCCGCGATAAAGGCCGGGCGCGTGTCCGACCGGTTCGTGATTCGGGTGGCTGCGGGCACCGGTATCGAGCCCGACGGTTATTCGGTGCAGGCCACGCAGAGCGGTGCGGCACGGACGATTACGATCACCGGCGCGGATGCCCGCGGCGCCATGTATGGCGCGCTGGACGTCGCCGAGATGGTGCGGGCAGGCCGCCCAGCCATTACTGATCGGGTTCACAAGCCGTCACTCCGGGTACGGGGCTATCATTTCAACCTCCCGCTCAAGTCCGTGAGGATGGACGAGTACACGGACTTCGTTCAGCGCGACCGGCCGGACTGGTTCTATGACCTCGACGGCTACTGGGACCCGTTCCTCGACCAACTCGCACGCTGGCGGTACAACCAGATCACGCTTTGGGATCCGCATCCGTACGACCGCATCGTCCACCTGAAGAAGTACCCCGAGGCGCACTCCGTTCCTGCGGCCGAGATCGACAGGAACATCCGCTTCTTCCGCGAATTGTTCAGGCGGGCGAAGCTGCGCGGTATCGACACGTACCTGATTACCTGGAACATTCACGTGTCGCACGCCTTCGCCAAGGCGCACGGGATCAGCGACACCGGACAGGACACGCCGCTGGTGCGCGACTACATGCGCGAGTGCGTACGCACGCTGATCGAGACGTATCCGGATCTGACCGGGATGGGGACGGCTCCGGGCGAACGGATGACTCGCGTGCCGGACACGAAGCACATGGAGGGGCCCGAGAAGGAAGAGTGGATCAAGGACACGTACACACGCGCGATCCGCGAATCAGGCCGCAATATTCCCTTCCTGCACCGTTACTGGGAAGGGCGGCCGAAGGCGGTGGAGGACTTCGCGGCCGATTATAAGGACATCGGACCCGTGTATGTGGAACTAAAGTTCAACGGCGAGCACCTGTACTCGCTCCCGACGCCGCACTTCTACGAGAGCGGCTGGACCGAGCAGAAGCCTCGCAATTACCGTATTCTTTGGCACCTGTGGAACTCGGATATGTACGTGATGCGCTGGGGCGACCCAGACTTCGTCCGTCAAGTGGTGCGCAATTGCCAATCGGAGTACTCAGACGGCTTCATGTACGGGACCGAGTTCAAGATACCGGGCGAGGACCGTATCCACTCGGCCGCAGCATCAAAGCATGTCACATGGAAGTACGAATGGCAGCGCCGGTGGTACACGAAGATGCTGTGGGGCCGGCTCGGCTACGATGCCGATCTGCCCGAGCAGCGGTTACACGGCCAGCTTGCGGAGCGCTTCGGGCCCCGAGCCGCGCGGCCGCTCTACCTCGCGCTGCAAAACGCGAGCCGCCTGATGCTTGAGGTCACCAATTTCCACTGGAACTACATGGATTACGACTGGTGGGTGGAGGGTTGCGTCGGGCCCGCCGACAACCGCCAGCCGCGGACGGGAGATGCGTTCCACGACGTCCACGAGTTTATTTACAACTACACGATTGAGGACAGGTGGCTGAACATACCGGAGTACGTGGAGCGGATGCTCACGCCTGGGGTGAGCAGGTCAGGCGGGCACCTGACGCCATACGACGTGGCGGATCGCGTGGAAGCGGATGCGCGATCGGCGTTGGCGAGGCACGCCGAAGCGGCGGCCCTCGTGAACGGAGCGACGGGTGAATGGGAGTGTACTTCCTCCGATATCCGTGCGCTCGCGGAACTCGGGCTGTATTACGCCGAGAAGATCCGCGGCGCGACGGACCTTATGTTCGCGTACCGCAGTAAGGATAAGGAGCGCCAGGCGAGTGCAGTCCGGCACCTCGAGGCCGCGGTCGGGCACTGGGAGAAACTGACAACCATCAACGACAGCCACTACAAGCCGCACATCATCATCTCGCACAGCACGACGGAGCCGTACTCGTGGGGCAAATATCTGCCGCACGTCAAAAACGACGTCGAGATTGCTCGCGAGCTGCGGCCCGCCCCCGAAAAGCTGAAAATCCGCCATCGCTTCGGGACTACTGAACGGGACTACATTTAGGAGCCGACGTGTCTGAACTCGCGCTGTTCGGCGGCCCGCGCGCCGTCACGATTGAACGGGATTTCCAGTGGCCGATCGCCGGAGAGGAGGAGATCGCCGAGGTAACGGCGATGCTCCGCACGGGCACGCTGTCCGATACCGGGTACGGCGATGCCATCCGCCGTTTTGAAGAGGCCTGCGCAGGCTGGCTCGATATGCCATTCGCGCTCTCGCGCGTGGACGGCACGGCGGCGTTGCACAGCGCGTGCTTCGCCGCGGGCATCGGGCCCGGCGATGAAGTGATCGTGCAGTCGTATACGTGGGTCGCAACGGCCGGCTGTATTCTGGCCTGCGGCGCGGTGCCGGTGTTCGCCGACATCGACCCGCGAACGTACACGCTCGATTCCGGCGATGTGGAGCGCCGCATCACGCCGCGCACAAAGGCAATCGTCGTTGTACATCTTTGGGGCCACATGGCCGATATGGATCCGATCCGCGCCATCGCCGCACGCCATGGCCTGGTGGTGATCGAGGATGCGGCACACGCGCACGGAGCGACGTACAAAGGAAGGCAGGCCGGGACCATCGGCGATATCGGCTGCTTCAGCTTCCAGGCCACCAAAGGACTGCCGGCGGGCGAGGGCGGTCTTGTGGTGACGCGGGAGCGCAAGTATTTCGAACGAGCGCTGCTGCTCGCCCAGAGCCCGGGGCGCCTGAAGCTGCACATCGAGCTTCCCGAACACAAGCCGTTCGTGGACACCGGCTTTAGCGCCTACAAGTACCGCATCAACCCATTGAACGCGGTTATCGGTTACCACCAGCTTCGGCGGCTGGAGCACTACAACGCCATTCGGCAGCGCAACCTCGACCATTTGACGGGCCAACTTGAAGACGTGCCGGGCGTGCGGCCGCCCTACACATCGCCTGATGTCACTCGCGGCGCTTACTACGGTTATCCGATCCTGTACATGCCGGACGAACTGGGCGGGCTTCCCATCGAGACGTTCCTCGCGGCGATGCAGGCCGAGGGCGTTGCCCTTGCTCCCGAGCGTTACCCAATGCTGCACCTGGCCGCGCTGTATCAGCAGCGAAACCCGCTTCTCGGAAACTGGCCATGGAGCTACAGCGACGAGACGCGCAATGTCGCCTACAGCCAGGGTGACCTGCCGGTGACGGAAGAGGTGCATCCCCGCCTGCTGGCGATTCAGGCATGGGACAAGGCCACCCCGTGCGAAGATCTCTTTCACGAGTACGCGCAAGCGTTCCGCAAGGTCGCCGCAGCGTCGGACCGTCTGCAGAAGACGCAACTGAGCCATGACTGATTTAAAGCTGTTCGATGCCGAAGTGACGGTCGGGCGCCTGCCGGGCCGAACCGACAATCCGGTTCCGGACCCGAGTGCGCTCCTGCGCGAGATGGACTACTTCGGCATCGACAGCGCGCTGTTCGCGACCACAGTGGCAGCGTTTGGGCCGGAGGGCGTAATTGAAGCGAATCGCCAAACCGAGCGCGGTGCGCGAGCGTCCTCGCGCCTGGTGCCATGCTGGACGCTTGCTCTCTCTCCGTATCGCAGAGGCGAGCAACTGAACTCGCAAGTGGACCAAATGCTCTCGCGCGGTTTCCGGTGTGCACGGCTTGCACCGGAGGCCGGCCCCGCCGCAAACCCGGCGAGGCTGAAATTGTGGGCGCTCGAGGAAACCCTTGGAGCGCTGGCCGCGCACCGCGTGCCGTTGCTCGTTCCCGTGGAGCACATCCCGGCCGGGGATCCCGCGCTGGCTTACGATTTCGACGATGTTGACGCCGTTTGCGCGCGGTTTCCCGAGCTTCCGGTGGTGCTGCTCCGGCCGCGGTACAACAGCATCTCAGCCGTGATCGCGCTGATGCGGCGGCACCGCAGGCTGCACACGACTCTTACGCTCTGGAGCCTGTTCGGAGGCATCGAGTCACTTGTGGAGATCGCGGGCGCAGAGAGGCTGCTGTACGGGTCCAACCTGCCGCACGTCGATCCGGGCCCTGCCATCGGAGCCGTAGCGTATTGCGGTTTGCCGGAGGACAAGCGCAGGCTGATCGCCGGCGGCAACCTTGCGGGCCTGATCGGGGGCGTACGGTGATGACTCGCCGCGAGCTGATGATGAGCGCCGGGCTTGCTCCGGTGGCCATGGCTGGCACTCCGGATCTGCTTGCGAGCGCACGCGGCGGGCGGCCGTTGGTTGAGTTCGACATCGTGGACGCGCACGGCCATATACAGGAAGTGGATCGGGATGCAGTGTGGCCGCGCGCGAGCGCCGATCTTGTAGCCGCGATGGATCGTTGTGGGATTGGCCAGTGCGTTTTCAGCCATCTGTCCGCCATCATGGCCGTGACGCTCGCGGAACTTCGCGCTGCGCACGACGAATCCGAGAGAGCAGTGGAACGGCATCCCGGGCGGTTGCGCGCGTACGCGGTCTTTCCACCCAACTTGGGACCGGCCGCGCTGCGCGAAGTAGAGCGAGCTCTTGAAAGCCCCGCCTTCGCGGGAGTCAAAATGCACGGTCCGATCCATGAATACTCCTCGCTCGGGCCGGCCTATCGGGATGCGTACCGGCTCGCGGCGAGCCGGGGCGTGCCCGTGCTGTTGCACGCCCGCGAGGGTGCCGAGGCGACGAAGAGCATCGCCGCCGTCGCAAACGAGACTCCCGGCCTCAAGCTGCTTTTGGCCCATATGTGGCCCGGCGCCAGGCACGTGCCCGACCTCCTTCGTCTGGCGCCGAATCTTTATGTCGATACCTGCGCAACGGCTGCGGGATTCCGTATGACCGGCCGGCTGCTTGAGGAGGCGCCGCAAGACCGAATCGTCTTCGGCACGGACGCGACGTACCTCGACCCCGGCGGGCAAGTGGGCAAACTCGCGTTCGCCGATGCTCCGGAATCGGTGAAGAGGCGTGTTTTCGGAACGAACGCGCGGGTTCTGTTCGGCAAAAGGCTGCCGGAGCGCCGCCCGTGAAGCGTGGACGGATCCGCTGGTGGATCGCCGGACTGCTGTTTGCCTCGACAGTTATCAACTACATAGACCGCCAAACGTTCAGCGTGCTATCGCCGGTATTGAAGGCGGAGTACAAGTGGACAAATACGGACCTGGCAAGCGTACTGATTGCATTCCGGATTGCGTACACAATCGGGCAGAGCGTTTCCGGCCGGCTGCTCGACAGGCTTGGCACACGGGTAGGGCTTGCCTGCAGCGTGACTTTCTACACAGCGGTCGCTGCTCTAACGTCGCTCGCGAGCGGTCTCGGAAGCTTCCGGGCCTTCCGGTTTCTGCTCGGTGCGGGTGAATCCGCAAACTGGCCTGGCGCAACGAAGGCTGTCGCGGAGTGGTTCCCCGCCCGCGAGCGCGGGTTCGCGGTGGCGCTATTCGACAGCGGTTCTTCAATCGGCGGGGCTGTGGCGCCGTTCCTGGTGCTTGGGCTGTACCACGGTTTCGGCAGTTGGCGGCCTGTGTTCCTCGTAACCGCGCTGCTCGGTTTCGTGTGGATCATTGCATGGCTGAAGCTCTATCATCCGCCGGAGCTTCACCCAGCCATCGGTGCTGAGGAACTTGCGCACGTCCGCGCTGGACAGTCGCGTGGCACGGCGGGCGAGCCGGCGGTCCGCTGGATCCAGTTGTTGCGGTACCGGCAGACATGGGGACTCATTCTCGGCCGCCTGCTCCTCGATCCGTACTGGTTCCTCGTGGCCGAGTGGTTCGCGATCTATCTGCTGAGCCGAGGCTTCCGGCTGGAGGACAGCATGATGGGATTCTGGGCGCCGTTCCTCGCCGCTGATCTGGGCAACTTCTCCGGCGCCGCGTTGTCCAGTTGGTTCATACGGCGGGGTTGGCCAACCGGGAAGGCGAGACGCACTGTCATGGTGCTGTTCGGTCCGTCGATGCTAGCCCTTGCGGGGGCGGCGTTCACGTCGTCCTACGTCATCCTCATTCTGCTGTTCGCGTGGGCGAGCTTCGCATACGCTGCCTGCTCCACGATGTTTCTCGCTCTGCCTGCGGACGTATTTCATTCGTCCGCGGTCGCAAGCGTCAGCGGATTGAGTGGGACGGGCGCCGGCATCGGCGTCCTGATTTCTACATATCTGATCGGTGTCGTTTCGGACCGCGCCTCCTTTCAGCCGATAGTGCTGGCAGCGTCGGTGATGCCGTGCGTTGCCGTGGCGACCATGTTTGTCCTGTTGAGGCCGGCACGCGGGGAGAAGCAGAACCCGCTGTTGTGCGACTACTAGTGGACTGTCCAACTCATTTAGTAATTTTCTCGGGTTGGACCGCCAGAACCGGGCAACCGTACGAATCCCAGAGACGGGCCCACGGGCTATGCTGACGCCGCATAGACCTTCGGGAAGCAGGCAGCCTGAACATTCTCTACACCCGGGCTGGAGGTGCCGCGTGGTCGTAGTCAAAGGAGTCCAGTAGACGCAAAGCCTATCCATTGACTGCGCTCGGCGCTTTTGGGGGCAAATTAGCGATTCTCCATGAACAGGCTAGCAAGTCGAGACAAAGCCGGTCCGCAGAGCCGCGTTTCCTTGTGGGAAAAGCAGCAGACATTGCACAAGTGGGGCGAGGTGATGAATTGCTGCTGGTCCGCCACAAGGCCGGCCCGCGCCGGCGTTTCATCCATACAGTTGCATCCAGCAGCCGAGGTCGAGCTCGACGAAGCGTGGTCCCTATGAAACGAACGTTGCTCGCAGCAATCGCGTTACTTAGCTTGGCTACGGCGGTTTTGGCCTCGGCGGACGACGACCTGGCAAAGGCATTCCGCAATCCGCCGGACTCGGCCAAGCCGTGGGTGTATTGGTTCTGGTCGGACGGCAACATCTCGCGAGATGGCATCACCGCCGATCTGGAAGCGATGCACCGGGTCGGCATTCGCGGGGTCCTCATCATGGACGTGGACCAAGGCATCCCCAAGGGTCCGGCGCCGTTCCTGAGCCCGAAGTGGCGCGAGTTGTTCCAGCACGTCCTGAAGGAGGCGACGCGCCTCAACATTGAGGTGGACATGAACAACGACGGCGGCTGGTGCGGCAGCGGCGGCCCTTGGATAACCCCGGAACTGTCGATGCAGATTGTGGTGTGGAGCGAGACTCACGTTACGGGCC
>DATMXS010000132.1:0-4008 GCA_035561355.1 Bryobacteraceae bacterium | reverse complement strand
GTGTCTGCCTGCGCCTGCCCAGGATCACCGTCTGGTCCCCAGTCCCGCCCCCGACCTCCACGTTCTTCCGCCGTTCCCAATCGGGATACTTCAGGGATGCGGCCACCATCCCCGGCGTTTGAGGCAGGCGCAGTTCCTTGTCCTTGCCATTGATCCGCAGTCGGAAGTGACCGTTCGAGACGTCCAGGGGCCGGCCCTTCTGCGGATAGACGGCAACTTGAAGCACCAGGTAATCCTCGACGACAAACATGTCGTGCTCTCCGCCCACGCTGCGGACGAGATACTCCGCGGCGATTGCGATCCCTCCGGCATCCGCGTGGACAGGGTAATCCGAGGGCTTCGGTTTGGCGTCTACGCCGTGCTGCGCGCCAGCAACGCCACAAAGCGCCACAAATGCTGTCAGGGACGCGGCCGCGCGCAGGGAGGGGATCATGATGCCTGAAGTATAATCCCGTTCAATGCGCCTGTTCACCATTGCGCTGCTCGCGTTCCCGGCCCTGGCCCAGCCTCTTCAAGAGCAGGTGGAACGAATCCTCCGCTCCACGGCGGCAGGGCAGCGGGCCCTTTGGGGTATCAAGGCGTTCGATACGGCGACCGGGCGCACCCTGGCCGCTGTGAATGCGAGCCGGCTGTTCCGCCCGGCTTCGAACGCAAAGCTGTTCACAACAGCGTACGCGCTGACGAATCTCGGCCCCCGGCACACGTTTACGACCAAGGTTCTTGGAAGCACGGCGCCCGACGCCACCGGCCGCCTGGCCGGTGATCTGATGTTCGTGGGCGGCGCAGACCCCAGCCTCTCCGGACACCATGTGCTCCGTAGGGGTGAACTCGCGGGCGATCCACTGCAGGCTGTTGAGGACCTCGCCGCCCAGGTGGCCGCGGCAGGCGTGCGGCAGGTGGACGGGGACGTGATCGGCGATGACACGCTGCTGCCGTGGGAACCGTATCCCGAGGGGTGGACGCTCGACGACAGCACATGGGATTACGGCACGCCCGTGAGCGCGCTGATGGTGGGCGACGGCGCCGTAACGCTCCGGATCGTTTGCGGGGTAAACGGCGGTCCGGCATCCCTGACCCTGCTCCCGCCCTTAGAATATTTCGCGATCGACCATCGCGTGCGTTGCGGCGCTAAAGGCAAACCTGATGTGTCGGTGGAACGCTTCGGCGGGATGCTGCGGATCTCGGGCGACCTGCCCGCAGCGGGCGCAGAGGTCGCACTCGCAGTTGACGATACTGCACGGTACGCCGCATACGCGCTGAGAGACGCTTTGCTACGGCGGGGGATCGCGGTCCGCGGACAAGCGATCGCTAAACACCGGGCGTCTGGCGAGCCGTACGTTGCTGCGGAAGGGGTCCAACTTGCCCGCAGGACCTCGCCGCCGGTGATCGAGATACTCCGAACCTTGAATAAGGTGAGCCAAAACCAGTATGCGGAGATGCTGCTCCGCGAGACCGCGCGTATCCGAGGCGGTTCGGGGAGCCTGGAAGACGCTTTGGAAGCTCGGAAGAAGTACCTGATCTCACTCGGCATTCCCGAAAGCGGAGCCAAGCTCGCAGACGGCTCCGGACTGGCTCGCCAGAATCTGGTGACGCCCAACGCGGTGATCACGGTCCTGCGCGCCATGCACGCTTCGACGCATCGGGACGAATGGCTATCCGTTCTGCCGGTAGGTGGTTTCGACGGCACGCTCGAGGATCGCTTCCGGGGCAACCCGGGCGGAAGGCGCGTTCGCGCCAAGACGGGCACACTGACATCGGTGTCCGCCCTGAGCGGCTACGTGGAGCGGCGTCGGGGAGGACGGACAGCCTTCACCATCCTCGTGAACAATTACGACGCGCCCACCTCGGAAATCCGAGCCCTTGTGGATCGCATCGCGCTGGTGTTCGGGAATTAGGGTCGCGCGCTCGCTCCCCGCTGGCGCGGCACATCGGAGACGATCGGCTTGTATCAGGCCACGAGTTTACTCGTGCCGAACGATTCGATGAAAAAGACGTGGGCTTCAGCCCCTGGGCGACCGCTCGTTTCGCACGCCTGGCCTGCCCAGACCGGGGCCTTCTAGCGCAGAGCGCCCTAAAATCCGCCTCTCGGGCGATAGCCAGGTCGGGCTCGGATTCGGTATTTCTTCCCGACGTCGGAGGGAATCTCCACTGTCAGCTGACGGAACCCCTCGTTGGGGTTCGGCTGCGGATAATAGGTCACCGTATAGGAGTTCCCGAGAGCGTCGCGGATGGCCTCGAAGGCCTCAACCTGCTTCTGCCACGTTTTGGCGAAATACGCCTGGCCGCCCGTGCGCTGTGCAATGCGGCGGAACACGGCCGCGGACACCGGGTCCTTGCTCACCTCGTTGGTCGAAATGACGTAAATGGGGATGCCCTCGTCCTCCGCGACCGCCCGTACATCATCCGGCGCAATCATGCTGGCGTTGTCCGGGCCGTTGGAGAACACGATGACGACCTTCCGGCCGGGCACCTTGGCCGCATCCCTCAGCGTGAGGAGCAGCGTGTTGTACAACGCGGAATCGTCGCCGGCGACGGCCTTCCGTAGGCCGAAAATCGCCTCTGTCCGGTCGCGCGTGAGCGGCGCGGCACGGGACAGATTACGGCTGAAGGTGTAGACGGCGACGGAGTCCGCGCGGTCCAGTCCGCGGACAAAGTCCGCGATCGCGTCTGAGGCGTACACGAAACTCCGATACATGTAGTTGCTGGTATCAAACAGCACGAAGACGTTCGTGCCGACGAACGCGTCGCCGCTGGTCGCGGTCCCATCCGTCAGGGGGGCGCCGTCCTCGGGTGGCTTCGGCGCCATCGCTCGTGTGCTGCCGTCGTCGAGCACTTGCACGGCGGGCCGGCTGCCCTCGGCAAAGGTGGCGACCTTCTGGGGGATACCGTCCTCCTGGATTCGGAAGTCCCCCGGCTTGAGACCTGTGATATAGCGACCCTTGTTATCGGTGACCTGGAAGCTCAGGACCACCATATCGACCTTGACGCGGAAGACGGTGCCCGGGCGTTCCTGCGCGGCAGACAGGGCCGCGAGTGCGAAGATTGCTGCAAATGTTCTCACCATTGGCCTTCTAGTCCTCCAGCGACGCTTTCTGCTCGGTGCCCATCTGCATGCGCAGGCGGAGCCGCACATCTTCGCCAACACCGCGCAGCGAGCGCAGCAGTGCGGGCCAGTCTTCCAGATGCGTCGCGAAGATCTTCTCAACGGTCTTCTGTGTCCACTCGGGGATAAGGAGGTTCAGTTGTGCCGGCGCCAGGTGCAGCCCGTCGGCGACATCCGCCCAGTACAGAATCGTGGACTCCCAGCTTTCGGCCATGATCCGGCTGGAGTAGCCCATGAGGGCCGGGAAGGTCCGCAGGTACAGCAACTCGGGCCGGTACGAACCGGTCAGTGTGGGCTTCGGCGTGCCGAACGTTCGCGAGATCGTCTCGTACGAGATTCCTGCAGCGGGGTCGTCGCGGAGTGCGACCATGCGGACCACAATGGGATTATCGGCGTACTTGCCCGTCGCCACCGCGTCCCGGGCAATGGCGAACATCTCCGAAGGCGTGACGTTTTCGAGCGCTGCCGGCACGTTCCTGGCCTCCAGATAGCGCGCGACCGCCCGGAGGCGCGCGGGAATTGTTCGGGCTTCCAGAAGGGCCAACAGATCGGCGCGTCGCGCCGGATCGATCGCAGCTTCCGCCAGCATCGATTCCGCAAGGCGCATGTGTAACCCCACCCAGTGCAACTGGGCCGGGGTCGCACGCCACCAGCGCGGGACCTTGGAGCTGAGGATGAGTTGCGGAGCCAGGTCGCCCCAGATAAGCGCCTGCTCCCGAGCCGGAATCATGAAGTTCTGTTCGGCATCGGCGAGCGCGTACGGCAGCCCGGCCAGAGATCCCATCAGGCGCCCGCCTCCACTCGCGGGCCAGCCGGACCCGAGCACTTCCGTGAACTTCCACGTTTGCCGGGTGCCCGATATTCCGAGGAAATCGTGGCTGCGCACGAAGATCGGGTTCGTGAGC
>DATMXS010000131.1:0-9662 GCA_035561355.1 Bryobacteraceae bacterium | reverse complement strand
GGCGTGTTGAAGATGTTGAAGCTCTCCGCCCGGAACTCGGCGTTGCAGCGCTCGGTGAAGCTGAACTTCTTCACCAGCGACATGTCCCACTGCTGTGCCCAGGGGTTGCGCACGCCGTCGAGCCGCAGAGGAGCGGTCCGCAGAGTTGTCCCCGTATCGCGCTGCTGCCAAACGGGACTCGTGCACGCGCCGAACCCGTTATGCGCGGCGTTCGGCTGGCGTACTGTCCCATTAAGCATTGCGGTGCAGCCGTTCAGCCATTGGCCGTAACCCTGGTTTGCGAGCGCCGGGTCGCCGGTCAGCTCGAACGCGAAGTTGCTGCTCGCACTCGGGCCGGGAAGATCCATCGGGGTGCCGGATTCGACAGTCCCCATGAAGTTGTACTCCCAGCCGCCGATCGCGGCATTGAGGCCTCGGCCGACGTTGCCGCCATACTGGCGTCCTCGTCCGAACGGCAGTTGGTAGACGCCGCTCACCACCATACGGTGTGGCCGGTCCGCCGCCGCCAGGACCTTCGCCGGAGCGGCATCCTGGTGATTCAGCAGCGTCAGTGCCTCGCTGTTCTTCGACCACGTATACGAACCCACCAGCGTGAGCCCGGCGCTGTAGCGCTTCTCCAACTGCACCTGCAGCGCGTCATACCAGAGCTTGCCGATCGGTTCCAGCGCCATGTTGACTTCGCCGAACTGCGGATACGGCAGCAGCAGTTGCCTCCGCGAGATCGTGGCGCCGTTGAAGCTGGTGCCCGGCAGCAGGCCCGCGAACGGGTTGGCCACCTTCGCATTGAAGTAGTTCGAGTCCTGCCGCGCCAGGTTGAGCTGCTCGACCGACGGAACGTTCAGGTTCCGGTTGACGCCCGCCTGGTTCTGGTTGGTGTTGATATTCAGCGAACGGCTGCCCACGTAGGACGCGTCCAGCACCATGTTGAACGGCAACTGGTGCTGCAGCCCGACCGAGAACGAGTGAACGTACGGTATGGTGCGCTTGGCATTCGTGAACACGATGTTGCGGCCCGCGAACGTATTCAGCCCTGCGCCCGAGCCGGTGGGGGCGATGAAGCCGGTAGGGTACGGGTTGTCGAGCGTGGTGAACGGCTTGTACGCATCCACGCCGCCCCCCTGGGTCGGAATGAACGGCGTATCGGATGCGAAGCCGGCCGAGCCGCCGTAAGAGGCGTCCGGGAAGTAGAACAGGCCGTAGCCGCCGCGCAGCACGGTGCGGTCACGCAGCCGATAGGCGGCGCCCACGCGCGGCTGCCAGTTGTTCAGGTCCGCGTCGAACGGGTTGCGGTTGCCACTGTCCGTGAACAGCAGCCCGCCCTTGAGAGCGGCGCAAGCCGGGCAATCGGTCTTATTGGCGTTTGCCACGGCGGTAGCGAGCGGGCTCGCCTGGCCGAACGCGAAGCCGCGGTTCATGCGATCGTAGCGCTCGGTCGGGGTGCCTTCCACGTCGTAGCGGAGGCCCAGATTCAGCGTGAGGCGGCTGCTGACCTTATAGTCGTCGTTCAGGTAGAAGCCGTAATAGCCCCAGCGGTAGGCGAGTTGCGGAACGTACTGCACCATCCCGCCGGTAGGATAACCGAGCAACAACGATGCGACCGCGTTGCCGCTGCCGTCGTCGAACCCGGGCACCCGCTGCGTGAAGCTGCGATTAAAGGTGAACTGTCCCGAACCCCACAGGAACGACCCGCCCTTCGCGTTGGCACGAACGTCGCGGACGTCGGCGCCCACCTTGATGTAATGCGAGCCGCGAACCAGCGAGATGCTCGGCATGAAACTCAGCAGGTTCGTCGTGTTCTGGCTGGGGTTGCGCGCACCCCACGCCGGATACTGGTCCACTTCGATACGCGGCGGCTGGTCAGTGAACCTCGCGCCGGCGAAGGAGGCAGGGAACCCGAGCTTAGTGATGTCGTAGCCCGCAACGGTCTGCCGGTACGCTGCCTGAATGAAGCGAGTGTAACCGCCGCGCAGGTTCATGATCGTATTCGGAGACAGGATTACGACCGCGTCTGCGGCGGCGTTATCGTTCAAGCGGACGAGCGGGTCCTGTGCGTCCTGCCCGGCGCCCGTATAACCGTTCGCGCCGTTGTCGATCTGGTCGCGCCGGTTGTGGGCGTAGCGGAAGAACATGCGGACGCTCTCGCCGAAGTTCTGATCCACGCGTCCGATCCAGTTGCGGAAGTCATCTTTACTCAGGTTCGGGCTCGCGATGAAGTTGCTGAACGAAGCGCCCGCCGCGCCTGTGTTCGGGGCCGGGTAAGCGTTCAGGATTGCGCTTCCGGCTTTGTTCCAGCGCGCTTGGGGGATCCTGTTGCCCGGGAACGCGTCGCGCATGAAGCGCGGGTTCGAAACACTCTCGCCTTTGGATGAGTCGAACGCCGGGTTCTCACGGATCGACATCGGGTCGTAGATCGTGACCGCCAGTCCGGAGAAGTCGCCCTGCCGCACTGCAGCCGAAGGAACGTTCGTCAGCGAGGGCGAAGGTGTGGACTCCTTGTAGTTCTCGACGCCGAACGAGAAAAATGTTTTGTTCCGTCCGTCGTAGAGGCCGGGGATCCGCACGGGGCCGGTGATGTGGGTACCGTACTGGTCAAGCTTGTGCCCGCCGAGGTTCTTCCCCGTCACGGGGTCAACAGCGTACCGCGGACGGCCGTCCGGGAACTGCGCGCTCACGCTGGCATTGTTCGAGATCGAGTTGGCATCCAACTGGTAGCGGCGGAGAAATTCGTACGCGGTTCCATGGAACTCGTTTCCGCCCGACTTTGTAGTGATGTTCACGATGCCGCCGCCGGTGCGGCCGTATTGCGCATCGTAAAAATTCGTGACTACGCGGAACTCCTGCAGCGCGTCGACGGTGGGGATGTAGGCGATGTTCAGGTTCGCGCGGGTGCGATCGCCGGAGGTGTCCGTCACCGCGTCGTCCGGGATGCCGTCCAGCATGTAGGAGTTCGTCTGGCGCAGTCCGCCGTTGATCGAGAAGTTGATGTTGTCCCCGTTGTCGAAGGGGCGCTTGAAGGTGGGGTTGCCGGAGAAGATGACGCCCGGCGTCAGATTGGCGAAGTTGATCGGATTGCGGCCGTTGAGCGGCAGTTCCGTGACGCGCAGGTTATCGAGGACGGCGCCCCGGCTGGCGGATGCCTCTTCAAGGAGCGGCGCTTCCGCAGTGATCGTCACGTTCTCCGTCATCGCGCCCACTTCCATGGCTGCGTCTACGGTGACGCGATCATTGACACGGGCTTCTATATCTTCACGAATGAACTTCTTGAATCCCGCCGCTTCAATCGACACGCTGTAGCGGCCGGGTTTCAGAAACGGCACGGTGTAGTCGCCCGTGACGGAGGATGCCGCCAGCGACGTTTCATTGGTGGCTGTGTTCGTGACCGACACTTTGGCTGCGGGTACCGCCGAGCCGGAGGCATCGGTGACGCGGCCGGTGATGGTGGCCCGGAACTCCTGCGCGCACAGCGTCAGGGTCGCGAGAGCCGCCAGAACTGCTACGTTGCACAAACGACGAAGTCTCACAGAAAGCCTAGCTCCCTTTGTTTCCCGTTCTTTCGTACCTTGCAGGCCCCGGGACGTTGCTCACGTCCGAGCGAACCCGCACCCAAACGGCGCAGTTTGCGGCCGCCGGTGGCTTCGACAGGTGCGGCCTTCAAAAAGCCGGTAACCTGCCCGGGCACTGATTCGGTATAGCACAGAAATAAATTACAGGTCAAGAACACCTATATACATTTCTGTGGTATACCTGTACCGTAATACGCCTTCTTCTGTTCGGGAACCCGGGGACGTGTGATAATCGCTTCTCCCTTTCGGGAGCGTGCCGGGGAAGACGATTCATGGCCAGCAATAAGAAACCGATTTACCGTGAAGTCTGCGACGCAATCCGCGGCGACATCGAAGCCCGGCGCTACGGCCCTGGAGAGAGGCTGCCTTCCGATGCGGAACTCGCGAAACGCTTCGGCACCTCACGCCTGACAGTAATCCGGGCGCTACGCGATTTGGAAGCCGAGGCGGTGGTCCAGCGGAAGGCCGGCTCGGGCACGTTTGTCCGCGCGATTTCAGGCGCCGCGAACAGCGGCTTCGGAATCCTGATGCCGGACTTGGGAGAGGGCGAGGTGTTCGAGCCCGTCAGCCACGGCATCGCACACGCGGCCGAGGCGGCCGGCAAGGCGCTGCTGTGGGGCGACTTGTCCGCCGCAGGCCGGGAGAAGGAGCAGCACGCACTCGAACTTTGCCGCTACTTCATCTCGCGCCAGGTTGCCGGCGTCTTTTTCTCTCCCGTTGAACTAACCTCCAGCCAGGATGCGGTGAATCAGCGGATCGCGTCGGAGTTGCATCAGGCCGGCATAGCAATCGTCCTGGTTGACCGCTGCATCTGCCCGTTCCCGGAACGGAGTCAGTACGACCTCGTGGGAATCGACAATAGACGCGCGGGCTATCGCATGACGAAACATCTGCTGGCCGCGGGCTGCAGCAGGCTGGCTTATGCGTACCGCCCCGGATCCGCTCCAACCGTCGCGGCCCGTCTGTCCGGCTTCCGTGAGGCACTTTGGACAGCAGGCATTCCGGAGACAGCGCAGTTCACGTTCGAATCGGCTGATATGGACGAAGGCCCACTCTCGGCTTTCATGGGTTCCGCGCGGCCGGACGGTTTCGTCTGCGCAAATGACCTGACCGCCGCGAAGCTGATGCACAGTTTGCTCAGACTAGGCGTTCGCATCCCGGAAGACGTGAGAATGGTGGGCATCAACGACGTGAAGTACGCTCGCTTTCTGCCGGTTCCGCTCACCACCCTGCGCCAGCCCTGCGAGCAGATGGGGTTCGCCGCGATGGCCGCGATGCTCGACCGGATCGAAAAGCCGGACATGCCGGCCAGGGAAATTCTGTTGGACTGCGAACTCGTCGTTCGGCAGTCCTGCGGCGCAAAATCAGCGAATGGCACAGCGGCGATTTGAGCGGAGCCGGAACTGAACCAGAGCAAGAATAACCTTATCTTTGGGAGCGGTTCGGTCGTTATGCTCTACCACGAAGCCGGTCGAGTTCACGCCGGTTGCGTTTGGACGGTTTGCCTTGCCGCACGGGTTCGAAATACGGCATAGTTTTACGTTCTTCTGCGAGCTTGCGCCGCGATTCCATGCTTGATTCCGTCTCACGGTAGAGCGTCTGCGCAACGGCTGCCGGGCCCCGCATGTCACTGAGGAGCACTACCTCAACCTCGAAGTCGCCGCTGTCGTTCTTCACCTGTAGCAGGTCGCCGGCGGAAACCTCGCGCGAGGGCTTCGCTGGTTGTCCGTTGGACCCGATTCTGCCGAGTTCACATGCCCGCGCCGCTAGCGTGCGGGTCTTGAAGAATCGGGCGGCCCAGAGCCACTTGTCCATTCTCACGCGGGACATAGTCCCATTCTCGTATGAGCTCCAATCTCACGCAGCAGCGGTCGTGGCGGTCATGATAATTGTTGAAGTCAGCGAGAGGGGGAAGTTTCCTGTGGGCAACCAGTCGCAGAGTGACGCCGGTCAGACTACGTCTATCGCCCCGATGCTCTCGGTTCGAAATGGGGCGAAGGCGATCGAGTTCTACAAGGTGGCGTTCGGAGCTCACGAAGCGTTCCGCGTGGATGACGAGAGCGGAGCCGTGGTCGCGCGGCTGTCCGTTGGGGAAGCCGAATTCTGGCTGGCTGACGAGTCTCCGGAACACCTGAATTTCAGCCCTGAGTCTCTTGGCGGTGGTTCTGTGCGGATGGTGATGATCGTTGAAGATCCGGATGCGGCATTTGAACGGGCTGTCACAGCAGGAGCCACTATCATCTCGCCTGTCACCAATGATTACGGTTGGCGTTTAGGACGAATTGTGGATCCGTTCGGACATCACTGGGAAATCGGCAAGCCTCTGGCCGACGCATCTTGAGCGTGAAGCGCGTTTCGCGTCCGGGTACATTGAGTATCCTTAAGGTGGGTTCCAGATAACACATGCCTGGAGGCGCGTTGGAGACGGCGCAGAACGCTTCGCACATGCGCCGCCTGCTCGACCGGCTCGAGAATATCGAGTCGCGGGTGCGGGCGGGCGGCGGTCCTGAGAAGATCGAGAAGCAACACCGCGACGGGAAGTTGACCGCGCGGGAACGGATCGCGCACCTCATCGACCCTGGCGCGCTGTTCCTGGAAATCGGGCTGCTGGTCGCATATGACCGTTATGACGGGCAGGCGCCGGCGGCTGGGGTCGTCACCGGCGTCGCGAAGGTTGAAGGGCGCCCGGCGGTAATCGTCGCGAATGACGCCACTGTTAAAGCGGGCGCGTGGTGGCCGGAGACGATCACGAAGATCCTGCGCGCGCAGGAGATCGCGATGCGCAACCGCATCCCGATCGTATACCTGGTGGATTCGGCAGGCGTGAACCTGCCGCTTCAGGACGGCATCTTCCCGGGGCAGTACGGGGCGGCGCGCATCTTCTATTACAACTCGCTGATGCGGAGGCGGCTGAAGGTGCCGCAACTCGCGGCGGTGATGGGTCCGTGCATCGCCGGCGGTGCGTACCTGCCGGCGTTGAGCGATTCGATCATCATGGTCGAGAAGACCAGCTTCATGGGGCTTGGCGGGCCGAACCTCGTCAAGGGTGCGACCGGCGAGACGACGGATACGGAGTCGCTCGGCGGTGCGGAAATGCACACCGTCATCAGCGGCGTCGCACACTACAAAGCGAAAGACGACCGCGCTGCGCTGGACCTGATCCGCCAGAAGATCCGCGAGCTGCCGGAAGCGGTTGCGGTCCCTGCCGGCACGGCGCCGGCGCGTCCGGCGGAGGGGCTGTATGACGTGATGCCGGCGAACCACCGAATGCCCTATGACATCGAGGACGTCGTGCTCCGCATCTTCGACGGAGCGGACTACCTCGAGTTCCAGCCGGAGCACGCGCCCGAATTTCTCTGCGCGGAGGCACGGATCGAGGGGCGGCCGGTGGCAGTGATCGCGAACCGTCGCGGGTTCCTGAAGACCCCGGAGGGTCCGCGCGTGGGCGGCATCGTCTATACCGAGAGCGCGCGGAAGGTGGCCTACTTCGTCGAGATGGCGGAGCGGCTGGGTCTGCCGATTATTTATCTACAGGACGTCTCCGGGTTCATGGTGGGGACGGCGGCCGAGGCCGGCGGCATCATCCGGGCCGGCGCGGAGATGGTGGAGACGATGGCGTGCGCCACGGTCCCGAAGATCGTGGTGACACTGAACCACGCCAGCGGCGCGGGGTATTACGCGATGGCGGGCCAAGGCTTCGACCCGCACTTCACGTTCAGTTGGCCGACGGCGCGGATCGGGGTGATGGAGGGCGACGCGGCCGTCACGGCGCTGCACGGCGTCGAGATGGAGAAGCAGAAGGCGGCGGGAAAGCCGGTTTCGGAGGAGCTTCGAAACAAAATTGAGAATACACGCGCCGATTACGAGCGGTGGCTGGACGCGCTGCACGGAGCGGCTCGCGGGCATTGCGATGCGGTGATCGATCCGAAGCAGACGCGCGCGGTGCTGGCGCTGGCTCTTGAAGCGGCCGCGTACGGCAAGCACCGCGAGCACGCGGTATTGGAACGGCTCGGATGATTCGCATCGCGAACGCGCAGGGGTTCTGGGGGGACTGGCTGGAAGCTCCGGTGCACACGGTGGACGACGGGCCCATCGACTATCTGACGCTCGACTATCTGGCCGAGGTCACCATGTCGATCCTCCAGAAGCTGAAGCAGCGCGACCCGGGCCAAGGGTACGCGCGCGATTTCCCGCCGCTGATGGCGAGGCTGGCGCGAAGAATCAAAGAGCGCGGCGTGCGCGTGATTGCGAATGCGGGCGGCGTGAATGCGGTGGGTTGCGCGCGCGAGGTGCGGCGGCTGGCGCCGGACCTGAAAGTCGCGGTGGTGCTCGGCGATGACGTGTTCGGGCGCGTGGACGAGTTCCTCGCCAAAGGCTACGAGATGCGGAACCTGGACACTGGGGAGCCGCTCTCGACGGTGCGGGACAAGCTGCTGAGCGCGAATGCGTACCTGGGCGCGTTTCCGTTGGCGGAGGCGCTGGCGACGGGCGCGGACGTAGTGATCACTGGGCGGTGCGCGGACGCCGCGCTGGTGCTGGCCCCGATGATCTGCCGCTTCGGGTGGGAGCCGTATCAATACGACTTGCTGGCGGCGGGGATGGCCGCGGGGCACATCATCGAATGCGGCACGCAGTGTACCGGCGGGAACTACGGCGGGGACTGGCAGCGGATCGAGATGGCGAACATCGGCTACCCGATCGTGGAGGCAGAGCCCGACGGCACGTTCGTGGTGACCAAGCATCCGGGGACGGGCGGGCTGGTGAGCAGCCACACGGTGAAGGAACAACTGGTATACGAGATCGGCGATCCGGCGCGGTACATGACGCCCGACGTGACGGTGGACTTCACATCATTGAAGGTGTGCGATGAATCGGAGGACCGAGTGCGGGTGACGGGCGCGCGCGGCGCGGCGCCCACGGAGTTCCTGAAGCTATCGATGAACTGGGCCGCGGGATGGAAGGCGATCGGCACGCTGGTGTACTCCTGGCCGGATGCGGTAGCCAAGGCGCGGCGGGCGGATGAGATCGTGCGGGCTCGCGTGCGGGCGCTGGGGCTGGAGTTCGAAGCGATGTACACGGAATACTTCGGCGTGGACGCGTGCCACGGGCCGGCGGCGGCGCCGTGCGCGGATCCTCCGGAGGTGCAGGTGCGGATCGGCGTGAGGGGGCAGAACAAGGCCCATGTAGAGCGTTTCACGAGGGAGTTGGTTCCGCTGGTATTGAGCGGGCCGCCATCCGCAACGGGATACGGCGAGGGCAGGCCGGTGGTCCGCGAAATCGTGGCATACTGGCCCGCGCTGGTTCCGCGATACGAGATCCGGCCTGTGGTGGAGGTGGTGGAGTGAGGGTCCCGCTGTCCCGGATCGCGCACTGCCGCTCGGGCGATAAGGGAGACGTTGCGAACATCGGGGTGGTCGCGTGGGAAGACCGGTTCTATCCCGTGCTGCTGCGCGAAGTGACGGCGGAGCGCGTGAAGGCGTTTTTCGGCGAGCGGGTGAAGGGACCGGTGGAGCGGTACGAATTGCCGAACCTGGCCGCATTGAACTTCGTGCTGCACAAAGCGCTGGACGGCGGGGGAACGGTATCGCTGCGGACCGACGCGCAGGGAAAGACGTTCGGGGCGGCGCTGATGCGAATGGAGATCTCACTTGAAGACGAATCGTGAAGGGCGCGTGCTGCGGCTGACGCTGGACCGTCCGGAGAAGCGCAATGCGCTCGATGCGGCGACCTGCCGCGCTCTGGTGAACGCCTTCGACGAAGCGGAGCGGGACGAATCGATCGGGTGCGTCCTGCTGGAGGCTGAGGGCAGCGTGTTCTGCTCGGGCATGGACCTCGACGAGGCGCTTTCCGTGGACGCGGGCTCACTGTCGCAACTCCACGAGGCGTTGTTCACCGCGGGCGCGCGTCTGAGGGTACCGCTGGTAGGCGCGATCGGCGGCCCGGCGCTGGCCGGCGGACTGGGGCTGGTGACGAACATGCACGTCGCGGTCGCCGCGCAAGGCTCGAGCTTCGGGCTGACCGAGATTCGGGTGGGGCTGTGGCCGTTCCAGGTGTACAGGGCAGTGGAGGCCGCAATCGGTCCGCGGCGGACCTTGGAGC
>DATMXS010000130.1:0-3846 GCA_035561355.1 Bryobacteraceae bacterium | reverse complement strand
TGAGTGGCCTTAGTGCTCGTGATTTCCCAGCGCGCCCTTATTGGCTTCGGATTTCAGCAGGAACGATCCATCGGTCACTACCGTTTCACCTGCCGCCAATCCGCCCGTCACTTCGACCCATCCGCCGTTGCGGCCGCCCAGCTTGAGGGCACGCTTCTCAAAGCGCCCGTCTCCGGTTCTCACGAACACCACTGTGTCGCCGCCCACTTGTTGCAGCGAGTCGTCCGGGACGGCCAGCACCTCACGCGCCGCAGCGCCGGGAATTCGAACCGTAGCGAACATTTCGACTTTCAACAGGTCCTCCGGGTTTGGCACCTCCACTCGCACCTTCGCGGTCCGGGTGCTCGGATCCAGCATGTCGCTGACATAGGTGATGGTGCCGGTGAACGTGCGCTCCGGATACGCAGCAATCACTACTTCCGCCTGCCGGCCCTCGCGAACAGCGTGGATGTCCTTCTCGTAAACGTCGCCCAGCACCCATACCGTGGAGAGGTCGGCCACCGTCATCAGCTCGTTATCGGTGTCGGCCGTCTCGCCGGGTGCGGCGCTCAGTTGCGTGACGATGCCGGCGAACGGAGCAGTGAGCGTGCTGTGCGAACGCTCACGGTGGTACTCCAGGCCCTTGCGCGGATCGAGTTTCGAAATTTCGGTGTCGGTCATGCCGAAGCGGTGAAGCCGCTGCTCGATCTTGGCGGCCTCGGCCTTGCGGCTCTCGACTGTTGCGAGGGCGTTCTTGTGCTCCGCCTCGCGGCGCTGGAATTCGGCTTTCGCGACGGCGCCCAACTCGACGAGATTACGCGCGCGTTCGAGAGCGCGCTGGGCGACCTCGGCCTCGGCGTCCGCCTTCTGCAATTCTGCGAGCGAAGAGAGGTACTCGCCGATGGCATCGCCGAGTTCCACGTTGTCATAGGTCAGCAGCTGCTGGCCCGCGCGGACGCGATCTCCGAGTCGTACATACACATCGTCGATGCGGCCGTGCGCCATCGCGCGGATGTGTGCTGTGCGCGAGCCGTTTGCCTGGACGCTGCCGGTCGCCTGAATCGTCTGGCCGAGGCTACGAACTTCAGCTGCCGCCAGCTTCAGGCCGAACTTCCGCTGCATCTCGGGCGTGAGGGTGAGCGCGCCGGGCGGTCCTGCGTGATCGTCTTCATGGGCTTCGGCGTGTGCGGCCGGAGCGGTCGCCGTGGTGCGCCCGGCATAGAACGCGATCGCCACAGCCGCGGCGAGGATCAAAACGAATGCGGTAAGGGATTTCACGGCAGTACCTCTTTGAGTGGTGCGCCGATGGCACGCTCCAGTTCAGCGAGTGCGACGTTTGCGTCGCGGAGAAGGTCAGTATAGGCGCGCTGCGTTTCCAGGACGCGGCGCTGCTCGTTGATGACATCGAGCAGGCGCAGTTCGCCGAGATCGTACGCGCCCTTCACGATTCGGAGGTTCTCCTGCGATTGGCCGAGAACGCCGCGATCGAAGAGTTCGAGAGCCCTGCGAGCGGCATCGTACCGGCTGATGGCGGCAAGTGTTTCCTGGCGGGCGGAGCGTTCGAGCGCCTCGCGCCTTAGGCTCGCGGCCCGGCTGCGTGCGACGGCGGCCTCGATGTTGCCCTGATTACGGTTTCGAAACGGAAGCGTGATGGAGATGCCCGCCGTGAGCACGTTGTCTCTATCCCGAAGCGGCACTGCCGGACCGCCGGGAGCGGCCAAGCCGTACTGGTCGAAACGCGATTGGGTATGCGCATACTGTCCAGTCGCCAGCAGGCCGGGGCTAGCTTCTGCACGTGCCATCGAGATTTCGGCTTCCGCCAGAGCTTCCTGGATCCTGGCGCCGGCGAGGTCCGGGCGCCGCCGCAGCGTTATCTCGGACGCTGCGTTTGATTCGATTGCTGCCGCAGGCGGCGACAGGCGCTCGTTGATGGTGAGTGCGCCGCCCTGGTCCATGCCGCTCAGGAGGCGCAATTCCAGGACGGCGCGCTCCACCTGGCTTTGGAACAGCGTGCGGTCGGCATCGATGCGGTTTGTCTCGACTTGGAGCAGACCTTGTTCGAGCGGCGAGCCCTCGCCTTCGCGCGTCCGAGCCTGGGCGAGTTCGAAGCTCTGGCGGGTGAGGTCGAGAACGCGTTGCGCGTTGCCGAGGTTGCGCATCGCAGCGAGCGCTTCGGCGTAGCGCACCCGCACGCTGGCGCGCAGCAGGCGCTCGCGATCCGCGATCTCCACTCGCGCAAGGTCGGCGGCGAGGCGGGCGGATTCAATGCGGCGCGTGCGTTTGCCCCCGAGCTCGATCGGGTGGGAGTAGCCGATCTCGTATCCGCGTTCACCGGCGCTGCCCAGCGCGTCCCCATTTGAAACCGAGACGTCGATGCCGGGGTTCGGCCTGAGCCCCGCTTGCCGGAGAAGGCCCGCGGATTCCGCGATGCGCTCGCGGGCGGCGAGCAATTCCGGGTTATGCACGAGCGCCTGTTCGATCAGTGCTTCGAGCGAGTTGACGGGTTCCTGCGCCTGTAGCGGCAAGACCGTCAATAGGATGGCGCTCGCGCAGAGCTGAGCCGCGGCGACCGCGGTCGCGCAACGCAGGCGAGCACGCCTGAAGTCTTCCATGGACACCTCTGCAATCAGAGTTCTGGAGTGGAGCTGTGGGGAAGCTGCGCGGATCTCAGCAGCGAAGGAGAGACGGCGGACCGAACTGAGGCATCGGGGTTGAAACCGGCGGCGGCGCAAAATCACGTAGCAGCAAGGGCAACTCGGGACCGATCAAGGCGGTCGTCGCAAACACCGCGAGTTGCGTCGCGTCGTCCCGGCGCGGACGGTCCTTATCCGACAGGGTTTCGATAGGGAGGTCCGTGCAGCCGTGGCAGTCCAGGTCCCCGGCATAGATCCCGGGGCTCGGGCAGACGACGCGCGAGCAGCACGAGGAGTCGAACACCTCTACAGCAATGTGCCCGGCGTCGGCGATGCACAGCACCATCGGCAGCGCGGCGGCGTGCGCCAGCACGAGCACGCACACTACTAGCGACAACAGCGCAATTTCGGATTGGGCCAACCTACGCATTAGGTACGGATGACCCTCCAGCGTACCAGACCGGACGCGTGTATCTTTGACAGAGGACCAGACTGGCTAATGAGGTCAGGTCACCAAGGAGCGAACTGTGAAGAGAATCATCGTGGGCCTATGCGCCCTTATTCTGCTGTCAACCGTTGCGGCGTTTGCCGCGGATGTGAGCGGCGTGTGGAAGGCTGCCGTGCCCGGTCGCGGCGGCGAGACGCGCGAAGTGACGTTCACCTTCAAGGTGGACGGCGAGAAGCTCACGGGCACGATGTCTGGCGGGCAGGGCGGCGACGTCGAGCTGCAGGACGGCAAGGTCGCCGGCGACGCCGTCACGTTCAAGGTCAAACGCGAGTTCAACGGCAACTCCGTCGTGATGCTGTACGAAGGCAAGGTGGAAGCGAGCGAGATCAAGTTCAAGAGCACGCGGGAAGGCAGCGACCGGCCGCCGCGCGAGTTCACGGCCAAGCGGTAATTACTCCGAATTGCCCGGCGGAGGCAGCGCGGAACTGAACAGTCTCTGCCTCCGACCGGCGTTAGCCTGCCCGCCCCTCCAGTTCTGCCCAGCGTGCATACAGGCCGTCGATGGTCTTGTGTGCTTCCTCGATTTCACGAGTCAGCTCCGTGAGGCGGCGTCCGTCGCCCTGGAGCGCCGCCTCGTGCAGCGCGGCACGCTTGCTCTCGAGTGATGCTTCAGCCTCGCCGATACGCTGCTCCATATTTTCGAACTCGCGTTGCTCCATATAGGAGAGCTTCTTGCTGGACGCGGCAGACCGCGGGGGAGCGGCGGCGCGCGTCTCGGTCTTACGC
>DATMXS010000129.1:0-9893 GCA_035561355.1 Bryobacteraceae bacterium | reverse complement strand
CCACTAAGATCGTCACTAAGCACGTCCGCGTTATCTTCCCCGATGGCCTGCCCCGCGGCCTGGACGCCTCCCAAGTGAGACTCGTCGTCCACCCCACCCAACAGAACCGCGACGGTGACGGAGCGGCAGCGCGCCACTCCGCGACTGACACACTCCCCAGCGAAAACGAACCCCACCTGCCTCCTACCTCCTCCCTCCTACCTTCTGCGGCGTCCGCGCCGCCCGGGGCATGCCCGGCCACACCCCCGCCGGCGCAAGGCGAACCCCAGCCTTCCGCCACAGCCCCCGAGTTACAGGTTGCGAGCGGCCCCGAAGCGCCCGGAAAATCCCGCGCCGAGGCCGCCCGCGAAAACGGCCGCAAGTCCCGCGGCCCCATCACGCCCGAAGGCAAGGCCCGCTCCTCGCAGAACGCCCTGAAGCACGGCCTTTCGTCGCGCCGCATCGTCATCGGCACGGAAGAGGACGAGGAATGGCTGGCGTTCCGCGACGAATGTCGCGAAACGCTCGCGCCGGTCGGCGCGATTGAGCTCGGCTACACGGACGAGTTCGCCGCGTCCCGCTGGCGTCACCGGCGCTGCCTCGGTATCGAAACCGCGATCTTCGATTACCAGTTCGCCATGCAGAAGATCTATGACCAGAAGAAATGCAGCGGCATGGACGGCGTCGCCAAAACCGGCATGGCCTTCAAGTCCGCCAAGGATGACCTGACCGCCCTGGGCCGTTATGAAACCCGCATCCGCCGCTCCGGCGAGCGCGCCTTCGCCAACCTGCTTAAACTTCAGTCCATGCGCCGTGGGGCAGACGCCCTCGTCTGCGAACCGGCTCCCCAGCCGGTTCAGCCGAGCGCCAGCTCGGCCGCAGTTCTGCAAGACGAACCCAAGCAACCGCCCGATTCCACCGAATCCACTCCGGCCGAAGCGCTCCCCTGCGCGGCCCCAGTCCGCGAACCGGCTCCCCAGCCGGTCCAGCCGGGCGAACACTCTGCCGCAGTTCTGCAAGACGAACCCAAGCAACCGCCCGATTCCACCGAATCCACTCCGTCCGAAGCGCTCCCCTGCGCCGCCCCAGTCCGCGAACCCGCTCCCCAGCCGGTCCAGCCGGGCGAACGCTCGGCCGCAGTTCTGGAAAACGAACCCTGCTGACGTGGGCTGCGTGTCAAGCCACAAGCCGCGAGCGGCAGCGCGCCTACTATGCTTCGGCGTGGTGCCGTACGTCGATGCCTTTGATCAGGAAGAGGACGTCTTCGGCGATGTTCGTCGCGTGGTCGGCGATGCGCTCCAGGTTCCGTGCGATGGCGATCAGGTCGAAGCCACGGCGGACTGTGCCGGGATCGCGCTCCATAAAACCGACGAGTTCCTCGCAGACGATGTCGCGCCGCTGATCCACCGCATCGTCCGCAAGCAGGACTTTGCGGGCGAGGTCGGGATCGCGATTGACGAAGGCGTCGAGAGCGTCCCGCACCATGCCCTGCGTGAGCGCTGCCATGGCCGGGATGTCGATCAGCGGCTTCAATTCAGGTCTCTGGATCAATGAGACGGAACGCTCGGCGATGTTGACCGCGAGATCGCCCATGCGCTCCAGATCGCTGTTGATCTTAATGGCGGCGGTCAGGAACCGCAGATCCCTCGCCATCGGCTGGTGGAGTGCGAGCAGCCGCGTCGCGAAATCGTCGATCTCGATCTGCAGCCGGTTGATGCGGCCTTCGTTCTTGAAGACCTCCTGGGCGTAGGATGCATCCCGCGCGGCGACAGCCTGGACGCTGTACCGGATAGCGGTCTCGACGAGGCCGGCCATTTCGAGCAGCCGCCGCTGCAGGTCGTCGAGCTCTTCCTCAAAGTGGCGCACAGGTATCTGATTTGGCATCATACTCTACCCGAACCGCCCCGTGATGTAGTCCTCGGTTTCCTTCTTGCCGGGCCGCGTGAAAATGGCTTTGGTGTCGTCGAATTCGATCAGGCGCCCGAGCAGGAAGAAGCCTGTATACTCGGCTACACGTGCGGCCTGCTGCATGTTGTGCGTGACGATGATCAGCGTGCAGTTGTCCTTGAGGTGAAAGAGAAGTTCCTCGATTTTCGCCGTGGCGATCGGGTCGAGCGCGGAGCAGGGCTCGTCGAGCAGTAGAACATCCGGGTTTACGGCGAGGGCACGAGCGATGCAGAGCCGCTGTTGCTGGCCACCGGAAAGGTCGTACGCGGACTTGTGGAGGCTGTCCTTCACCTCGTCCCAGAGCGCGGCGCGGCGAAGGCTTCGCTCGACGGCCTCCTGCAATTCGCGGCGGCTTTGGCTCTCGTTGACGCGCAGGCCGTAGGCGACGTTGTCGAAAATGGATTTTGGGAACGGGTTGGATTTCTGGAACACCATTCCCACACGCCGGCGGAGGCGCACGACGTCCATCGCGAGCGTGTTGGCGCCATCGAGCAGAATCTCGCCTTCGGCCCGCGCGTTCCGCACCGTTTCGTGCATCCGGTTAATCGTGCGGAGAAAGGTGGATTTTCCGCAGCCCGAAGGACCGATGAGAGCAGTGACGTGCCGGTCGGGGATCTCGAGGCTGACGTCGTATAGCGCCTGCTTCTCCCCATAGAAGAAGTTCAGGTGCGACACGCGCAGCTTGGCCTCGGTTCCCGCCACGTTGCGGGCGGCCGGTCCAACGGGCATCTGATTCGCGAGAGGTTGACGCATTTCAGTGGGTGTCACTGTGGTTGCCATGTCTATGAGCGGGCGCCTTTGGGGGAGAGGATCATGCGCGCGGCGATGTTGGCCGCAAGCATGAAGCCGAGGAGCACCAGTCCGGCTGCCCACGCCTGCCGGTGCCAGTCTTCATACGGCGAGATGGCGTAGGTGAAGATCATCACCGGGAGCGAGGCCGTCGGCTCGTCCCAGGCGGTGTTCCAATAACGATTGCTGAACGCGGTGAACAGGAGCGGAGCGGTTTCACCGGCTACGCGGGCGACGCCGAGAAGAGTCCCGGTGAGAATGCCCCGAAGACCGGCGGGGATTACGACCGTGGCGACCATCCGCCACTTGCTCGCGCCCAGTGCGAGCGCGCCCTCGCGAAGACTGTCGGGCACGGCCCGCAGAAACTGCTCCGTAGTGCGCAAGGTGATCGGGATCACCATGATGGCGAGCGCGAACGCCCCGGCGAGGACGGAGAAGCGCTTCATCGGAACAACGATGAGCGCGTAGGCGAAGATGCCGATCACGATGGAGGGCACGCCGTTGAGAAGGTCGGTTACGTAGCGGATGACGAAGGGGAAGAACGTGCCGCCGAACTCGGCGACGTAAACGCCGGCGAGGAATCCGACGGGAACGCCGATCGCTGCCGCCAGCCCGAGCAGCTTCGCGCTTCCGACGATTGCGTTCGCCATACCGCCGCCCACTTCTCCAACGGGCTTCGGGAGTTGCGTGAAGAAGTCCAGGTTGAGCGAGCGTCCGCCATTCCAAACCAGGTAGCCCAGGATGAACAGGAGCACTGAAACTGTCGCCAACGCGCACAGTCCGGTGATGCCGAGCATGGTTGCGTTGACAGCCTTGCGGAGATGGAAACGGGAGAGCATCAGGATCTCGCGCCGCCTTTCTGTTCGGTCGCCGCGATGAGGATGCGGGCAAAGCCGTTCACGATAATCGTGAGCAGGAAGAGCACCAGGCCGAGTTCGATCAGGGCGCTGAGGTGCATCTCGTCAGTAGCTTCCGTGAACTCGTTGGCGATGACGGCCGCGATAGAGTAGCCGGATTCAAACAGCGATGCTGTGATTTTGGGGTCGTTGCCGATCACCATTGTCACGGCCATAGTCTCGCCCAGCGCGCGCGCAAGCGCCAGAAAGATCGAGCCGGCGATTCCCACCCGCGCGTACGGAACGACGACCTGCCACGTTGCCTCCCAACGCGTTGCGCCGAGGGCGAGCGACGCCTCGCGCTGTTCCCGGGGAACCGCCAGGAGCGCCTCGCGGGAGATGGAGACGATGAACGGCAGGATCATGATCGCGAGCACGAGCGAAGCGGCCAGCAGGCCGATGCCATACATCGGTCCGTTGAACATGGGCAGGAACCCGAGCGTGCTTTGCAGGAACGGTTGGATGTATTCGCGGAGCAGCGGAACGAGCACGAAGACTGCGAGCAGCCCATAGATGACGCTCGGAACAGCGGCGAGCAACTCGACGATGAACGTGATTCCGTTCGAAATGCGAGGCGGGGCAAGCTCGGCGAGAAAGATGGCGGCGCCGACGCCGATGGGCACGGCGATCAGGAGCGAGACGAACGAGGTGACGACGGTGCCGAAGATAAACGGCAGCGCGCCGAACTCGCCCGCCACAGGGTCCCACGTGCGGCTGGTGAAGAACGCCCAGCCGAATGTCGAGCGTGCGAGTGCCGAACTTTCGAACAACTCGAAGACCAGCAGAACAGTGATCAGGAGGATGCTTGCGGCAAAGACCATCGTCACCGTGTGCGCGATGGTGTCGCCGGAACGGAGCCGGCGGATCCACAGGGCGGCGCGTCCGCGTGCCGGCGGGCCTTGCAATTGCGCTGGAACCAGGGTGGTGGCCATGCTACTGAATCTTGGCGATCGCCTTCATCTCCTGAGCGATGACTGCGGGCGGGAGCGGCGCGTAGCCGAGAGGTTCGGCCATCTTTTGGCCCGCGTCCAGCATCCACTTCAGGAAGCCGGTGATGATGGTCTTCTTCTTTGCGTCCTGGATCTTCGCAGGCACCAGCAACCATGTGAAGCTCGCGATCGGATAGGCGTCCTTCCCGGGCGCGTTAGTGATCGAGACCCGGAAATCTTCTGGAATGTCCTTGGCGGCGCCTGCCGCAGCCGCGGTGACGCCTTTAAGACCGGCCTTCACGAATGCCCCGGAGCTATTGCGGACGCGGCCGTACGCCATTTTGTTCTGAAGCGCGTACACGAGCTCGACGTAACCGATGGTGTTCGGCGTCTGCTTCACGAGTCCGGCAACGCCCTCGTTCCCCTTCGCACCCAAGCCGGCCGGCCAGCGTACGGATGTTCCCACGCCCACCTTGCTTTTCCACGCGGGGCTCGTCTTGGCGAGGAAGTCGGTCCAGATGAACGTCGTGCCGCTGCCGTCCGAGCGATGCACCGGGATGATCGCGGAACTCGGAAGCTTCACGCCCGGGTTAGCCTTCGCAATCTCGGCGTCATTCCAGTTCTTGATCGTTCCGAGCAGGATGCCTGCGAGTGCCTCGGGCGTAAAGTTCAACTCCTGCGAAACGCCGCGGACGTTGTAGACCGGGACCACCGCACCCAGCACGGTCGGGAAGTGCAGCACCTTGATCTTGGCTTTAGCAAGCTGGTCGTCCGTCATCGGGCTGTCGCTCGCGCCGAAATCGACGGTGCCCGCAAGCAACTGGCGGATCCCGCCGCCCGAGCCGATCGACTGGTAATTAATGTGGGCCTCGGGGCGGACCTTCTGATACTCGTCAAACCACTTGGCGTAGATCGGGTACGGAAACGTGGCGCCGGCGCCGTTCACCAGCGTCTGCGCGGGCAGCGCTAAACCCGCGGCCACGAGCAGGGCGGCGAGACGGGACACTTCGAGAAGTGGTTGCAAACGGATGGCTCCCTGCGACGATTGTCGCGATTTTATGTTTCAACTCTGTTACGGGTCCGTGAAACTTCAGCGTCAGAACGAGAACGCCAACTGGCCCAGGTAACGAAACGTGGCATTGGCGCCGCGCGGCAGCGGAACAAACATCTGGCCCGCGGGATTGCTCGGACGCCGTTGGTTTTGAATGAAGAGTAGGTTCTGGAACTGCAGGAACCGCGTCAGGCCGACATCGAATCGCAGGCCGTGGACGGCGACGTTCACGCCGCTGCCGGTCCCGAGATCGTCGTCGGTGAACTGCGAAATCATCGAGTTCGCGTCCTTGAGGGCGAATTGATATAGGAAGCGCATGTCGCCGGCCTCCCGCACCGCCCCCAGGTTCCCCGTGACCATGAACGCGTCGCGGAGGTTTGAGGCGCCCACATTTCGAGACATCTGGAAATCCAGGTACGCGGGCACACGGCGGCCGGCAACAGCGAACGCTTTGCGATCCAGCCGGTAGGCTACCCGGGCGATCTGGAAGTCGGGTGCAGAGTACATGGCGCCGCCAGGCTCCGTGGTGGTGTTGCCGGTCCCGCCGACGGGTCCGGAAAGCTGCAGCCCAAGGGCGCCGTTAATCAGCACCGGGAACCCGGCGGCCGTGGAGGCGAGTTGGATCTGGTTGGGATTGCGGTAGATCTGAACGTCGCCCGTAATCGTGTGGCTCCACTGTTCGCCGAGCGTGCCGCGCAGGATCGCCCCAGGGTGAAACAGGTTGGAAGCCCGGACCTTCTGTCCGGCTTCGTAACCGGCCGCGACGTAAGGAGAATTGGGCGAGAGAATGTACACGCCGGGGTTGCTCAGGATGTACTCGCCGGCTCGAAACTCCAGACCGGTGAAACCGCCGGCATTGGCGGGCAGCTTGAAATTCAGAGTCTGTTGGAAGCCGTTGAAGCGGACATCGTCGTCCCACAGGAAGCGGGAGTTATCTGCGAAGGCCTCTTCCATGCGGCCACCGCGGAGGGCGATATTGTGGCTCGGCTGAAAATGGATCCAAGCTTCGGAGATGGAGAAGGGATGCTTGGCAACGGTGCCGGCCATGTCCTGATCGTTCGTGATTGGGTTCTGGTAAGGGCCGGTGGAGAGTTGGAGGTGGAACTTGAACCGCGGATCGAGTTCTTTATCGACATTGAGCCGCACGCGGTACCGGCTGCGGAGGTTCTGAAGCGGTGCCGCCGCATCATTGCCCGAACGTGCCTGCACGTCGGCGCGGAACCGGAAGTCGCCGCTCAACTGGAAGCCTCCCAGCGTAGGCTTAGGCCCCTCGGCCGCCACCGGCGCTGTAGCTGCGGCCGCGACGGTGGAAGGGGCTGCGGCAGGGCCGCCAGCCAGCCTCACGAGCGTCTCCTCCTGTTGATTGAGAGCCTTGCGCAGCTCCTCGATTTGCGCCTGCTGTGCTGCAATCTGTTGCCGCAGGAGCGCAATTTCATCGTTCCGCGTCACGGCAGGATTTGCGGCGCAGATCTGCGCGACCGACAGGGCGAGGAGAAACGCCGTCTTCGAGATCTTCATAGGCATCACCGTAAGTTCGATGCTAAGCCGCCTCGGTTCCGAAGGAGTTACCGGGTTGTTACGAGCCGGTTAAGTGTTTCGAGCGGGATGCCGTAGCGTGCCGGGGCTGCATGCGGAATACAGTCCCCGGCGGCGCCGGAAGCGAAGCAGGAGGACCCTGGTCTCACGGCGCCACAAGCGTGCCGGGTCGCCGGCAGGCGGACTGCGCCATTCGTCGCGAAGGCTCCAAGCCACACGACTATTTGTCGATCGTTACCGGTTTGTTCTGGTTCAGCACGGCCTCGGCGTCCTCGCCCGTGAACGTCTCCACCTTCGCGGAGATGTTCATCGAGCAGAACTTCGGGCCGCACATGGAGCAGAAGTGCGCGTCCTTGAAGCCCGCGTCCGGCAACGTTTCGTCGTGCATCGCCCGCGCGGTTTCAGGGTCGAGCGAAAGCTCGAACTGGCGATTCCAGTCGAAGTGGTAGCGTGCGCGGCTCAACTCGTCATCGCGGTCGCGCGCGCCGGGCCGCTTGCGCGCGATATCGGCGGCGTGTGCAGCGATCCTGTAGGCGATGAGGCCCTGCTTCACGTCCTCGCGGTTGGGCAGCCCCAGGTGCTCCTTCGGAGTGACATAGCACAGCATCGAGGCGCCGTACCAGCCGATCATCGCAGCCCCAATCGCGGACGTGATGTGGTCGTAGCCGGGCGCGAAATCCGTGACGAGTGGGCCGAGGGTGTAGAAGGGCGCTTCGTGGCACATCTCCATTTCCTTCTCCACCTGCATCTGGATCTGGTCCATGGGGATGTGGCCCGGCCCCTCGATCATCACCTGACACTCGTATTCCCAGGCCTTCTTGGTAAGTTCGCCGAGCGTTGCCAGCTCTGCGAACTGCGCCTCGTCGCTGGCGTCCGCGAGCGAGCCGGGGCGCAAGCCGTCGCCGAGCGAGAACGATACGTCGTACTTCGCGCAGATCTTGCAGATGTCCTCGAACCGCTCGTACAGAGGGTTCTGGCGATGGTTCTTCACCATCCACTCTGCCAGGATCGAGCCTCCGCGGCTAACGATGCCGGTGACGCGGCGAGCGGCGAGCGGGATGTACTGGACCAGGACTCCGGCGTGAATCGTCATGTAATCCACGCCCTGCTCGGCCTGCTCCTGGATCACCTCGAGCAGGATCTCCGCCGTCAGGTCTTCCACCCGGCGGACCCGGGTCAGCGCCTCATAGATCGGCACGGTCCCGATCGGAACGGGAGATGCACCGATGATGGCTTCGCGGATGACACGGATATCACCGCCGGTGGAGAGGTCCATCACGGTGTCGGCGCCGTACTTTATCGAGTCCCGCAGCTTTGCGAGTTCGCCTTCCACATCCGACGTGACCGCCGAATTCCCGATGTTCGCGTTGATCTTGCATCGCGAAGCGACGCCGATCGCCATTGGCTCGAGGTTCGGGTGTTTGACGTTGGCGGGGATGATCATGCGGCCGCGGGCAACCTCGTCCCGGACGAGCTCCGGCGAGAGCCGCTCGATCTTCGCGACGTGCTCCATCTCGCCGGTGATAATTCCCTTGCGCGCGTAATGCATCTGGCTGCGAACAACGTCGTTTTGGCGCGCGGCGACCCACTCGGTTCTCATGTGTTTTTAAAACCTCCTGACGCCCTCTCCGATGCTTACGACAGTGTAACGCGAGACGCAGGTGTTAGGCTGGGAAAGGATGCGCGTAACCGTCTCGCATAATAAGGGGCGCGAGGAAGCTGCCCGCCTCGTCGAGGACACAATGGCGAACCTGTTGCAGTCCGAATTGCCCCGCCCGTTCCACATGACGGAGTTGCGCAAAGAGTGGATCGGCCCTACGATGAACTTCCAAACGTCGGTTGCCTTGGGGCCTCTGAAAATGCCAGTCCGCGGCATCATAGAGGTGCGCGAGACAGAGATTATGATCGATATCGACCTTCCGCCGCTGTTGGGAAAGTTTATTCCCGAGCACAAGCTTCGGAAGGCGGTGGAAGACCGCATCCGCGGGCAACTGACGGCCTAACACGGGCGCTTCGGTAACGGCCCCGGGCTTCGGTACGTCACATGGGCAGGGGATGCTATGCGGATCTGGATTGCCATTCTCGGTTTATCTGCACTGAGCTTTACCGCCTGCACACGCCAGGAGAGCCGCGAAGCCGGCCGGGAGACCCATGAAGCTGCCCAGGACGCCAAAGACGGCACCCGCAGCGTGGCCCGTGAGGCTGGCAGGGCAGCCCATGAGCTGGCTGAGGAGACCCGGAAGGCCGCCAAGAAGGCGGGCAAGGAACTGAAAGAGGGCGCCCGGGAAGCGCGCGAGGGCTGGAACGAAGCCAAACGCGAATCACAGGCAGAGAAGCAGGCGCCGAAACAGTAGCGCCACAGGCTAGCCGCCAGCCGGCGTAAGGCGGACCCCCTCGTCCGCGAACCGGCTCCTCAGCCGGGCGACCGGCGCGGCCGAGCCCGTTTATGCTGCCGGTCCGCAGAAGAAGTCGAACGACTTCGCGATGTACTCCTTCATTTCATTGCGCTTGACCACGGCGTCCAGCATCCCGTTCTTCAGTAGGAACTCCGCTCGCTGAAAACCTGCGGGAAGCTTCTGCCGGATGGTCTGCTCAATCACTCGCGGTCCGGCGAAGCCGATGAGCGCGCCGGGCTCCGCGATGTTCAGGTCGCCGAGCATTGCGAAACTCGCGGTCACACCCCCGGTGGTTGGGTCCGTCAAGACACTGATATACGGGATGTGGCGCTCGTCCAGGTACATTAGCGCGGCCGAGATCTTCGCCATT
>DATMXS010000128.1:0-8973 GCA_035561355.1 Bryobacteraceae bacterium | reverse complement strand
TTTGGGAAGTGAGCGAGGGCCGGGAGATGGACCGTTTCGAACTGGCCGGACCCGTGGCGGCGTGCAAACTTTCTGCCGATGCGAGCCTCCTGATGGCGGCGGCGGAATCGGGACTGATTCGTGTCTGGCGGTTGGCGGACGGGCAGGAAGTGGCTCGCTGCGAGCACGGTGCGGCGCTCGGGGCGGCGGCGCTCGGCCCACACGGAGAGATCATCGCCGCCGGACCGGACGCAGGCGTGACTGTCTGGCAGATGGAGACGGCTCGCGGCGCACTGCTCCACCCGAAGGCCGTGCTGGCCGTGGCGGCAAGCGCGGACGGACAGCGCGTTGCGACCAGTTCAGAGGACCGGCGGACTCGCGTTTGGGATGCGGAATCGCGTGCGGTGATCGCGGACTTTGCGGAAGCCTATCCAGCCCGGGCTCTGGCCCTGGATGACAGCGGCGAGTTGCTGGCGGCGAGTCCGGGGGACCGCAGGGCGTCGGTTTGGGAAGTTGCTTCAGGGCGGCTGATGGCGGGGCTGGAGCATCCTTCGGGGATCGGGGGGTTAGCTTTTGGCGGCCGGAACCGGCTGGCGACTGCGGGATTCGACGGTGTCGCTCGCATCTGGGACATTCGGGGTGGAGCGCCTGCGGAGTTCCGGCACGAGCGTGAAGTGACGGACGTGGCGCTTTCGACGAATGCCCTACTGGCGACCGCGAGTTGGGACGGGACGGCGCGTTTGTGGGCGGCGGACTCGGGCGCCGAACTGCTGGTGATCCGCCACGAGGGAGCGGTGGAGGCGGTGGCGATCAGCCCGGATGGCGAGCGCATCGCGACGGCATCCGGCTACACCGCCAAGCTGTTCGACCGAGCCGGCAGAGAGACCGCTTCCCTGCCCCATTCGGCGCCGGTGACCGGCATTGCGATCAGCTCGGACGGCGAGCAACTTGCGACCGTGTGCCGCGACGGCACGGCTCGCGTTTGGAACTGTGGGAACGGTGAAGAGCTCGTTCGCATTCCGCACCGGAACGCGGGCGGCTCGGTGGCCTTCTGCTCGCAAGGGCGCGCGATCGTGGTGGCGGCAAACGAACCCGAGGCCCCGATCTGGACCTGGAACACCCAAGCCATGCTTGCGCAGGCCAGCGAACGGCTGACGAGGGAACTTACACCAGAGGAGCGGCGTGAGTATCTGGTGGACGGGGTGGGTTAGCCCCGCTGCAGGATGTGTCGTTCCGGCTGACGACCTGCCGGCCCGGGCACCGCCCTCATTGATAGCCGTCCCATCCTCTCGAATCGTGTCCACAATAGAGAACATGAACTTGAAGCGCACCGCTGTTGTTTTCACCGCCGTCGTTTTGGCGCTTGTGCTGTCCGGACAAACGACCGCGCCCAGGGTAAATCAGATCGGCAGCTACGGACCGTGGCTTGCGGACAAGGTGCTGGGGGACGGCCCGGCGCGCCTGTCGTTTCGAACGGGCAAGTGGAAGAGCGTGTCGGAGTGGCGGGAAGCGGCACGCAGACGCGCGCTCGAGTGCATCGCTCCTGTCGATCTCGGTGGCCGGCCGGCTGTCACAATCACCGGGCGCACGACATATGACGGGTTGGATATCGAGTTTCTGACCTGGCAGTTGCCATCGGGACCGAAGACGGAGGCGGTTCTCCTGAAGCCCTCCGGTGCGCGCGGGCCGTTGCCGGGTATTCTGGCGCTACACGATCACGCCGCCAACAAATTCCTGGGTTGGCGCAAGATCACAAGAACGGACTCGACCCCGTGGGCCATCCAGGAAACACACCAGGCCAACTACTACGAAGGTGTCGCCTGGGCGAACGAGATCGCGAAGCGAGGATACGCTGTGTTGGTTCACGACACGTTTCCGTTCGCCAGCCGCAGGGTGATGGTGCGGGATGTGCCGCCGCAGATCCAGGAAGGAGGAGTAGACCCAATGCCCGAGGATCTAGACGGAATCGCGAAATATAACGCTTTCGCCTCCGCCCACGAGCACGTCATGGAAAAGAGCCTTCTGTCAGCGGGAACAACATGGCCGGGTGTTTACCTTGTGGAAGATCAGCGGGCACTGGATGTCCTGTGCAGCCGGTCGGATGTGGATGCTTCGCGCATCGGATGCGCAGGGCTGTCGGGCGGGGGGATGCGAACGGTGTTCTTAGGAGGACTGGACGACCGCGTCAAGGTGGCGGTCGCGGTTGGCTTCATGACGACGTGGCGGGATTTCCTACTCGACAAAGCGTTCACGCACACATGGATGACCTACGTCCCCCTGTTGCCGAAAGATTTGGATTTCCCGGAAATCCTTGCGTTGCGGGCTCCCGCCGCGACGATGGTTCTCAATTGCAAGGAAGATCCGCTTTACACGCTTACGGAAATGCAGCGCGCCGACGCTATGATAGCCGACACGTTCAAGCGGGCGAACGCGACCGAACGGTACCGGGCGATCTACTATGGCGGCGGCCACAAGTTCGACCGCGCAATGCAGGCCGATGCGTTTGACTGGTTCGACCGATTCTTAAAACCTGCCACCGTGAAACACTGAACCGGCGCTCTAAACTTGTTCGGGGAGCACGTAGGGCTCACGGTACTTGCGGCCGAGCAGGGCATTGGCTTCGGCATCGCCCGGGAAGGTTTCCGAGGCCGGATCGAAGTTGAGTTTGCGCCCCGTGCGGAAAGCGATATTGGCCAGGTGGCAAAGGGCAGTGGACATGTGCCCTTCCAGAACCTCGCAGTGGAGATCCTCGCGCTTGCGGGATCGGACACAATCGATGAAGTTCTGGAAGTGGCTGACCTCGGGCCCAGGGATGTCCGGGATGGCCGGACCGTCCACATACTTTATGCCGGGGAAGCTCAGGTTAACCGCCCGCAACGAGATACCCGAGGGCGGATCGGGGTTGGTTGCGGGGGTGAAGTTGGCCCGGACCGCGGACCAGTTCTTGGCCGACGTGATGTAGCCGTTGGAAGTGTAGAAGAATTCGCCCATGTGGACGCCACCAAATGTAGGGCTGGGTAGCGTGGTCACTTCCAGATCGACCAGCGTGCCATCGGCATACTCAAACACGGCGTTCTGAAGGTTAGGCGTCTCCTGATCGGTGTCGTCGTCCGCGAACTTGCCGCCGGCGCAGTGGATCTTTACCGGATGGACATTTTTGTTGAGCGCCCAGCGGACGATGTCAATGGCATGGACCCCATTGTTGCCGACCTCGGTGGTGGCGGTGTCCCAATAGTAATGCCAGGCGTAATGAAAACGGTTCAGCGAGAAGGCGCGGTAGGGCGCGGGGCCGAGGAACAGGTCCCAGTTGACGCCTTGCGGGATCGATGATTCCTGCACACGGCCGACGCTCACGCGGCCACGGTAGACGACCGCCTTCGCGCGATAAGCCTTACCAAATGAGGCCTCACGGACGAACTTCACCCCAGCCTGATTGCGCAACTCGCTGCGGCGGTTCAGGCCGGTCTGGACCATGCGGCCGTACTTGCGCGCGGCCTCGACCATCTTGCGGCCTTCCTTGAGGTTGTGGCACACCGGCTTTTCACAATAGACGTCCTTGCCCGCCTGGCAGGCCCAGATGGTCTGAAGGGCGTGCCAGTGGTCGGGCGTGGCGATGGAGATAGCGTCGAGATCTTTGCGCTCAAGCATCTTGCGCAGGTCGGTAAAGGTCTCCGGCCGGTTGCCTGCGAGCGATTCGATCTCCCGGACGGCGCCGGGGAAGAGACGCTCATCGATATCGCACAGGAACGCTACAGTCACGCCGGGAATCTTCGCAAATGTGCGGTAATGGTCCTGCCCGCGACCGCGAAAGCCCACCACCCCTAGTCTGATTTCATTGTTCGGACCGTGCTGGCTCCAAGCCGTCCTTAGGGCGGGCGCTCCAAGAACCGCTGCCTTCGTCAAGAAACCGCGACGACTTGTTTCAGACATCCTCAGCCTCCGATTGATCAGTGAAGGGGAACCGCCAGTCGCGTGTTCGTCCACTTGACGATGCTAACTCAACAGGCGGCGGTCCGCACTTGCCTGGCTCAACCTTCCGTTTTTATTGCGATAGTGCGGCCAAGAGCATCGCTTTGGTGAAGCCGTAATTGTAGATCTCACCGCCGAAGCCGCCGCCGCCGACCCGCGCGTATTGGCCGGAAATGCCCCGTTCGCGGTCGAGGTCGATGGCGCGAGGGTGTTCCGGCAGGAGGCTGCGCGAATACTTCTGACGCACCAATTCCTTCATGACCTCAAACATGTTCACCTGGCCTTCATCGAGCCAGACTTCGGTGTAGTCCACATACGGCTGGCGCACGGTTACGTTGCGGAAGTGGACATGGTTGATCACGTCGCGCCCGCCCAGATATTTGCAGACCGCCACCGGATCCTCGCCGATTTCGCGCGTAACGCCGCAGTCGAACGTGATGCCGTTGTACGGGCTTTTCACCAGGTCCAGATAACGTTTCCAGTTGGTCAGGGAGGCGAACAACTGCTGGGATCCGCGCGAAACCGGGGCCGGCGGATCATTCGGATGCAGCGCGAAGCGGACGTTGGCCTTTGCCGCTTCAGGAATCACGGCTTTGAGGAAATACTCGGCACGCTTGAAGAGGTCCTCTAGCGAATGCGCGCCCGTCTGTTCGAGGGGCGGCAGGTCCTTTACGCGAGCATAGTTGAAGCGGGTCAGTCCAGAGCCGGCGCGTCCGATCTCCTCCTCATAGCCCTCGGTCAGGCGGTGGGCATAGAAGTTGTACTCGATGCAGGGCAGCCCGGCTTTGCCGGCCGCCTGAGTCGACTTGATGATGTTCTCGATCTGCCGATCACGATTCGGCCCGCCGCGGATGATATCGTTCATTCCGCCGATCATGGCGTTCACCACGGTCATCCCTTGTTCCTTAAGGCTGGTGATGTTCCTCCGGATCCCTTCCTCGGTCCAGGGCATTCCGCCGCCACCACTACCGATCACGTGATAAACGCCGACCTGCTGCAAGGCGCGGTTGGCGGCCGCCGTGCTGCCGGCGTAGGCGCAGATCTTGGGGACGCCTTCGCCCATGGTTTGGACGGGCCACAGCCTGGCCGCCCGGGCCAACTGCGGCGTCACCGTCGAGGCTACTCCGGCGGCGCCAGCGAACTGCATCAGATTTCTTCGGGAGAAGTTCCTGCTCACGTTTGGACGTTCCTCCTCGGGACTTACCCATTCTGTCGTGCCGGGACCCAAAAAAGGGGAACACATGGGTAATCCGGGTTGGTGATCGCCTCGCTGATTTGCGGCGAATCAACAACCCATCTCCTAATCAAGATCAGCGGCGCGCGGCTGGCATTTCGTGGGTATCATGGCGTATTGCACTCCGTCCCGCCGGCGGAGCGGGAAGCAGCTTGGGAGATCAACGCTGGAGAGCGGGGGCATTACGAGTGCTCAGCGGGACCGCCGTGAGTCGCAGAAACAAGCATGACCATCTTTGAGATGCTCGACGTCCTCGAGAGCGAGATCGCCGAATTGCGCGCGGAGCGTGCACGGTTGCGATCCGCACTGGGCAATGCGGAAGGGCGATTGAGAACGATCAGCGAAGCGCTGCCTCCAACGGTCGAGCGCCGTAACCGGTCGAAGCGATCACGAAAGGAAGACCATCCGCGGACTGAGGCGGACTCACCGGCTGCGCCGCCGTGTCCTGAAACGAACACCGCAACAGTTGAGCGCAGCATCCCAAGTCTCGGCAAACGCGTGGCCCTCGGCCGGGGCCTCGCGCAATTGCGCAGAACCTCGACTCCAGATGGTTAGCAATATCACGCTGAAGTGAAGCTCGCAGCGCTCAAACAGCCGGAACGGCCGGGATCGGTGCGGGAACTTCCCGGTCGATCCCGGCCATGGGAGGCGCAGGCACGGCGCCTGCAGCCAAGTCCGCTGTCCCGCTGAATTCACCGAGCGAAATGGGCACGGCCACCTTAAGCATCAGCGTGAATATCAGGAAGCCCAACGCGAAGATGCCTGCCGCAACTCGTAACTCGGTCAGGGTGGGGTAGTATTCGTAAATCTCCCCCAGCGCATCCGGCGTCAAGCCCGGAATGATGAGACCCATCCCCTTTTCGATGTACACGCCTGCGTACGTGGCGAGGCACCCGAGGTTGAGAGTCAGCCAGTGGCGCCGCGCGGCCGGAACGATGAACAGGCCGAACGCGATCACGTTCAGCGCCACCGCGGACCACGCATAGGGCACCAGCGTGCGGTGGCCCCCGAGGCCCTCATACCAGTAACGCGTGTACAGCAGGTGCTCGGTGCCGGAGTAATACTCTTTGAATGCCTCCGCGCCATGCAGGAACAGATTCAGGAACATGGCGTAGGCCATTAGCTCCGCAATCTTCCAGATGGCCTGCTGCTGGATTTCGAATCTCGTAAAACGGCGGAGGAGTTGGAGCACGATCAACAGAATCGCCGGTCCGGAGCAGAACGCCGAGGCCAGGAACTGCGGGGCCAGGATGGACGAGTTCCAGTACGGGCGCGCGGCCAGTCCGTTGTACAGAAATGCGGTTACGGTGTGGATCCCGACCGCCATCGGAATGGACAGAAGCACCAGCGGAACCACCAGCCGCTTGGCGTACCCGCGGCCGTGGAACGCGCGGTAGAGGATGTGCGTCGCGACGGCGAAGTTGATCACAAAATACAGGTTGAGCACCAGCACATCCCACGCGAGGATGGATTGCGGGAAGTTCAAGCGTCCCCAAGGCGGAATCATGTGCCAGAACCGGTCCGGCCTGCCGATGTCCACCATTACGAAAAGAAGGCACATGACGATCGCACTGATCGCCAGCAACTCACCGTAGATTACGATTTCGCGGATGGGCTTCCAATCGTATATATAGGCGGGGACCACGAGGATGACGGCCGCTGCTGCTACTCCGACCAGGAACGTGAAATTTCCAATGTAGAATCCCCAGCTCACCTGGTCCCGCATCGCCGTGACCGCTAGCCCGGTCTTTACCTGGGCAGCGTAGGCTAAGGCCCCCGACGCAATCAGCACGATGAGGAAGGCGAGCCAGAGCCAGTAGGACTTCGGGCCGTCGAGAATCAGCCTCAGGCTTCCGCGGGCGAATCTGGAGAACAAACGAATGGTGTTCACGGGCGTTTCCTCAAGTTGCGTAGAAGTAAAAGAAACGGGGAACCGTGTTCAGTTCCTGCTTCAGGACGAGTACGCGCTTGTGCTCGATGATGTAGCGGATTTCGCTGTCCTTATCGAGCACGTTGCCGAACTTCCTGGCGCCCACGGGGCACGCCTCGACGCAAGCGGGATAGCGGCCCGCGCGAGTGCGTTGGATACAGAACGTGCATTTCTCGACAACGCCCTTGGGGCGCGGCCGGTTCCCGAGGTAGTGGGTGTTCGTATTCAGCGAACCTTTCGGGATGGAGGGCGCAGCCCAGTTGAAGTGGCGCGCTCCGTAGGGACACGCGGCCATGCAGTAGCGGCACCCGATGCACCAGTCGTAATCAATGACTACGATGCCGTCGGGCTCCGTCCAGGTGGCACCTACCGGACATACCTTCGTGCACGGTGCGTTCCGGCAGTGCTGGCAAGCTACGGGCACATAGAAGTGACCTTCTTCCGGCACTTCCGAAGGCTCGTAATACGGTTCCGAGTGCGCGAAATCCACGCCCTTGTCTTTCTCCATAGAGAGAACCCGGATCCACTGCACTTCCGGATTGCGCGACTGGTTATTCTCTTCCGAGCACGCCTTGACGCAGCGCCGACAGCCGATGCAGCGCGAAAGGTCGAGCGCGTAGGCGAACTCGACTCCGGGGAGGGCTGGCGCGCCCGATACCGCTACCTTTTCGTGATAGCGCTCGCTGTACTCACGCTCCAGGTCATCAAGAGCTTTCCTGAGCCGCGCCTTCGGCATCTCGTGCAGGCGTCGCGGACCGCAAGCCGTCAGCAGCCATCCGGCTGCCGCCGCGGCCGCGCACGAACCGAAGTGCCGGCGCGTGATTTTTCCGGATTCACTTGCGGGTTCCATTGGGTGTCCTCTCGTCGTGGACTGATTGGATCCGGCTCGGCCGCTTCGGCGCAGCCTCGGGCTGGAGCGCTCGGAAACGCGGCTGGTGGGGGTTATGACAGTGGGCGCAGAGCAGGTACCGCTTGGCGCCGTTCCAGTTGCCCGTTCGCCGGCCGTGCACGCCCGCCCGCCAGTCGCGCAGCTTTTCGCCGTGGCACTGCCCGCAGAGTTTGTAGGATTCGTCGAATGAAATGCGTTCGCCGCTTGCGAGATGAAGCGAGTCGCGATTCGCGGCGTCATGGCAATCCAGGCACCATCGATGCCCTTCGTCATGCTTCAGGACGACATCCGTGTGCATCTCTGACAATACGCGGCGAACCGGATTCGGTTTGAGATCCGCGTGGCACGCCGAGCATGGAAACAGACCTTCCGAAAACGGCGGTGGAGGCACCTCGAGGTGTTCTTCGACACGGCGCTGGGAGGGTTGCTGCGGCGAGGCCACGCTGCGGAGGGTCTCCGCCCCGAACGACATCGCCGAGCCCAGGATGATTAGGATCGCCATCCGCATGAGCCGCCTCCTCACGCGCAACGCAGTTCCACCATGCGCTGCATCTCCCGCAGCCACATGGCCTGAAAGAGTTGAAGCCTCTGTCCGATCACGGCGGCCACGTTGAGGCACACCACATTCCCCACGTCGGGGTGGGCGGCGAAATATGCGCGCAGCGCATCGCGCGAGATGGCGATCACGTCGGTATCAACCGGCGCGGTGGCGCTCAGCGTGAACCGGTACGGCGGAATCAGAGCCGACCAGCCGACAGTCTGGCCGGTGCTCCTTTCCTCCACCAGGACATCCTCATCCCTTCCCCGGACCTGCATCGGCAGGGTGAGCCGGACGCGTCCGCGCTCCACCAGGAACAGGCTATCGGCGCGATCGCCAAGATGAAAGAGTTCCGATCCGCCCGATAGAAACCTTGTTGCCCCGAGCGACATCACGGCGCGAGCATCTTCTTGCGACAGGCCTGTCAGAAGGTC
>DATMXS010000127.1:0-14861 GCA_035561355.1 Bryobacteraceae bacterium | reverse complement strand
GAAATGGAGGAGGCGTTCTCCCGGTAAGGCGATGGAGAGAACGAATGAAGGACGAAGTCGGCGAACCCAAGCCGTACCTGGTTGTCCGGCTCCGGATGAGGGCATCCGCCCACCTACCACTCAGTTGGGCTTGGCATGTATCCGTGACGGATATAGTGTTGGAGCATGGCCAAGAAGGACACGGCGCAAGCTCCACTGACTCCCGCTGTGCTGCACATCCTGCTGGCGCTTTCGACGGGGGAGCGGCACGGGTACGGGATCATGAAACAGGTGGAGGCGGATTCGCAGGGCAAGGTGAAGATGGGACCGGGGACGCTGTATGGCTCGATGGGGCGGATGATGGAGGCCGGGCTGATCCGGGAAAGCGATAAGCGGGTCGATCCGGAGATGGACGACGAGCGGCGGATCTATTACGAGATCACAGGCGCGGGGCGGGCGGCGCTGAAAGCGGAGATGAAGCGGTATCGCGCCGTGGTGGCGATGGCGGAAGGACGTTTGGCGCATGGCCACTAACGTCGCGGGCCGGCACTACCGGACGTGGTATGCGATGCTGCTGCGGCTGTATCCGCGGCCTTTCCGCGAGCGGTTCGGCGAGGGGATGGCGCAGACATTTTGCGACCTGTGCCGCGAGCACAGTGACACCAAGCGGGGACTGTACGGGCTCGCGCTGTGGATCTTTTTCGAGACGTCGGTGGGAATCGTTAGGGAGAACGCAACTCATATGTCGCAACTGGGAAAGACGATGCTGCGTGTGGCGCTGGGGGCGTTGGCTGTGTTGATGGTGCCGCTCGTGGCATCGCAGGTGGTAGAGGGATGGAACTGGCCCGCGGGAGCTTTCGTGAGGCTGTATGTCCTATTCTTCGCGACGGGGATGGTGTATGCGGTCATCGCGAGGAAGATGGGTGCGTGGTCCTACAAGGCGGGTGTTGGTGTCGCGCTGGTGGCCGGGTTCGCCTTGGGGTGGTCCAACATGGTCCATGTCGCGGACTCGGGAAATCCGGCGAACCTGGTGTACTACAGCGTGCTCGCGGTGGGCGCCGTTGGGGCCTGTCTGGCGCGGCTGAAGGCGCGAGGGTTGGCTCTCACATTATTCGTGATGGCGGCGACACTTGCGCTGGTTGCCGTGATGCTGCCTTCGGGCGCGCCGCCCGACCTTGCGCGGAATATGGCCATCGGACATGGTATCTTCGTGGCGTTGTTCACCGCGTCCGGCGTGCTGTTCCGGCACGCGAGTTTGGCGGGATTGAGGTGAGACCGAGGCGGTTACAGATCGGCCGCCGGTTCGACGTGCGCCAGGTTCGGTCTGGTGTATCTGAACAGCGCCAGGAAGCGCTGCATTTGCGCCGGCGGACCAGTCCTGAACTGTGGGAATCGCGCAGCGACCCCTCGCGCGAGCGCTCTGTTCCAGCGCCGAACCGTAGAACTCCACCCGGCGGGTCTGGGGTACTTGGACTGTGATTGTGCCCAGGCGCGTGTCCAACGAGTTCGGCTTGAAGGGGCTTTCACCCCTACTCTCTACCGGGAAGGCCAATTGTACCTGTAGCTGGGTTTTCTGCCGCCTGTCGCTCATGAGTCGCGCCGCTTGCTCGCCAATCCCATCCCTTCTTCGGGAAGCGTTCGGGCCTTCAGCACTCGCGTGCCTCCTGCGCTGTCTGCCGGTCAAGGTGAATCGCTCCACGCTTAGTCCTGATTCCGGAACAAACGGCAGATCTCCCGAGGTAAGCCCGACCGCCTTCCCACACGCAACCGCCCAATTTACGACCAGTGCTCTTGATGGATATGGACTTCGCGGTCACGTGCTCGCTCGTCCGACACTGTATGCCTCAGATCCCGTTCCTTGTTCATCAGCTCGTCCGTTTGCTCCACGCTTGTCTCAGACCCTCCATCACCGGAACACCGTTGCGCTTCGCTATGACTTCGGCTCCATCAGGCTGTGAGGGGGCGTTCACCCCCGAGCTACCGAACGTGCTCGGCACACTCGATGACCCGATCAGCGCCGGCCGCGCCCGCGCCGGCGGCTATTCGGGTTGCTTGCGGCGGCGGATGATAATCAGGCCGAGCAGCGCGATTGCAAATACGGCGCATAGAATCCGAAATGTTGTAGCGTCCATGTGAGTCTCCTCTATATGCTCTTCATCATCGGGAGTAGCTCCCGGCTGATTCTTACCATCACCGGTCCAACCGTCACCACGAAGAGTGACGGTAATATGCAGAAGAAAATCGGGAACACGAGTTTGACGCCCAACTTGGCGGCCTTCTCCTCCGCTGTCTGGCGCGCCTGCACACGCATGTACTCCGAGTGCGACCTGAGGCTCTGGGCCACTCCGGTTCCAAACCGGTCCGCCTGAATGAGCACGGCGACGAGTTTCTTGAGCTCATCCACTCCAGTGCGGTCCGCGAGATTACGTAGCGCCTCGACCCGGCGCTTGCCGGCCCTGAGTTCCAGGTTTACTAGCGTGAACTCCTGGCTGATTTCCGGGTGCGCGTGCTCGAGTTCCTTTGCTGCCTGTACGATCGCCTGGTCCAGCCCGAGGCCGGATTCGACACACACGACGAGAAGGTCGAGCGCGTTCGGCAGCCCCCTGCGAATCTGCCTCTGCCGGCGGCGGATCGCCATGCGAACGAACTGGTTCGGAGCGAGGAATCCCGCGGCGGCCGCTACCGCAATGGTCATCAGCTTGCGTTCGGCCGCGACGGGTGAGCGTACCGAGGCGACAGTCGCGAGCAGGACACCAGCCGCAGCCAGCGTGACTTTCGCTCCGTAGAACGTACCCACCGCCGCGGATGCCCTGAAGCCCGCCTTTACTAGCCGCTGCTGCACCACGGTGCTGTCCGCGGGCGATTTGGGCACCAATGCACCAAGGCGTTTGACCAGGTCACGGAAGACAAGGCTCGGGTGCTGCGGTGGTTGCGTGTGCGCTTCTGCCGCTGCCCGGGTGACGCGATCGATCGCCGCCTTCGGCCGTGCCCAAAACCGGGACATAAAGAACGTCAGGCCCGTCGCGAGTGTTGCGAACAGAATGACTGCGGCCAGGAACTCCACGCTAAACCTCGATGCAGGTGATCTTCTTGATCACGCCGTAACCGATTAGTTGGAGGCCGATCGCCCCGCCCAACAGGATGTTGCCGGTTTCGTCGGTGGCGAAGAACTGCGCATAGTCCGGGTTGATGTAGCACATGATCACGCCCACGCCGATGGGGATCATCGAGAGCGCCATGCCAGTCATCTTTCCGTGCGCGCTGATCGCTCGAATACGCCCGCGCAGTTTGAAACGTTCCCGGATCAAGCGCGCAAGCTTTTCGAGCACCTCAGCCAGGTTGCCGCCGGTGCGTTTCTGGAGCAGAACCGCGGAGACAAAGAAATGCACGTCCATGGACGGCGCGCGCCGTGCCATGTTTTGCAGCGCGACATCGAGCGGCATGCCGAGGTTCTGCTCATCGAACACCCGCCGGAACTCGCCCGCGAGCGGCTCTTGAGACTCCGAATGGATCAGTTCCAATGAAACCGAGAATGCATGGCCCGCTCGCATAGCGCGCGCCAGAAACTCCAGGCTCTCCGGGAACTGCGCTTCGAATTTCCGCAGGCGCGCCCGGCGCAGCCGCAACACATGAAGCAGCGGCATAGCACCGAAGAGCAGCGCAACCGCTGGCGCCGCGGCCCTAAACGCGGGGGCGCCGTACCATGTGACGCTGAAACCCGTCAGCATCAGGGCGAGCGAGCCGTGCGCCGAGCGCGGCACCGTCCACTTCAGGCCCGCCTGCTCGAGTAGCAGTTTCAGACGCGGCGTAAGCTTCAGCCGCTGCAGAATGCCGAGCACCATCCGACCCGCCGAACGGTCCTCGCGCCGGATCAGCGCGGGCGATTGAGGTTGTGCTTTGGCTGGCGCACCGGACGCGGATGCGAGACGCTTTCGGATGCGATCAAGATCGGACGCCTTGCGAGCGCGATTCCACATCCACCACGCGCCCAAGGCGGCTGCCCACGACAGCACCAGCATCAGTACAAATAGACCCAACCTGCCCACCTCCAACCACTCTCCGGCGCCTACACCGCTCTTATCGGCAGACTAGGGTTAAACCTCCACGAGTTCGTCGAACATTTCCGAATTGAGACGGATTCCTGCGGCCAGTAACTTCTCGTAGAACTTCGGCCGGATGCCTGTCGAGGCGAATGCGCCGAGGACCCGGCCTTCCGGGGTCAGCCCTCGTTTCTCAAAGACAAACAGATCCTGCATGGTCACGACGTCGCCCTCCATCCCCGTAACCTCGGTTACACTCACGACTCTCCGCGATCCGTCCGAGAGGCGCGCTGCCTGCACAATAAGGTGCACGGCGCCCGCAATCTGCTGTCGAATGACGTTCATCGGCATATTCGCCGAAGCCCAGGACACCATCACCTCCAAGCGCGAGATCGCATCCCGCGGAGTATTGGCGTGGATGGTGGTGAGGGAGCCCTCGTGACCGGTGTTCATCGCCTGAAGCATGTCCAGAGCCTCCTCGCCGCGGACTTCGCCGCATACGATGCGGTCCGGCCGCATGCGAAGGCTGTTGATGAGGAGCTCGCGCTGGCGAATCGCTCCGTGCCCTTCAAGGTTGGGCGGGCGCGTCTCCAGGCGCACCACGTGCGGCTGCTTGAGTTGCAACTCGGCCGCGTCTTCGATGGTGACGATGCGTTCCTTCGAGGCGATGAAGGCGGAGAGGGCGTTGAGAAGCGTAGTTTTGCCCGCCCCGGTGCCGCCCGAGATGATAATGTTGAGCCGCGCTCTGACGGCGGCTTCGAGCAGTTGCACCATGCCCTCGGTCAAAGCCTTCTTCTCCACGAGATCGCTCGGCATCAGCTTGTCCCGGCTAAAGCGCCGGATGGACATCGCTGGGCCATCGATCGCAAGCGGCGGGATGATTGCGTTCACGCGAGAGCCATCGGAAAGGCGCGCGTCCACCATCGGTGTGGATTCGTCGATGCGCCGGCCAACCTGCGATACGATCTTGTCGATGATGCGCATCAGGTGCGAGTCGTCGCGGAAACTGACGGCAGTGAGTTGTAACTGCCCCCTGCGTTCCACGTACACTTTCTGATGTCCGTTCACGAGAATGTCGGAGATCGAGGAGTCCTCAAGCAGCGCTTCGAGCGGCCCGAGACCGAACACCTCGTCGAGCACTTGATCGATTACCTGCTGCTTATCGGGTGCGCTGAGCAGGGTCGGTTCATCGTCCATGAGCGAGACAAGAGCCTGGCGCACCTCCAGGCGCACGCGCGCGTTGTCGATGGAAGCCAGGGCCTCCAGGTTGATGCGGTCCAGCAACTTGCGATGGAGGGCGAACTTCAGCTCCTGGAACTCGGGGCGGAGCGGGCCTTTCGGGCGCTCGGAATGCTGAAGAATGCGCTGTTCCCAAGTCAACGGTTCCGGTGTGATCGGGTGCACGTCAGGTTGCCTTTCTCACGGCGGCACTGCCGGCGAGCTCGCGCGCAAACGCGCCGATAGCCCGGCCGAGCGCCGTGGCCGCGCCGAGCGGCTCGCCGGCGGAAGTGGCCCGCTCGAGTGTAAAGTAATCGTTCGGAAAGAAACCGCTTACCGGCGAGTTGACGATGCGGGCCATGTCGGCCGTGGTCAGCCCCTGAACGCCGTCCTCCCGGTTGATGAGTATCCTGTACCGCTCCCGGCCAAAGCCGAGCTCGCCGAGCAGGCCGGCCGCCCTCCTGGCCAGATGCAGACTTGCCAAGTCCGGGCTCGAGACTACAAAAGCGAAATCGGACTGAGCGAGAGACATCAGGCTCAGGCGGTGGAACACCGGGGGCAGGTCGAGGATCACCCACGCGTAGAGCCGGCGTGCGCGCTCCAGGAACTCGGAGAGCCGGACCGGGGCGGCTGTTTCCGCGGTATTGAACTTCGGAGCCCCAAGCACGTCGAGCCGGTGCGCAGTCTGAATGAGACTGGACCAAGCCTCGAAGGATTCGTCTCCCGCCAGCAGATCAAGGAAGGACCGCTCGGGCTTGAGCCCCAGATAGAACGTGACAGATCCGTCCATGTAATCCAGGTCCGCCAGCAGGACTCGGCGCCCGTCCCGCTGGAGCGCGAGCGCAGTATGCACTGCGAGGGTGGAGGCGCCGGCGCCAGGCTTTGCGGCGGCGAAAACGGCAATCTTGCCGGGCTCGCGTCCTGGGCTGGCTAGGGGCACAATGAACCGTGCGACACGGTCACGCGCCTGTTGCTGGATGACTGCCTCGAAAGGGTCGAAGAGGAACTCACTCGCCCCGCCGCGTACCGCACGCAGGATTGCCGCCGAATCATTGTGGGTGTGCAGCCCGACGACCGGGACACCTTGTCCAGTGACTGTTCGCACGCATTCCGAAGCGCGTTCGAGGTCCGTTGCCAAATCGATCAGACTGATTTGGGGCTGCAATTGGCGCAGGCGCATCTCGAGCACCTGGGGCGGAGGGTAGGTCCGGAGGTCCGCGAGCACTTGGAACGCCCGGCTTACCCGCAGCGCCGCGGAAAACCGCCCGGCGAGGGCGCGGTCGGGAGCGATTAGAAGTGCCGTAAGGGGCGCTGCGTTGGCGTCCGGAAGCGGCTTCATGAGTGTCGGCATCAGCGCTTGGTGGACGAACGCTCCCGAGGGCGCGGTGCGACCAACAGCGGCGTCAGGAATTCCTTCGGCATCACAGGCTGAGGCACTGGCTGGCCCGCCGCTATGGGAGCCGCCACTTCGGGTGTAACCATCACAATCAGTTCGGTCTTCGCTTTGTTCTCCTGGCGGCTGCGAAAGAGGTTGCCGAGAAGCGGGATGCTTGAAAGGCCGGGTATCTTCATGACCGTCTCGGTGACGCGGTCATCGATCAGGCCCGCGATGACGAAGCTCTGGCCGTCGGCAAGTTCGATGTGCGTTTCCATTCTTCGGGTGGCGAGCGCAGGTATCACGAAACCCGAGAAGAGGACGGAGTTGGCCTGGTCAATCGTGGAGACCTCCGGCCGGACGTGCATTCGGACGGTGCCGTGGTCCGTCACGGTCGGGGTGAAGGTGAGGCGGATGCCGAACTCTTTGAACACGATGGTCACCGCGCCGGCGCTCTGCCCGCCTTGCACGATCGGAACAGGAAACTCGCCGCCCACGAGGAAGCTGGCCTCCTTGCCGTTCGCTGCCACTAGATTGGGTTCCGCCAGGATCTGGAGGAGTCCTTGCGATTGCAGCGCCTTTATGAACGCCGCGAGATTGAGGTCGGGGCGAAACGCAAAGACGTTCAGGACATCGGAGATGGTGAACTTAGTGGACGCGCCGGCGGCCGACGCCCCGATACTCCCGGCAAGTTCGGCCGCTCGGGGCGGTTGGAACTGCCCGGTAGTGAGTGACCCGGGAGTATTCAAGGCGCCGGTCGAGACCAGGTTCACGCCGAAGGACGACGTGGCGTTTCGGTTCAACTCTGCGAAACGCACTCGCAACAAAATCTGGCGCTCCGGCCCGCCGGGGGCGACCGCCAGGTTGTTCACGACCGTCTTCGAGAACGGAGCGGCAAGGGCCGCCGCACGATCCGCGACGGCTTGCGAGGTGACGGTTCCGTTTAGTGACAGCGAATCGCGCGCCGCCTGAACCGAGATCGGCTCTTTCGGGAACGTGCCGGAGATGAGGCGGCGCAACGGCTCAAGGTTCGGCTCCACGGCAACGTGATAGAGCGCGCGCTCGCCGCCTCTGGTCCAGATCACGACGGTGGATGTTCCAGGCGCTTTCGCATTGAGCAGCACCTCGCGTGTGGACGCGGCGACGGCATCCGTAATGTCGGGGTTGCTGGTCGATATGCGTCCGATCTCCGCCGCGAAGTCGAGCAGAGCGCTCCGGCCCACCGTCAGCGTGAGTTCCTGTGTGCGCGGCTCCTGCGCCAGCGAGGAGAGGGCGACACAAGCAGTGAGCAAGAAAGCGGCTCTCATGATTTCGGCTCTCGGATCGCCACCTGCTCCACGGAACGTTGGGTGCCGCGGATTACGACGATTTCTTCGCTAGTCTTGACCGGCGGAGGCGACGGCGCCAAAACCGGCGGCGGCGCGGGACGCACCCGGGGCGCGATCACTCGCGCAACGACGGGCCGGCCGTAGAGCTCGACAATTTCGCGGCCCGGCGTGGCATCCACCGAGCGATCCCCCGTGTTGCGGAGCACGAGTTGCACTCGTCCTTCGCCGGCGAGTGTCACAACTTCCGCCTGCGAGGGACTGACCAGCAGTGTGACGACGGGCGTGTTGATGGCTTTGCCGCGAACGTCCGGCTCGATTGTCTGTCCCGCCGCGAGGACCAGTATGTCTTGAAGGACGGTCTTCGTGAACGTGTTGTCGGACTTGGGCGGACGTCCGGTCAGGAGCACGTCCACGCGCATCCCGGGCAGCACGAAACCCGCCACACCGACCACGTCATTCACGCGAACGGCTACCGCGCGCATTCCTGTGGGTATGATCGGCGCCAGCCCGACGCCGGCTCCGCGCATCGCCAGCCGCGCCTCCCGGATCGGCTCGTCGGGGAGAACGCTCGAGACGACGGCGCGTTCCGTGACCTCACCAATCTTTGTGAACCCGTCACCCGGGGCGAGTTCGGGCGCCAGTTGAACGATCTTGAGATCGGCCGGCTTGACCACGATTCCGACGGGCAGCGCGCGGGCCGCGACAACGACGGGGCGCAGCTTCGGTTTCTGCGGCTTGGCGCGGCCCCCGCCCGCCACCGCCTGGTAAAAGACGGCCGATACCACCAGGGCGAAGAGCAGGCAAGCACCGAGAACTGTGAGAAAGCGGCGGTCCATATCGGGCTCCAGAGATCCTTTCGGCAGTTCCGCCGCGAACCTTTAGGGCTAAGGTTCCCGGCATGTTCTTCCGATGGAAGACTGTCATGCCGGAAATCGACACGCCACACTTCGGCCGGTTGGGCTTCGAGGAAGATTCGATAATCGAGTTCCCCGCCGGCCTTCCGGGTTTCGAGAATGAACGCCGCTTCCTGCTCGTGGATCACACTGCGAGCCGGCCTGTAGCTTTTCTTCAGAGCGCCTCGCAGGGCCGCCTCTGCTTCATTACTATGCCGGTACCGGCGATTGCGCCCGGGTTCCGGCTAACCGCCGCCAGTGAGGACTTGCGGTTGATCGGGCTCGAAGGTGCAAGGCAGCCCGAGATCGGAGTAGACGTCCTTTGCCTCGGGATCATTTCGATCGGGGACGACGGCACGCCTACTGCAGACCTGCTGGCGCCGGTCCTCATCAACCTTCAGAGTGGACTCGGAGTTCAGGCGATCCAGGAGGAGCCGCAGTACTCACATTGCGAACGCCTGCCGTTATCGCCGGAGGGCAGCGCGTGCTTGTGATGCGGCGCCGGGCCGGAGATTCAATCCTGATCGGCGATGGAATCGAGGTCCATGTGATCGAGACCGCTACGGGCCGCGTGAAGCTCGGAATCAGCGCGCCGGCTCACGTCGCCGTTGTACGCGGGGAGGTGAAGGCGACACGAGACGCGAATGTGCGGGCAGCGGTGTTGCTCACGCCGGAGCGCATCGCACAGTTCGCCGCAGGACTCGGGATCAAAAATCTTCAAGCTGGCGGCGGCTGCACCGATATGAGCAGTGATGGTAGACGCGCCGGGCACCCGATAGCCAAGGGGAACCCGGACCCGGCAGGATGCCGGGACGATCACCACAGGACGTGAGCAAATGGCATTCTCGATTCAGACAAACGTAAACTCGCTGGTTGCCCAGGAGAACCTGAGAGTCAATAGCGATTTCCAGAGCCGGACGATCAGCCGCTTGACTTCCGGTTTCCGTATCAACGCTTCCGGCGACGACGCCGCCGGTCTCGCAGTGGCGAACAAGTTCCGCAGCGACGTGGCCGAGTTGCAGCAGGGCGTCCGGAACGCGAACGACGGCCTCAGCACGTTGCAGATCATCGACGGCGGCCTGAACAACGTTTCGACGATGCTGGACCGGCTGAAGACTCTGGCGACGCAATCGGCATCGAGCACCTTCAATGGGAACCGCGCAACCCTCAACAACGAGTACCAGGCGCTGCTCGGTGAAATCGACCGCCAGGCGGGAAACATCGGCCTTGGTTCAGGCTCGTTCGGCGGACGCTTCAACACGAGCATCTCGGTGTACACGGGCGGCGGCGGCGAGTTGCAGGAAAACTCGAAAGTAATGATCGATCTGTCCGGTTCCGCGAACCGGGTGAATTCGAGCGCGCTGGCGCTGAGCGGCACCTCGATCAATAGCGGCGCCACCACGACGTTCGCCGGCATGCAGGACCTGACCAGCGTCACGAAGCTGTACGAGGGCAACGGAGCGCAGGCCAGCCAGGCGTTCTCATTCCACATCGTGGAGTCCGACGGCACGAAGCGGGATTTCACGATGACGGTGAAAGGTACGTCGGACTCGACCGGCATCACGACCGATGAGGCGCTGACGCAGTTGAACGATGTGATCAGCCAGTACGGGCTGAGTGCGACGACGGCGACGAACGGCGCCGCAACCGAACTCGCGTTCACCGGCGGCGTGGCCTTCAGTGTGGAGATCGCCGCGGAGGCAAACGCGGCCGGCGGCAGCTTCGCTCTGACCGCGGCTGGTGCGGCCGCGGGCGGGTACTCCGACACGATGTATACGAACAAGACCAACGCGAACGTCACCAGCTTCACCGGCTACGCCGCGGGCAACTCGGAAGACTTGACGTTCAAGGTCGGAACCCAACAGGTCAGCTTCCAACTGAATAGCACCAACGCCGCAACGCTCGGGGCGACGGTGGACCTCTTGAATTCCAAGCTCAACACGCTCGGGATTAAAGCGGTGCAGGTGGACAATCCGGCAGACGCCACCTCGCACGTCGTGCTGCAAAGCGATAAGTCGTTCACTTACTCGGGGACGCACACCGAGGCAGACGACGTTTTCGATGCCACCAGTTCCATCTTTGTCGATACAAACATGGACGCGAGCGGGACCAACGTGTGGACCCTGGGCGCCGGCACTGCCGTGACGGCCGATAGCCCGTCCAACGCCTCTGCGAGTGACACGAGTTCGGCCGAAGCGGCTCTTTCCAAGATCACCGACGCGGTGGAGACGCTGGGCCTGGTGCAGGGCAAAGTCGGAACGGGCCAGAACAAGCTGCAGTATGCGATCACACTGGCGCAGTCTCAGATTTCGAACTTCTCGGCTGCCGAGTCGCGCATCCGCGATGCCGACGTCGCGGCGGAGGCGGCCAACCTGACGAAGGCGCAGGTGCTTCAGCAGGCTTCGCTGGCCGCGATGGCGCAGGCGAACTCCGCCCCGCAGGCGGTTCTCGCGCTGCTCCGCGGGTAGTTCGACGCACTTGACTAAGCCAAGAGCCGGACCGGTGAACGCGCCGGTCCGGCTCTTGGCTGTGGCGTAGGCAAGCGGCGGGTGCGGCGGATGGGCAGTGGAGGGAAGCGTAGTTGACCCGGTGGGAACAAGCCGCCGGCGGCGGTGACAGGAATGGGAGAGGCGGGTCAGTGAGCAACGTCAGCGGGATCTTCGCGGGCAACAGCCGGTACGCGACGGACTTTCAGTCAGTCGTGCAACGGTCGGTGCTGATTGCGTCCCTGCCCAAGACGCTGATGGAAACCCAGAAGTCCTCGCTCGATTCGCAGGCGAGCGCGCTACGGTCCATCGAAACGGCGTTCGGCGCCTTGCAGTCGGCGCTTTCGTCGATCGGCAGTTCGACGGGAATGAGCTCCTACTCCTCCCACGTCTCCGATGGCGCGGTGGCCAAAGCGACTATCAGCGCGGGAGCAATGGAGGGGGCGTACAGCTTCGAGGTGACCGCGCTCGGATCGTATACCAACACGATGGCGCCGGACGCGGAAGGCGATTGGCTCGTACGAGTAGCGGATCCAGCCGCGGAGAGCCTGAGCCCGTCAATCACGTCCTTCACCCTCAGAGTCAGCGGTGAACAGGACGTGATGGTCTCGGGAAACAACCTGAACGAAATTGCGGCAGCGATAAACAAATCCGGCAAGCCGGTTCGCGCGACGGCCGTGAATGTCGGACCGCCGGGCGACCCGGACTATCGCCTCTCGGTGGAGGCAACGAAACTGGGACCAGTCAGTATCTCGGTTTCAGCGAAGGAGGCCGACGATACGGTCCGCGAGTTCCTAGCCGGAATCGGACCGGCGGGCGAGCCGGCGACATACCTGGTTAACGGCAAGAGCGTGAGTTCGACGGCACGACAGGTAACCCTCGCGACCGGCCTTACGGTTGAACTCCTGGCTGAGGGTGCGGCAACCGCGACCGTCAAGCGATCGACGGGCGGCATCAGTTCCGCGCTCAGCGTGTTTGCGAACGCGTACAACGCCGCGGCATCCGAAATTGCGAAGCACCGCGGTCAGGGCGGGGGAGCGCTTACGGGGAACGGCCTGATGGGAATTCTCTCGCGGACTCTCGCCCGAATCGCCAGTCATTCTTCCTCCGGCAGCTTCGCCGTCTTCAAAGACCTCGGCCTGGAGCTCGGGAAAGACGGCCTGATGAAGTTTGACGCCGCGGCCTTTTCGAACGCGGTGGAGGGGAGCTTCCCGGATCTGATCGCCTTCCTTGGAACCGCTGAGACGGGTGGATTCCTGAAGGCAGCAACCGAGCAACTCAACGCCGTGACTGCGGAAACGAGCGGGTTGATCGGCGCGGAACAGCAGATGCTCGACAGCCAGATCACATACCAGGAGGATCGGATCGCTGAGGAGCAGACGCGTATCGATGCTCTGACGGAGCGCCTGAACGCCCAGATGGCCGCGGCGGATGCCCTGATCGCGTCGCTGGAGCAGCAGGCTATTTACATTTCCAACATGTTCGAATCGATGCGCGCCGCCTCGGAGACGTACTCGTGACGGCACCGGCGCACGCGCTCCTTCGCGCAATCTCGGAGGCACGGTTTGCCGATGCGTGCTCGCGGACGGCGGAGTACGTGGCCTCAGTGGAGGAAGCCGTCCGCACACTGCCCCCGGCAAGCCCGGAGGTGGCCCAACTGCTCGCCCGGGCGCTCACGGCGATTAAGGAGGCCCGCAGGTTAGCTCTTTGCGAGCGCGCCGCGCTGGCGCTACGGGCCGAAGAGATGCGCAACGCGCGGCGTTATGCGAGTCCGGATGCCGCGATTCCACAGGTCAACGTAGCCGGGTAGCTGACGCACACCGCAGATTGGCAGCGGCTCGCTGTCATCAATCGCTACTGATGTTCCGAGTGTTGCGGCTGGGGAGCGTTGAGCTTGATTACGATCGTCTTCTCTTCCTCATCGACGTCGTAGACCTGGCCGAAGGTCTGGTAATTCTTCGCGATCACCTGGATCTGGATCTTGCCCTGGGGCATCGCGAGCGGCACCTTGGCCACGCCTTCCTGGTTCGTCCGCAGTTCCCAGTTCTTGACGACCTTCTTGCCGAGTTTCGTGACCGAGCGGCCCTCGACAAACCGGACGATCACACTCGCACGTTCGACCGGCTTATCCGAGTGCGTCCTGACCTCGACCCGAAGATTCGTCATCGGATCGTCGGCCAGGAGCGGCGCCGCAATAAAAAGGAAAACGCCGAGAATCGCTGCTGGCAGACTGCGCATAACGTTTGATTATCGCATGGCCAACCAGCGGCAAACGTCGTTCAGCCGTGTCTCACGCAAGATGAGCCTGGAGGGGTGAACCCACATGCTGGGTATTGATCGTCAGCATGCAAGCAGGGGAAGGGTTGAGCCTGGAGCAGATCCGGGCGTTTTTGGTCAGGATGGCACCGATGCCTGGCTCGACAGTCTCGGGCGGCCCAAACAGACGTCCCCACTGCTCACGAGTTTGGCAGTAACCGCTCCGTCGCGTGTCAAATCCAACGGCGGTGACTCCGATCGGCCGCAAGACGAACACGCTCACATGAATTTGAAGCCTCTCTTCCCCTCAGCGCTTGATGCGGTGACCGCGCATTTTGAATCGCTGGGGGCAGACGAGGCGGTACGGATCGAAACGATGAAAAAGGAGGGGCGAGCACGTGTATGGAAGCTGGCGCAAACACATACCGTACTAAAAGGAGGGATTCCGACTCTCATTTTTCCTCACGATGTTCCACTTAGCCCGGTGCGCGTGGAAGTGGATGCGAGTTTGTGTCTCGTGCTGCCCCATATCGGAAACCATGGCAACGTCTGCCTTGGGGTCGTGGCCGATCCTGAAGATCTGCGGGACTCCCAGCGGAAGACTGGTGGACTCCTCGCACCTGGCCCAGGACTTTCGCGCAACTCGACGAACTGCTCTCTCCAATTACCGGCCGAGCCGGCCAACTATCGGCGTGGTATTCGTCCAGGCGGTGGCCGAATAAGGCTGGTGTGTTCGTCGTTCTGAACCAGGGCCCGACCACGTTCGGCTGGCGAGTTATCCCGCCGGGCGTTTATGGCCGCTCGAATCCGGGGCTGGTCCCGATTAACGTCAAGCGAATCGACCGGCGATGGGCGTTGTCGCGCTCAGCCCGACCGGCTGGCGACCCTCTCTGCGAAGAACGTAGTCGTTTTGGAGTGTGGCTCTCTGGGAAGCCTCGTCATCGAACTGCTGGCAAGAGCGGGCGTCGGAATGGCTGGCAACTGCGGAGCAGATTCCGGATCTAGTACTCGATTGTACCGGCGAGCGAGACGGTCGGTCAGTTGTTCACGGGCGACCTCACCTGCGGGACGGTTCGCATAGACCGGCCACTGTCCTGAAACGCGACCCAGCGATGACCTGCGGGCCATCAGGACAGGATGAGTGCCTGGCGGCTGACCACGCCTTCGAGGCCCGCTCGGTTCTTAACGGTTTGGCGTTTGTAATCGTCAGCGAGCGTAGCTTTCTCGACGGCTGGTACATTGGGCTGCATGATGGGGAAAGGTTTCATCGGGCGCACCCGACCGAG